>JAYUZO010000082.1:0-14610 GCA_043751715.1 Rhodobacterales bacterium | reverse complement strand
GCAGCGGCGGCACGGTCGGGCGCGGCAGAAACGGGGGAATCCACAATCTGGGATTTGTTCACCAACGCGGATGATCCGAACACAACGGTTGAGGTGAACAAATACCTGTGGGTGGCCGCTTTGGACGTGCTGAACTTTCTGCCCATCGAATCGGTTGACCCGTTCACCGGGGTGATTGTGATGGGGTATGGCACGCCACCGGGCAGCGGGCGGGCCTACCGGGCGACGATCTATGTGCAAGACCCGGCGCTGGATGCGCGGTCGTTGCGGGTGGCGCTGCAATCGCGCGGCGGGGGTGCGGTGCCACCGGATGTGCAGCGCGCGGTGGAAGATGCGATTCTGACGCGGGCACGCCAGCTGCGCATTCAGGACAGCGGGCTGTAATTCTCGCCGTGCGGGTAACGGCTGATTCCTAGGCATTGTCACAGATAGAAAACAGGCAGGCAGGCTGGACCTTGGCAGGTGCTTGGGGTTATCTCGCGCGGCTTGAACCCGGATGAGGCGCGCGATGTCGAAGTATGACCCTGCAGTGATCGAGGCGAAATGGCAGGCGGCCTGGGAAGAGGCGGGCGTTTTCACTGCGCGGCGTGATGCGGCCAGGCCCAAGTATTACGTGCTGGAGATGTTCCCCTATCCGTCGGGGCGCATTCACATGGGGCATGTGCGCAATTACACGATGGGCGATGTGGTGGCGCGCACCAAGGCGGCACAGGGGTACAGCGTGCTGCACCCGATGGGCTGGGATGCGTTCGGGATGCCGGCAGAAAACGCGGCGATGGAGCGGGGGGGGCACCCCAAGGACTGGACCTATGGCAATATCGCGGACATGCGGGGGCAGATGAAGCCGCTGGGCCTGAGCATTGACTGGGGGCGTGAGTTTGCGACCTGCGATCCGGAATATTACGGCCAGCAGCAGGCGATGTTCATCGACATGATGGAAGCGGGGCTGGTGTACCGCAAGGCGGCGGTGGTGAACTGGGACCCGGTCGATATGACGGTTCTGGCGAATGAACAGGTGATCGACGGGCGGGGCTGGCGGTCTGGTGCCCTCGTCGAACGGCGGGAGCTGACGCAATGGTTTTTCCGGATCAGCGATTATGCGGGGGAATTGCTGGAGGCTTTGGACGGTTTGAAGGATTGGCCAGAGAAGGTGCGCCTGATGCAGGCGAACTGGATCGGCAAATCGCAGGGTCTGCAGTTTGCATTTGATACGGTGGGGGCACCGGCGGGTTTTGATGCGCTAGAGGTGTACACAACGCGGCCCGATACGCTGATGGGGGCATCGTTTGCGGCGGTCAGCCCGGATCATCCGTTGGCAAAGGCTTTGGCGGGGGATGCAGGGGTGGCGGCGTTTCTGGCGCAGTGCAGGCTGGGGGGGACGACGGCAGAGGCGTTGGAGACGGCGGAGAAGATCGGCTTTGATACGGGCGTTCGGGTGAAGCATCCGCTTGATCCGACATGGGAATTGCCGGTGTATATCGCGAATTTTGTGCTGATGGAGTATGGGACGGGGGCGATTTTCGGGTGCCCGGCGCATGATGCGCGCGACTTTGAATTTGCGACGAAATATGGGCTGCCGATCAAATCTGTCTTTACCGGCGAATCTGCCACTCATGCCATGAGCGTCCTTAGCCGCGAAAATGATGGGGAGATCGTCCTGTCGGAAGCCTTTGTCCCCATGAAGTCCGAACAGGTTACCTATATTCGCGGGTTTTCCGGATCAGCCCGTCAAACGGGTGAGGCCGCTGTGGCCACTGCCATCGCCCATGCCGAAACCCATGGCTATGGCAAGGGCGTCACCAAATACCGCCTGCGCGACTGGGGCATTTCGCGCCAGCGCTATTGGGGCTGCCCGATTCCGGTCGTGCATTGCGATACCTGCGGTGTGGTGCCAGAGGCCAAGGCCAACCTGCCCGTGGAACTGACTTATGATGTGACGTTTGACATTCCGGGCAACCCGCTGGACCGCCACCCGACATGGCGCAACTGTGCCTGCCCAAAATGCGGTGCCCCTGCGCGGCGTGAGACGGATACGATGGATACCTTCATGGATTCGTCCTGGTATTATGCGCGGTTCACAGCACCCCATGCCAGCACGCCGACGGTGGCCGAAGATGCGGCCTACTGGATGAACGTCGATCAATACATTGGCGGGGTGGAGCATGCGATTCTGCACCTGCTCTATTCCCGCTTCTTTGCCCGCGCGATGCACAAGACCGGGCATTTGCCCGCCAGCGCGATTGAGCCGTTCAACGCGCTGTTCACCCAAGGGATGGTGACGCACGAGATTTACCTGACACGCGATGCACAGGGACGGCCGGTTTATCATCTGCCCGAGGATGTGGTGGACGGAAAGCTGGCCGATGGCACGGCGGTAGAGATCATCCCCTCTGCCAAGATGTCGAAATCCAAGAAAAACGTCGTTGACCCGATGAACATCATCACGTCCTTCGGCGCAGACACCGCGCGCTGGTTCGTCATGTCAGACTCCCCCCCTGAACGCGATGTGGAATGGACGAGTGCCGGCGCCGAGGCGGCGTTCAAACACCTGTCGCGCGTTTGGGCCTTGTGTTCCCGCGTGGGCGATATGCCTGCGGATCACACCGGGCCGGGGGATGCTGATTTGGCACGCGCTTCTGCCCGCGCGGTGCAGGACGTTACCCAAGGGATAGAAGGGTTCGCCTTCAACAAGGCGATTGCAAAGCTGTATGAATTCACCGCCGTCATTTCCCGTACGGATGCCAGCACGCAGGCCATGAAGGCCGCGATGCGCACCTTGGCGCAGCTGATGCAGCCGATGGTGCCGCATATCGCGGAATCCGTCTGGGCGGCGCAAGGCGGGGTGGGGCTGTGTGCGCAGGCGGCGTGGCCTGTGGCCGATCCGGCGCTGTTGGTGGATGATACGGTGACCCTGCCCATCCAGATCAACGGCAAACGCCGGGCGGAAATCAGCGTGCCAAAGGATATGGCGGCGGATCAGGTTGAAAAGATCGCCTTGGCGGATGAAGCTGTGGTCAAATTCCTTGCCGGGCAGCCGGTGAAAAAGATCATCGTGGTTCCGGGGCGCATCATCAATGTCGTGGTTTAAGGCAACGCAGCCCCCCCACCCCAACCCTCCCCCACGCCATATCTTGGCAGGGGGGGGGAGGGAGGCGCGTGATTTTCAGCGGTGTGATTGTGGCCGGGCGCAGCAGGCCTCCTCCTCCCCCGTGGGGGAGGGCTGGGGAGGGGGGGGCCTTTCCCGCCGCCTGCTGATTCTGGTTCCCCTGACCATCGCCGCCTGCGGGTTCACCCCCGCACTTGGCCCCGGTGGGGCGGCCGAAGGACTGCAAGGGTCAATCCGCGCCGCCAACCCCGCCGACAAGAACGCTTTCGATCTGGTCGAACGGCTGGAAGAACGCATCGGGCGGCCCGAAACTGCCCGCTTTGATCTGACCTATACCATCACCACCCGCGCCATCGGCGTGGGAATCACCCCCGATAACGCCATCACCCGGTACAACCTGACCGGCGCTGTCGATTGGACCCTGACCGAACGCGCCACAGCCACCCGCGTGGCTGGCGGGCGTGTGGAAAACTTTACCTCATACTCTGCGACCGGGTCTACCGTCGCGGGCCTTGCCGCCGAAGAAGACGCCGCGTTCCGCCTGATGCGCATTCTGGCCGACCAGATTGTCAGCCGCCTGATCGCCACCTCCGGGGATTGGTCATGATCCTGAAAGGGATCGAGGCCACACGTTATTTCGCCAAACCCGACCCCGGTAAAACCGGCCTTCTGATCTTTGGTGCCGATCCCATGCGCGTCGCCATCAAGCGCGCCGAAGTGGTGGCCGCGTTGATCGGCCCCGAAGGCCCGGCTGAAATGCGGCTGACGCGCATATCAGCGGCGGAATTGCGCAAGGATGCCGCGCTGTTGCTGGACGCCGTCAAGGCGATTGGCTTTTTCCCCGGCCCGCGTGTGGCATTGGTTGAAGATGCCACCGATACGCTTGCCCCGCTGATCGAGGGCGCGCTAAAGGATTGGCGCACAGGCGATGCGCAGATCATTGTCACGGCGGGCGGGCTTACGGCCAAATCCGCGCTGAAGGTGCTGTTCGAAAAGCTGCCCATGGTGTTTTCGGCAGGCCTGTATGATGATCCGCCCAGCCGCGAGGAAATTGAGGCGCTGCTGCGCAAGGCCGGTCTTGCCACCATCAGCCCCCCGGCGATGGCCGATCTGAACACATTGGCCCGCGCGCTTGACCCCGGCGATTTTCGCCAACTGCTTGACAAGATCGCGCTGTATAAATGGGGCGATGCCACACCGCTGACCCCCGAAGAGGTGTCAGCCCTTGCCCCCGCCACCATTGACACCGAAGTGGAAGATGTGGTGACCGCCGCCGCCGACGGCAGGCTGGCAGACATCGGCCCGCTGATCCTGCGGCTGGAGGGGCAGGGAACCGCCCCTGTCACCATCTGCATCCGCGCCCTGCAGCATTTCCGCGTGCTGCACAGCGTTGCAAGCGATCCGACCGGCAGTGCCATCAACCGGGCCCGCGTGAATTTCAAAACGCGCGACACCGTTGAACGGCAGGCGCGCCAGTGGGGTGCAAAGCGGCTGGAAGACGCCCTGACCACGCTGATTGATTGCGACCTGACCCTGCGGTCAACGTCAAAGGCACCGGTGATGGCTGTGATGCAGCGCGCGCTGATGCGACTGGCATCGATGCCGCGCTAGGCGCGCGGCACGCGTTGCGTCAAAACGCGGCACCCGCTGCAAACGCAAGATGAGTATTCTCACAACTGGAAAACCAGAGCGGGCCATTTTCCCTGCCCGTTTCCACGCCATGCATTTTCATATTGCGATTCGTTTGTTCGTCATTAGGGTTCGGTTATGACCGGAAATCCGGCAATCCCGCCAAGGGATCACCTCAGGGAGACTGCATATGCAAACCATCAGGATTATGGGCACCACGGCACTGTCGCTGCTGGTTGCCATCACACCCGCCATGGCGCAGGTCACGGAAATTGGCGCAGGCGAAGGCCAGCTGAACATTGTGGCATGGGCGGGTTATATCGAACGCGGTGCCACTGACCCGGCGTTTGACTGGGTGACGAAGTTTGAAGCGGCATCCGGTTGCATGGTCAATGTGAAAACGGCCAACACATCGGATGAAATGGTCGCGCTGATGAACGAAGGCGGATTTGACCTTGTGACTGCGTCGGGCGATGCCAGCCTGCGCCTGATCGCAGGGGACCGGGTGCAACCTGTGAACACTGACCTCATCCCGTCATGGGGCACGGTTGACCCACGCCTGCAGTCGGCCCCATGGCACACGGTGGACGGCGTGCATTACGGCGTGCCCTATATGTGGGGGCCGAACGTGCTGATGTATAACACCGAGGTGTTCAAGGAACCGCCAACATCGTGGAATGTGGTGTTTGAGGAAATGACGCTGCCTGACGGTGCGTCCAACAAGGGGCGCGTGCAGGCCTATGATGGGCCTATTCACGTGGCCGATGCGGCGCAATACCTGATGTTCCACAAGCCGGAACTGGGCATCACATCGCCCTATGAACTGAACGAAGATCAGTACAAGGCGGCGTTGGACCTGCTGCGCGTGCAGCGCGATCTGACCAGCCGGTACTGGCATGACGCCTTCATCCAGATGGATGATTTCAAGAACGAAGGTGTGGTGGCGTCCGGGTCATGGCCGTTTCAGGTGAATATCCTGAAGGCAGGCGGGGCACCTGTGGCATCGACCATCCCGCAGGAAGGGGCGACCGGTTGGGCTGATACCACGATGCTGCATGTCGATGCCGCCAACCCGAACTGCGCCTATATGTGGATGGAGCATTCGCTGGCGTCAAACCTGCAATCTGACCTGTCGGTCTGGTTCGGCGCGAACCCGGCGGTGCCTGCGGCCTGCACCGATGGCCGCGGCATGCAGACGGCAGAGGGGTGCACGACGAATGGCTTGGACAACTTTGACAAGATCCGGTTCTGGACCACCCCTGTGTCGAACTGTTCGCAGGGTGAGGGCGCATGCGTGCCCTACTACCGCTGGGTCAGTGATTACATCGGTGTGATCGGCGGGCGGTAAGCGCCTGAAAACCCCCGCTTTCGGGCGGGGGCGCAATCCCATGTAGGGTGGGTTTCCAACCCACCTTTCGCGCAACGGTGGGTTAGAAACCCACCCAACGGATATCCCATGACCGCAGCCGTCACTTTTGAACATGTCACCCGCCATTTCGGTTCTGTCCGCGCCGTGGATGGTGTGGACCTCACCATTGCCGAGGGATCATTCTTTGCCATGCTCGGCCCATCGGGTTCAGGCAAAACCACTTGCCTGCGCCTGATTTCCGGCTTTGAACAGCCCACCGGCGGCAGCGTGCGCATCTTTGGTGACGATGTCAGCACTGTGCCCCCGCATTTGCGCAACGTGAACACGGTGTTTCAGGACTACGCCCTGTTCCCGCATCTGAACGTGCGCGATAACGTGGCCTACGGTCTGATGGTCAAGGGCATGGCCAAGGCCGCCCGCCATGCAAAAGCCGAAGAGATGCTGGCCGTGGTCAAGCTTGACAGCTACGGGGACCGCAAGCCCGGCCAGTTGTCAGGCGGGCAGCGGCAACGCGTCGCCCTTGCGCGCGCCTTGGTCAATGAACCGCGTGTCCTGCTGCTGGATGAACCGCTCGGTGCGCTCGATCTGAAACTGCGCGAGGCGATGCAGGATGAACTGAAGGCCCTGCAAAAACGCCTTGGCATCACCTTTGTCTTTGTCACCCATGATCAGCACGAGGCCTTGTCCATGGCCGACAGCCTTGCCATTTTCAACGAAGGCCGTATCGCCCAGATCGGCACGCCTGAAGATGTCTACGCCCGCCCTGCCAACCGCTTTGTCGCCGATTTCGTCGGCTCCTCCAACGTGCTGCCCCCCGATGTGACCCGCGCCCTTGGCGGCCCGGCGGCATGGTCATCCCTGCGGCCCGAAACGCTGCGCCTGTCACCCGCGGGGGGGGCCACCCTGTCAGGGCCGGTGACCACCCTGCGCTATCTGGGCGCAGGCACGCGGTTGACCATCGCCGCCAGCGGCACCGATATCAGCGTGATCGTGCCGGCAGGCACCACCCTGCCCCAGCCCGGTGAAACCGTTGGTCTGACCTTCGCACCAGAAGCCCTGCATGTGATGGAGGGTATATAATGACCCGCATTATTCCGGGCGCCCAAAAATTTTCGTCCAAAATTTTTCGCCCTCTGCCATTGGTCAGCGCATGACCGCCCCTGCCATCCTGCCCGCACGCGGCCTTGCCGACCGGCTGACCACCACGTTCTGGCGCAAACCGAACCTGCTTTTGGCCCTGCTGATCGCCCCGCCACTGATCTGGCTGGGGGTGATCTACCTTGGCTCACTCGCTGCCCTGCTGCTGCAATCCTTCTACTCGATTGATGAATTCTCGGGCGTCGTGCGCGAAGAATTCACCCTCAAAACCTATGGCGAACTGCTGCGCCCTTCGAACTTTGATATCATCGTCCGCACCCTCGTGATGTCCGCCGCCGTTACCCTTGCCTGCGCCATCATCGCCTTTCCCATCGCCTATTACGCCGCAAGGTTTGCCCGTGGCCGCTGGAAGGCCGTGTTCTACCTTGGCATCCTGTTGCCGCTTTGGTCATCCTATCTGGTCAAGGTCTATGCCTGGAAAATGATCCTGTCGAAGGAAGGCATCATCAGCTGGGCCGCTGACGCCACGCATACCGGGTTCATTTTGAATGGCGTGCTTGCCCTGCCCGTCATCGGCGGCAATTCACTCTCCACCTCATACCTCGGCACCTTCATGGTCTTTGTCTATGTCTGGCTGCCCTACATGATCCTGCCGATGCAGGCCGCACTGGAGCGCGTGCCCACCACCATGCTGGAGGCATCAGCCGACCTTGGTGCCACCCGTGCGCAAACCTTTCGCACCGTCGTGCTGCCGCTCGCCCTGCCCGGCATCATCGCAGGGTCCATCTTTACCTTTTCGCTCACCATGGGCGATTACATCATCCCCCGCATCATCGGCACCTCTGCCCGGTCCATCGG
This sequence comes from Rhodobacterales bacterium, assembly GCA_043751715.1. Classification (GTDB taxonomy): domain Bacteria; phylum Pseudomonadota; class Alphaproteobacteria; order Rhodobacterales; family Rhodobacteraceae; genus JAAFHS01. The sequence continues at coordinate 6,550 of JAYUZO010000082.1, read as the reverse complement.
CATGGCCGTGTCTGAATTTCAGGGCACAGCGGGCAACATTCCCCTTGCCGCTGCATTCGCTGTTGTGCCCATTGTCATCATGCTGATCTATCTCGCACTCGCCAAACGCGCGGGGGCGTTCGATGCACTCTGAAAAGGCCTCGCTCCCCCTGCGCATCGCCGCCGTTGCGGGCCTGTTGTTCCTGCACCTGCCCATCGTGCTGATCTTTGTCTACGCCTTTACCACCGAGCAGCGCGGCTACACCTTTCCCCCACCCGGTTTCACCACCCAATGGTTCGCCGTCGCATGGCACCGCGCGGATATCTGGCCGCCTTTCTGGCTGTCCCTGCGGGTAGCCTCCATCGCCACCGCCATCGCCATCGTGCTTGGCACGCTGGTCGCCGCTGCCATGGCCCGCACGCGGTTCTTCGGGCGCGAGCAGATCAGCCTGCTGATCATCCTGCCCATCGCCCTGCCCGGCATCATCACCGGCATGTCGCTGCGATCAGCATTCGCCATCATGGATATTCCGTTCAGCGTCTGGACCATCATCCTTGGCCACGCCACATTCTGCATCGTCATCGTCTATAACAACGCCGTCGCCCGTTTCCGCCGCCTGTCGGTCGGGATACTGGAGGCCTCGGCCGACCTTGGCGCAAACAGCTTCCAGACCTTCCGCCATGTGCTGCTGCCCAACCTCGGCTCGGCCCTGCTGGCCGGTGGCATGCTGGCCTTTGCCCTGTCATTTGATGAGGTGATCGTGACAACCTTCACCGCAGGGTCGGGGGTGGATGCCAAAACCTTGCCGATCTGGATGCTGGACGAGTTGATCCGCCCGCGCCAGTTGCCGGTGACGAACGTGGTGGCGATTGTGGTGTTCGCGGCAACCTTCGTGCCGATTTTGCTGGCCTATTACCTGACGCGCGGCGGGTCAGAAACGGCAGGCGGGGGGAAGTGATCGTAGGATGGGCAATGCTGCCCATCCCACCTTTCGGGGTCAATCAATAGATCAGCGCGTCATACACGCCGAACGCCGTGTTGGTGCCGCCCAGACGATCCGCCTGCCCGGCGTCGCGGGCATAGGCCACAACGGCGTTATAGGTGCCCGGACCGAATGACCCGTCAATCCCGGACCGGTAGTAGCCCATGGCCGAAAGGCGGCGCTGGATGGCCACACGCTCGGCCCGGCTGTAGCTGTTAAAGGCGCGGGCGGCAGGCGTCTGGTAGATGCTGGTCGTGTGCGTCGGACGCGGCTGATACACCGGCTCCTGCGGCACGAACGTCACCGGCGGGGCCACATAGACCGGCTGCTGACGGCGCGGGCGCTGGCCTTCAGTAATCAGCTTGTCAACGATCACGGCGGCCGCGATGCCTTGCAGAAAGGCACGCTCGCGGTCACCAAAGGCCTGGGCAGGCGCAAGCGAGCCGATAAAGATTGACGTGGCCGCAAGGGCAGAAACGGCGGCGGTTTTGACATAGGGCAGCATGTCGGTATCCTTTGCAAATCATGTGGCGTCATTGCCTGCCAACAACATGGGCGATGCCACCGCGCTAGGCAAAAGCGCCGCGTTGTTATGCGATAGCAAAGGGCTAAGCCATTGCTATCACGGCATAAAAATTCAGAACTGGGCGATGACGTTCAGAAAGATGCCCTGATCATCGGTGGTCAGATCGGTCAGATCATCCGAGAATGTGCCAAAGTTATAGCCCACACCCAGCATGAAATTCTGCCCGAACTGCCGGTAGGCCGTGGCCAGCACGCCCACCTCATCCAACCCCGCCTGCCGCGCGGTCAGATAGCGCCCTTCCACCAGCAGATCCCACTGGAACGTGAGGTGATAGCGCGCATTGACCACCACAAGGGCCGCATCATTGCGCTGCAACGGCGTGGCATCATCGGGCGATGTTTCGCCAAGGCGAAAGCCCAGCTTGCCGCCCAGCGTCCAGCGCGGACCGACATCATAGGTGGCATCCACGCTGAACACATGGCTGCGCTGGCGCGGGCCGGGGGTATCGGTGCCATCAACACGCTGGCCGTACATGTCATACAGGTAGGTATAGCGCGCCAGCACATTCAGGCGGTCGTCGTTTACCGGGCGGTAAGCATAGCCCAGCGTCAGCTTGGCAAATTCGCCGGACAGGGTGCTGCTGGTATCAGCATCGGTATCGGCCAGATCAACCGTGCCGATCCAGCGGCGGGCGTCATCAACCGCATAGGCAAAATTACCTGTGAAAACAAGGGTATCCGCATCACGGTCAAGGCCGGATTGCAGGCCCCGGTCACGGCGCAGTTCCAGCCGCGCCTTGGCCGTCAGCCCCGCGTCATCATCATAGGCCGCACCGAATGACAGCCCCGTACGGTCAAAATCTCCAGCCACCGGATCGGCCACGCGGCCCACTTCCACGCCGCCCGACAGCGCCAGCAGGGCATTGGCCTTGTATTCCACCCCGTAGGTCGAGGTCAGCGCGGTGCGCCGTCCGAACATGTCATAGGTGTTTTCGCCAAACACCGTCACGGCATCACTGACCGCACGGCGCCCGCCCAGCACAAACTGCCCCTCATCCCGGCCATTCAGCGCAACACCGTCCAATTCACGGCCCGGATCCAGCGTATAGCCGAAATAGGCGTTCGACCCTGCACGTTCATACGACACAAGCGCACGCGCGCCTGCGCCAAAGCTGCCGTCCGATACCTCACCCTCAAACGTCCACCCTTCAGCAAAACCAAGCGTTACACCCGCACCCACCCGGTTATTGCGCCCAAGCCCGCCACTGCGGCCAAGGGTGGATTGGCCAAAGACATAGTATGCCAGCGCGTTGCTTTGGGTGAATGTCACCCGCACGGCTGCATCGGTGCGCGCACCGGTTTTGTCTGCATCGCCCGGTTCAGTGCGGTTTTCATGCGCCAGTCCGAAATCAAGGGTGACGCGATCCGAAGCCTTGTAGCTGACCTCGGCCAAACCTTCGGTCAGCGCACGCCCTGCATCACTTTGGTAATCATCCACCGCCAGTTTATATGACAACCGCGCAGTCGCCTCGGCCGTCACCGCAAAACCAGCCAGACGTTCATCATCCGTTACCCGGTGATCCAGCGTGGTAAAACCAGCCTCGCGCTGTTCGGCATAGGCTGACACCGCGCCCTTGGTCGCCAGTCCCAGATCGGCAAAATCCACCTCGGCCTTGAACCGGTACGCCCCGCCCGTGCCCCCACCGGCACCTTCGGTCACCACCACCAGCCCACCATCGGCGCTGAAGGTCTGGCCGAAACCGGGGCCATCGGTGCGCGCAGCCTCTAGCTCGACAAAGCTGTTACCACCGAAAACATAACGCAGATCGGCGCTGTAGGCGGTCTGATCGGCCACATCGGTTTGTTCGACCATTGCTGTGATGCCAAGGCGCAGATCATCCGCCACCCACCCTTCAACCCGCCCGCCATAAGCAAACCCATCCACATCAGTGGCGGTGGGGGTATATTCATAGGCCACAACCAGCCGGGTTTCCGGGCGCGTGCCCGGCGCAGGCGTGACCGTGCTGCTGCCTGTGCTGCCTGACAGCGGGGCAGTCAGCACCACCACGCCCTGCAGGTAATTGATCCGGTAATCGCGCCCTTCTGCCAGCCTGCGCTGTTCAATCACCCGGCCCGAGGTCGGATCGCGCACTTCGACCATGATCGTTTCAGAGCCGACTGAAACATCTGACCGCTGCAGAAAGTATACCGAACCGCCCGTACCCAGAAACACCTCACGCCCCGGCAGTTGATCGGGCTGCGCTGCATAGGCCATAACCGTTGCCCGCGCTTCGCCCTGCGTGGTCTGATCCGGCGTGCGGTAAACGCCCTGAAAGCCATAAAGCTTGCGTTCATTGCGCAGATATTCGCCGCCGCGCAATGTGCCGGTGTAATTGCCCCACAGCACATATGACCCGTCGCGTTCGGCGCGGAAGTAGAACTTGCCATCCGTGGGCGCATCTTGCACCAGCGTGCTGTCATCGCCGTAGGTGGGATAGGCGAGTTCGGGATCAAGCCGGTCAATCACCGACAGCGGATCCTTGCGGTCAAAATCGCGGAACAGGTCGCGCAGCGCGCCTTCGCCGGTGTCGGCGGATGCGGTGATATCCCAGCCAGACACCGTGCTGCCGCGCGTGTAACCGGCCAGACGGCCCGTGGTAAATGTGTCACCCTTATTCGCGCCACTTACGGTGCGGCCAACGGTCAGATCGCCGGTGGCCACGGTAAACCATTCCGACTGCGGGATGGTGATGACGGGATCAAGGCTGATGTTTTCACCGCCACCCGTCACGCGCACCGGCAGCAGGCGGTCACCTGCGGGCAGAATGCGTTGCAGCACGAACCCGCCCGATGCATCGGGGCGGATGGTTTCGCCAAATGCCGAAATGGTGGCACCGGGGGCAAGTCCCTGACCGCGCACCGTCACTGCCCCACCCTGCACGGGAATGCGGCGGCGGGCGGTGCTGTCGGTTCCGGTTTCTTCAGGCGCGGTATGGGTACGGTCAATGCTGACAGGGGCTGTTTCATCATAACGCCCGGCACTGTCATAAACGCGGTGGGTCACGGTCAGGTTTTCAGCATCCACTGGCAGGCGCAGGGTGACGCTGCCGTTGGGATCAATCGCCGTGGTTGCCAGAATGCGCGCGCCGTCAAACAGCCGCACTTCGCCGCGGGTGACATAGGCCGGATAGTTCATCCGGCTTTGCAGCGTCACGCTGGCCTCATCCGCCACCACCACCTCCAGATCAAGGCGCGGCGTAACACCCAGGCCATCGACCACCACCGTCACATCCGCGGTTGACCGGAACGGCGGGCGCACGGCCTGCACCGTGGCCGCAACGCCTGCATCGCCGGCAATGCGTTCACCGCCCAGCACAATGGCAAAGCCATCCTGCGCTTGGGCAGCCTTTGACAAAGCAGCCTGTGACAGGGCAAGCACAGAAACCGTTGCAAACAGGTGCAGGGGTGATCGTTTCATCTGCGGCCCTCCCTTCACTCTTTTACCGTTTTTTCGATCTGCAGATCGTAATTGCCAACCCCGCGCCACATGCGCCGGATCAGATCTTCGGTGGCCCGCAGGCGCGCCACAGCACCGGCTTGATCCTCGCCCGCTGACAGCAGATAGGTCAGCCGCAGCGTTGATGGTGTGCTGGCTATCCGCGCAATCAACGTGCCCACCCCGTCAACCAACGCCTGCACCGGTGCCACCGTGCCCGGAACAAAGGCCTGCGCTGTCAGCCCGATATCGACGATGTCGGTCAAGGCCACGCCAAAGTTCATCTTGGCCACCTTGCCCGGCGTCAGGCGCAGGGTACGCGGGTTTTCCGTGGTCAGCCCGTAGCCCACAGGCAGGGTGCGCGGGTCAAGCTTCAGCGTGAAGTTTGATCCGATATCCGCAGGCAATGCCGCACAGGGCACATGGAACCGGCCGAATTCATCGGTGGTAATCAGCAGGCCGTTGACCGTGGCAATCCGCACGCCCGGAATGCCCGGCTCACCCAGCAACTCCTGCGGTTCAGGCGGGGCGAGTTTGCCGTACTTATCCAGAAAGATATCCTGATTGGTGATTTCGGCGCGCGGATCGAACGGGTCTTGCACGCCATTGCGGTTCACATCGTCAAACACCTTGCCGATCACATCGGAACAATCAAACACCGCTTCCGGCACGATACGGATGGTCGCGGTCGCCGTATTGGACAGTTCGGTGCCACTGGGTGCCACCATAACCGCGCGGTTGACAAGGTTGCCAAGGCCCGCCCGGCCCGACACGCGTGCCGCAAGGCGGATGGTCACGGTTTCGGCAGCCGCCATATTGCGCGGGCCCCATGTCAGACGCTGGCCTGCAACAGCAGGTTCCAGCGGTGCACCGTTCAGCGTGGCGGAATTTGGCGTGTAAATCAGGCCCGTGGGCAAGGTATCAATGAAACTGCTGTCGGGGTTGGACCGCGCGCCATTTACAAAGGTCAGCGTAAAGTTGACCGTTTCACCCACCACCGCACTGTCACGGTCGGCAACCTTGGTTGCCGTTGCATCAAGGGCGTTGCCCGAACAGGCCCGCACGGGGATGTTGTTGTTGATGATATAGGGATCGCCCGCATCAATCTGGAACGCGTCAAACCACGGGTTTGCACCGCTGCTGAAATTGCCAAGGAACCCGCTGCTGCCATCCTGCGATGATCCGATGGACAAGGGGTTGGTGGGCAGGCGCGACCCCAGATCAAGCGTGCCGGATGAGGGCCGGATGGTTGAGGCACTGGTGCCGGGCGGATAGGTGATCTGCAGCCGGTACGTGCCGGTTTCGGTCACAAAGAACTGATACTGGCCATCCGCCCCGTTGCGCAGCACGGTGATGCCGGTACCGGTGCCACCAACCTGCACCAATGTGATGCTGCCACCCGGCAAAATGCGGCCGTTATCCTCGCAATAAAACACGCCTGTCGGATCATAATCCTGCGCATTCGGGATACCATCACCATCACGGTCGCCCACGCCTTCCACATCATCGGGCACGCCGTCGCCATCGGTATCGCTGCGCGTCACCGTCACCGGGTTTGATGGGATCA
>JAYUZO010000081.1:0-4551 GCA_043751715.1 Rhodobacterales bacterium | reverse complement strand
GTTCCGCCATATCCGCCATCACCCCCGGCAACAACGGCGCAAGCCTGTCTGCCAGTGCACGCCGCGCCTGCCTGCGCGCGGTGTGAATATGTGCAGGATCAGGCACATGCCCCGCCTGTGCCAGCATGGCTGCCAGTTCATCCTCTGGTGGCAGGCGCAGCACCAGTGCGCGAAACGCCGGATCGCGCGCGCCGTCCACCACCACCCGCGCCATCGCATTCAGCCATTCCGGCCCCGGTGCGGCACCCTCAATCACCATCGCCGCCAGCACATCCCGCGCCAGCGCATGGCCCGCCTCCCATGTGTTGAACGCATCGGTATCATGCGCGAGCAGAAACGCGCGTTCTTCCGGGCTGACCGCACGGTTCAGCACCACCGGCGCTGAAAACCCCCGCAGGATGGATGGCACAGGCCGCCCGCCCAAGCCTGCAAATTCAAAGCGCTGTTCGCTTTGCGTCATCTCCAGCACCGTTGACGGCACCACCTCATCGCCGTTCGGGCCAAGCAGCCCCACGGCAATGGGAATGACCTTGGCCCCCTTTACCGGTTGCCCCGGTGTGGGTGGGTTATCCTGCCGGAAGGTCAGGCCATAGGTGCCATCCGCCCAATCCTCGGTCACACTCAGGCGCGGCGTTCCCGCCTCGCTGTACCAGCGTTTGAACTGGGTCAGATCGCGCCCCGTCGCATCCTGAAACACCGCAAGCCAGTCTTCGATCGTGGCCGCATCACCATCATGCCGGTCGAAATACAAATCCAACGCGCGCTTGTAGCCTGCATCCCCCACCAGCCGCTTGAGCATGCCGATGACCTCTGCACCCTTTTCATAAATCGTCGCCGTGTAGAAATTGTTGATCTCCACATAGCTTTCCGGCCGCACCGCATGCGCCAACGGCCCCTGATCCTCGCGGAACTGGCGCGCGCGCAGCATCACCACATCTTCGATGCGTTTCACCGCATGTGACCGCATATCACCCGAAAACTGCTGGTCACGGAATACCGTCAGCCCTTCTTTCAGGCACAGCTGGAACCAATCCCGGCAGGTGATGCGGTTGCCCGTCCAGTTGTGAAAATACTCATGCGCGATGATCGCCTCAATCCGCGCATAATCATCATCCGTCGCCGTTTCAGGGCTGGCCAGCACGAACTTGGCGTTAAAGATGTTCAGGCCCTTGTTCTCCATCGCGCCCATGTTGAAATCATCGACCGCCACAATGTTGAACACGTCCAGATCATAGGCGCGCCCGTAGATCTGTTCATCCCACCGCATCGACCGGATCAGCGCGTCCATCGCATAGGCGCAGCGGTCCTCATCGCCAGGCCGCACCCAGATGTTCAGCGCAACGTTGCGCCCCTCGGATGTGGTGAACCGCGCTGAATGCGCCACCAGATCACCCGCCACCACGGCAAACAGGTAGGCCGGTTTGGGCCACGGATCATCCCATTCCGCCCATCCCTGCCCGCTGGCCAGCGGGTTACCGTTGGACAACAGCACCGGCAGATCGCCCTGAATGCGCACCCGGAAAGGCGCCATCACATCCGGGCGGTCAGGGTAAAAGGTTATCTTGCGGAACCCCTCTGCCTCGCATTGCGTGCAATACATGCCGTTGGACATATACAGCCCCTCCAGCGCCGTATTGCTGGCAGGCGCGATCTCCACCTCGGTTTCCAGCACGAAAGCCCCGTCAGGCACCATCGCCACAGGCACCGTCAGCCCCGTTTCATCCGGCGTCACCGCCAGCACTGTGCCGTTGATCCGTGCACGGATCAGGCACAACCCTTCGCCGTCCAGCCGCAGGTCATGCCGCCCGCTGCGCGCCGGGTTCGGGCGCATGTCCAGCCGCGCTGTTACCCGTGTGGACTGCGGATCAAGCTGAAAGATCAGATCAACCTTTGCAATGACATAGGGGAAGGGCTGGTAGTCCGACAGATGAATGGCGCGTTGCTGGCTGGTCATGAAAGGCTCCCAAGAATGTCGGCAAGCCTATGCCAGTGGCCAGCCGTTGCAAGGGCGGCAATCCGCCCGCCCGCACAACCCCTGCTTGCACCCGCATGCCATACCCTCCACCCTTTCGGACATGTCCGTTCGCCCCGCCGCCGCCGCCGATGTGCCCATGCTCGCGCGCCTGCACATTGCCGCGTGGCGTGAAACCTATGCCGGCCTGTTGCCCGAACATGATATCGTCCGCGCCAGCCAACCCACCGCGCGGCAGGTGCAATGGGCCAGAACGCTGGCCAACCCCCGTATCCGCACCGTAGTGCTGGATGATCTGGGCTTTGCCTGTATCGGCCCCCAACGCGACCCAGCCCGCGTGCCCGCCTTTCCGGACGAGCTGTTCAGCCTGTACCTGTTGCAGATTGGCCAAGGGCGCGGCCATGGCAAGGCGCTGCTGCGTGCAGCCCTTGGCCCATCCCCCCAACCCCTGACCGCCACCACCCTTGCAACAAATGCCCGTGCTTGTGCGTTTTACAGCGGCTTGGGCGGGCGTTGGGTAGACACAGTGGCTGACCGGATCGGTGCTACTGACGTGACCGAACATGTCTATGGCTGGGATACGCCGCAGTCCCTGCTGGGCCATCCCCTGCCATGATCCAGCCTCCTTGATCCTCCTGCGCACAACACCACCTTTACCTTTCCGTGTCCCCATGGCACCAGATGTTCGATGAATGTTCTGCTTTGGTTCAAGCGCGATCTGCGCATCCACGACCACCCCGCGCTGACGCTTGCCGCCAGCCTTGGCCGCGTGCTGCCGCTTTATGTGGTTGAACCTGATTACTGGCAGCTGCCAGATACATCTGCCCGCCAGTGGGATTTCACCGCCGAATCCCTGATGTCCCTGCGCGATGCACTTGGCCAGCTTGGGGCCCCCCTGATTGTCCGCACCGGTGATGCTGTTGAAATCATGGCCCGCCTTGTGCGCGATCACGCCATCAGCCGCATCATCAGCCATGCCGAAACCGGCAACCTGTGGACCTATGCCCGTGACCGCCGCCTTGGTGCATGGGCGCGCGGCAATGGCGTCCAGTGGACCGAACTGCCCCAATCCGGCGTCATCCGCCGTCTGGCACAGCGTGATGGCTGGGCCGCCGCGCGCGATGCCTTTACCCAAGGCCCGCAATCGCCCACACCCCTTGCCATATCCCCACTTGCCACGCTGGAACCCGGCCCCATTCCCACCGCCCGCGCCCTGCGCCTGCAGCCCGACCCCTGCCCCCACCGCCAAACCGGTGGCCGCGCGCAGGCCGACGCTACGCTGCAATCGTTTCTTGCCACCCGCGCCGCACCCTACCGCGCCGCCATGTCATCCCCCCTGACGGGCGAACGCGCCTGTTCGCGCGTCTCACCCTATCTGGCCATCGGGGTTTTGTCGGTGCGCGAGGTCGCCCAGGCCACCACCGCGCGCCAGATCGAACGCCCCTTCGGCTTTGGCGGATCACTTGCCAGCTTTCAGTCCCGCCTTGCATGGCGCGACCATTTCACCCAGAAACTGGAAGATCAGCCATCCATCGAAATCCGCTGCCTGCACCCCGCCACCGAAAACCTGCGCGCCCTGCCAGCCGACCCCATGCGCCTGCAGGCATGGCAAAACGGTGAAACCGGCCTGCCCTTTCTGGATGCCTGCATGCGCTATCTTGCTGCCACCGGCTGGCTGAATTTCCGCATGCGCGCCATGGTGATGGCCGTCGGCTCATACCATCTCTGGCTGGATTGGCGCGCCACCGGCCCTGTGCTCGCCCGCCGCTTTACAGATTACGACCCCGGCATTCACTGGCCGCAGGTGCAGATGCAATCGGGCACCACAGGCATCAACACCCCGCGCATCTACAACCCCGTCAAACAAGGCCAGGATCAGGATCCCACCGGCGCCTTTACCCGCCGCTGGGTGCCCGAGCTGAACGCCGTGCCCGACCAATATCTGCAGGAACCCTGGAAATGGGATGGCGCGGCCCGCGTGCTTGGCCTGCGCTACCCCCACCCCATCATCGACGTGGCCGCCAGTGCCAGATTCGCCCGCGAAACCATCTGGGGCCTGCGCCGCACGCCCAGCTTCCGCGCGAGGGCTGACGAAATCGTTACCCGCCACGCCAGCCGCCAAGACAGCACAAAGGCCCCCTCAAGCCGACGCTTCGTGCGTGACCCGTTGCCAGAACCCAGCGCGCAAATCAGCTTTGATTTCTGACTACGGCTTTCATTCTGGCCACAAATACCCTCGCCAAAGGCCCTTCCTTTCAGCAATCCACACGTGCACGCCCGCCACCACACGCCGATTTCTGCACAGAAATCGCACCGGAATTTTCCAAAATCCCGGCCCCTGCCCCGGCGTTCACTCTGCCCCTACTGCCCGCGCCAGTTTGCCCAACGTCTGCAACCCAAGCGCAGGTGCCCCGAAACCCACCGCCTGCTGGTATTCCTTAACCGTCAGCATCACCATCCGCAGCGTCACCTTCGTGGCCCCGCCCACCGCTTCAAACGTCACCGTCGCATCCGCGTGCCGCGCGCCATTCTCGCCCCGCAGCAGCGTGTAGGCGATGTGCCGTTCCGCGATCACCTCG
>JAYUZO010000080.1:0-56184 GCA_043751715.1 Rhodobacterales bacterium | reverse complement strand
GACCAGAAGGCGCGCTTGTTGGCGCGGAAGTTGCGCCAGCGGCGTTGGTTCAGGGGGGACAGGGCCATGGCTATCCGCGCCTGTCAAAATCAATGCGGGGGTCGACCCAGACATACATCAGGTCCGACAGGATACCCACAATCAGCCCGATGATGCCGAACGCAAACAGCGTGCCGAACACCACGGGATAATCGCGCCCGACGGCCGAGGTAAAGCCCAACTGCCCCAACCCATCCAGCGAAAAGATGGTTTCAATAATCAGTGATCCGCCAAAGAACACCGAAATGAACAGGCCCGGAAACCCCGCAATCACGATCAGCATGGCATTGCGGAACACATGGCCGTACATCACGCGCGATTCCGGCAGGCCCTTGGCGCGGGCGGTCATCACATACTGCTTTTTGATCTCATCCAGAAAGCTGTTCTTGGTCAGCAATGTCAGCGTGGCGAATGAGGCGATGGTTGATGCGACCACGGGCAGGGTGATGTGCCAGATGTAATCTTTAGCCTTGCCAAACCATGACAGATTTTCCCAGTTTTCCGACGTCAGCCCGCGCAGGGGGAACCATTGGAAATACGATCCACCCGCAAACACCACCATCAGCATCACGGCAAACAGAAAGCCGGGAATGGAATAGGCGGCGATGATGAAGCTGCTGGTAACAGTATCAAACCGGCTGCCATCACGCACCGCCTTGCGGATGCCCAGCGGGATGGAAATCATATAGGCAATCAGCGTAGACCACAGGCCAAGGGTGATGGAGACCGGCATCTTTTCCAGGATCAGATCAACCACGGAAATTGACCGCTGATAGCTTTCGCCAAAATTCAGCGTCAGGTAATTGCCCATCATGATGAAAAACCGTTCCGTCGCCGGGATCAGTTCCTTGGTGCAGGCCGGGTCTTTGACGGATGGTTCGCCGGTAAAGCCCGGCGCGCAAATGATGCGGGCAAAGCCGAACTGCACCTCCAGCTCGGCAATGAAATCAGGCGGCAGGCCACGCGCGCCGATATAGCTGCTGTCCGCGCCGCCATCATCCATCGTGGGGTCACCACCGCCCGAAATTCCTTCAAGCGCGTCACCACCGCCTTCCAGCCGGGCAAGGGTTTGTTCAATCGGGCCGCCCGGAATGTACTGCGTCAGCCCGAAATTGATGATCATGATCCCCAGCAAGGTGGGGATCACCAGCAAAAGCCGCCTTAGGATATACGCGCCCATCGGGGTGTTGGCCCGATCCTATTGCAACACGCCGGATGCACGCAGCGCGTCACCCTTGGCCGCGTCATACCACCAGAAGTTCAGCTCGCCCAAGGCATAGGGCGGCAGCGGTTCGGGGTACGCATACATGTCGTAATAGGCCACCGTATGCACATCCTTGAACCATTGTGGCACCCAGAACCGCTGCGCCCGCAGGATACGGTCCATCGCCATGGTGGCCACCGTCAGATCATCATTGGTCTTGGCCGCCTTGACCACCTCGATCATCGCATCCACCGCCGGGCTTTTCAGACCCATCGTATTGAACACCGATACATCCGCCGTTTCCGACCCATAGTACTGCTGCAGTTCTGACCCGCTGATATACCCGCTGCGCGCATTGTCGGTGATGATGTCAAAATCATAGCCACCCTCGGGCCGGGTGCGCGCCTCAAACTGCGCCTGATCGACGTTGGTCAGTTTTGCATCCACCCCAAGCGCCACCAGATTTTCCACATAGGGCAGGATCACCCGGTCAAAGCTGGGCGAGGCGTTCAAAAACTCCACCGTCAACTTTTCACTGGCTGCATTGCGGCGAATGCCATCATCGCCCACTGTCCAGCCCGCCTCATCCAGCAGTGCTGATGCGGCGCGCAGGTTGCCCCGGTCAATCTGACGGTCGCCTGATACCGGTGCCGGCACGGCCTCATCGGTCAGGATTGATGCGTCAAGCAGGCCCTGATCGACAAGCGGTTGCAGCAGCGCCACCTCGGCGGCCGAAGGCACGCCCGACGCCTCCAGATAGCTGTTTTCCCAGACGGAATCGATGCGGGCATACAGATCATAGAACAGCGTCTTGTTTGACCATTCAAAGTTGAACATCAGGCCAATGGCCTGCCGCACGCGGATATCCTGAAACCTTTCGCGCCGCAGGTTGAACACATAGGCCTGCCCGTTCGCCTTGCTGCCATTGGGCAGTTCGGCCTTGATCACCGACCCGTTCTGCACGGCCGGGAAATCATAGCTGGTGGCCCATTCCTTGGAAGACGCCTCATTGCGGAAGGTATAGTTGCCCGCCTTGAACCCTTCGAAGGCCGCCTGATAATCACCGTAATATTCCAGCCGGATGACATCAAAGTTGCCTTGGCCCACGTTCAGCGGATGCGTGTTGCCCCAGTAATCGGGGTTGCGGCGGTAGGTGACCGATGTGCCGGTGTCCATGCTGTCCAGCACATATTGCCCGGTGCCCAGAAACGGCTCCAGACTGTCCAGCGAAAGGTCGCGCCCGTTGGATTCGTAATTGGCGCGCGACATGATCGAAAGCCCGCCCACCTCTTGGGGCAGATCGCGCCATGGCACATCGGCCTTGAAGGTAAATTTGATCTGCAATGGCCCCAGCACCTCGGCCTTTTCCACGCGCTGGGCAAACAGCGTGCGGAAATCGGTCAGCCCTTTGGTCAGGAATGTTTCATAGCTGAACAGCACATCATCCGCCGTCATCGGCGTGCCGTCCGAGAATGTCACATCATCCCGCAGGTTGAAGATGACCGAGGACCGGTCCTCCGGGTATTCCATCGTGGTGCACAAAAGGCAGTAGGACGACCCGATTTCATCGGCGGTGCCCACCAGAATGGATTCGTACATGATGGATGACAGCCCCGCCGCCCGGCCCTTTTCGGAATAGGGGTTCATGCTGTCAAAGCCGCCAAAGGCCCATTGCGAAATTTCGCCGCCCTTGGGGGCATCGGGGTTGACGTAATCAAGGTGGGGAAAATCGGCGGGGTATTTCAGATCGCCAAAGGTTGAAATGCCATGGGCGGTGATGGTGTCCTGCGCGCGGGCGGTGGTGGCCAAGGCCGCAAGCCCCAGGATCAGCAGCCCGGTGCCAGCCAGGAATGCCAAAGCAGATACCCGCGGAATGGTTGCCTGTGCGATGGTGCCCTGTCGTGCCATTCTGCTGTTCCCCTTGTTCACGCGCCGGGCCATTCGTGCCCTGATTGGAAGATTCATGCTAATGCTACGTCTGTCGAGACCGCAAGTTGCAATTCTGGTGCGATTTAGCCGCACATCGGTGCAAAACCACGTGAACGGCCCATGAAAAAGCCGCCCAAGGCGGGGCGGCTTTGATTTGACGATCGTTTGGCGCAATCACGGCTGCGTGGTGGCAAGGTAGGCAATCAGATTGGCGCGGTCTTCGGGCTTTGCCAGACCCGCAAAACCCATGGCCGTGCCGGGCAAATACCCTTTGGGGTCTTCCAGAAATCCGTTCAGGTTTTCCGGCGACCATGCCTGATCCGCCACGGCCATCAAAGCGTCCGAATAGCCGAACCCCGCGATAGCCCCCTTGGCGCGGTCAACCACGCCGTTCAGGTGCGGCCCCGTGCCGTCAGACCCATCCAGCTTGTGGCAGGATGCGCATTTGCCGAACACCTTTTCACCCACGCCCGCATCAGCCGATGCCAGCAGCGTGGCAAAATCCACCTCGGGTTCGGCGCTTTCTTCCGGTTCGGCACCGATCACTTCGATGCTGTAGGCCTGCACATGTTCTTCGCCGTGCCTGGGGTGATGTGCGCCATAAATGCCTTCGGCCGCCCATGACCCCAGCAGAAACACCAGAAACGCCCCGCACACCGCACCGGTGATCTTGGTCAGTGTCATCGTGTCGAACATGTCGCCCATACCCTTTGCCGCTTGTTGCCGCGTATCTACCCGCTTCCACCCCCCGGTTTCAAGGTGTACTAGCGCGACTTATCGCCCCTTTTTCAACCGGGGGCCGGAGACAGGGGGCGCGCATGCCGGGCAAGATCGCTTTTCAGGGGGAACTTGGCGCCTATTCGCATCAGGCCTGCGCACAGGCCCGCCCTGATATGGACCCGCTGCCCTGCACCACGTTTGATGATGTGGTTGAACGCACCCGCAGCGGCGAGGCCGATCTGGGCATGCTGGCGGTGGAAAATTCCACCTATGGCCGGGTGGCCGATGTGCATTCGCTGTTGCCGCGCGCAGGCCTGCACATTGTGGATGAGGCGTTCGTGCGCGTCTACGTCAACCTTTTGGGCGTGCGCGGCGCGCAGGTATCTGACGTGGCCGAGGCGCATGGCCATGTGGTGATCCTGCCGCAATGCGCAGGATTTTTGCGCAAGCATGGCATTCAGGGCAGGGTCAGTTCCGACAATGCCCGCGCCGCGCGTGAGGTGGCCGAGGCCGGTGACAAAACGCGCGCCGCCCTTGCCAGCGAATTGGCCGCCGAAATCTATGGGCTGGATGTGCTGGCACGGCATATCGAGGATCAGGCCAACAACACCACGCGGTTTCTGGTCATGGCGCGCGCGCCGGATCATACGCGCCGGGCCGCACAGATGATGACGACCTTCACCTTTCGCGTGCGCAACATTCCGGCCGCACTTTACAAGGCGATGGGCGGGTTTGCCACCAACGGCGTGAATATGACCAAACTGGAAAGTTATATGGTTGGTGGCACATTTACCGCGACCGAATTTTACGCCGATATCGAAGGCCACCCGGATGATCCGGCGGTGGCGCGTGCTTTGGAAGAGCTGGCGTATTTCACCTCAACCCACACCATTCACGGCGTATATCCGGCAGACCGTCAACGCAGTTAGGCCAACGCAGTTAGGCCAACGCAGTTAGGGCAACGCAGTTAGGGCAACGCAGGTGGTGTCAGCTTAGGCCCATGCTGCGCGGCCGGGCCTGCTGGCGGTAGCGGTTTTCGATTTCTTGGGCAACCCCGGCAAACCGTGCGTCCACGCGCCGTTGCACCCGCGCCCGCGCCAATCGCAGCGATTGCAGGATCAGACGTGCGGCCAGCGTCCTGGGCCTGGCTTCCGACACTACCACCATGCGCGTGCGCTTGGCCCCCAGTTCCATCAGATCAACAATGCAGGTCGCGTCATACAGATTGCCCGTCAGCGCGAATGACAGCCGCGAAGGCGCATCCAGCCCTGTCAGTTTGACCGCCAGCTTGCGGTCCTTGGCCCGGAACCGGAACCGCACCAGCCATGCCAGCCCCACACCCGCCGTCGTCAGCTTGTCTGTCCGCGTCACCTCGGCGCCGCGCCGCATGGCGCTGCGTTCCCAACTGTCAAAATCCGTAAGCGTCTGGAATACAAAGGCGGGTGGTGCCTCGATATCGTGCCGCGATGCAATCTTCATACTGGTGTCTTCATGCTGGTGTCTGTGCCCGTATCCACGCGTGCCTGCTGCACGCAGCCTTTGCCGGCCATCTTGTGTCAGAGGCTGGCAATACTTCTATAAAAGGCTGTCCGCCAACCAGTTTGCAATCAGGAAATGTGCAATCGCGCCTTTGCGCGCCGGTTTGACGCTGGGGTGTTCCCCGGCCATCACGGTGACCATGTCTTCGCGGGTGATCCACAGGGCATGGTCCAACTCCACCGGATCAAGCGTGATCGTGTCATCCATGGCGTCGCCGTGGCAGCCAATCATCAATGACGCCGGAAACGGCCAGGGCTGGCTGGCCAGATAGCGCACCGCACCCACCCTGATGCCCGCCTCTTCAAACGTTTCGCGGCGCACGGCGGCCTCGATCGTCTCGCCGGGTTCGACAAAGCCTGCAAGGCAGGAATACATCCCCTCGGGCCAGCCCGGACTGCGGCCCAGCAGCACGCGGTTGCCATGCGTGACCAGCATGATAACCACAGGGTCCGTGCGCGGAAAATGATGCGTGCCACAGGCTGCACAGCTGCGCTGCCACCCGGCCTGCACCACCACTGACGGCTGGCCGCATTTTGCGCAAAACCCGTGCCCGCTGTGCCATGTCAGCAGCGCGCGGGCCGTCGCCGCCAGTTCCGCCTCACGCGCGCTCAATGCAGTCAGCAACCCGCGCAGTTCGCGAAAGCCATGATCAGCGGGCAGTGCCGGGTGGGTCTGCACGCTGGCATCCATGAACGTATCAACCGGGCCGTCGATGCTGCCGGGCACCCAGTGGCTGATGTCCTGCGCGAAAAACGCATCCGCGCCGTCACAGCCCAGAAACACCTGCACACCGCCACCCTGCAACACCGGATGGCCGGCGGGCACCCAGCCAAGGCCCCGGACCTGATCGCCGTCATGCACCGTCAATGGCTTGCCCTGCCACAGTGGCAGCACCGCGCCAGTGGCCTGCAATCGTGCAATGTCTGCCGCATTGCCACGCAGTGGTGCGGCGCGGTTCAGCCCTGACCCGCCAAAGGTTACCGTTTCTGCATGACGCATGGTTGTGATGACCCCGTTTGCGCCTGACATGGCATGGCCAAACGCCCAAGGCAATCAGCCGGACGGCCATCACCACGGCAACAATCCTTGCGATATTGCCCGAAAATGTTCGAAATGCACATCAAGTCGAACATTTATCGCATGTAATTCATCCAAAGGTTGTAATTGCTGTGCAAAGACGTAGCATAAACCTATCCAAAGCGAAGGGGGGTCGCATGTTGATTTGCAATTGGTGTGGTGGTCTGGCGGTTCCTTTGCGTGACGGTTGCCGTGCAACTGCGGCAGTCTGAGCCTGCCGCCACGCTGCGCCTGCGGGTGCTGGCCACCACGGATCTGCATGGTCATCTTTTGCCGTGGGATTATTACCGTGACATGCCGCTGGACGGTTTCGGTCTGGCGCGTGTGGCGACACTGATCCGGCAGGCGCGGGCCGAGGCTGAAAACTGCCTTTACTTTGATAATGGCGATCTGATCGAGGGCAGCCCGCTTGCGGAATACGCGATTGAGGCGGGGGCGCAGGCGCAGCCCGTGCCGCATCCGATGATTGCGGCGCTGAATGCCCTGGGCTGTGATGCGGCAGCACTTGGCAACCATGAATTCAGCTATGGGCTGGGGCATCTGAAGGCCAGTCTGCTGACGGCAAATTACCCGGTCCTGTCGGCCAACATTCTGACACACAAGGGGATGTCCGCCAGTGACGACACCCCGCTGTTTGCGCCCTGGGCCATGTTGGAGCGCAGTTTCACCGATACGGCCGGGGTGGAGCATATTCTGCGCATTGGTCTGCTTGGGTTGACGCCGCCACAGATGCTGGACTGGGACAAGGCCGTGCTGCCTGCCGATGTGCGCGCGCGGGATATGGTTGAAACGGCCCGGTATTATGTGCCGATCATCCGGGCGTGCGGGGCAGATGTGGTGGTTGTGCTGGCCCATACGGGTTTGGGGGCGGCGGCTGCGACGGGCGCGCAGGCGGGCTTGCAGCCGGGTTTGCAAACGGCCACCGGACTTGGGCGCAATCTGCCGATGGATGAAAACGTGGGGCTTGGCCTGTCGGCGCTGCCGGGCATTGATGCGCTGGTTCTGGGCCATGAACATCAGACCTTTCCACAGCCTGTTGGCAGCACCGCGTCGTCAGGTCTGGTGGGGCAGGTGCCGGTGGTCATGCCGGGGGCCTATGGATCACATCTGGGGATCATTGATCTGGACCTGATCCGTGCCGACGGCATATGGCGGATTGATCGTGCGCAGGCCGCCTGCCGTGCAATTGCCGCGCGTGGGGTGCAAGGGCAATCGGTGCCTTTGGTGGGCGTTGACCCCGATCTTGCCGCGCGCGCTGAGGCTGCGCATCAGGCCACGCGGGCGTGGATGGCGCGCCCCGTGGGCCGCAGCGACGTGCCGTTGCACAGCTATTTCGCCATTGCCACCCCCACGGCCATGCAGGCGCTGATCGCGGCGGCGCAGGCGGCGCATCTGGCAGACCTTGTGGCAGGCACGGTGTGGCAAGGCCTGCCCATTCTGTCGGCCGTGGCACCGTTCAAAACGGGGGGGCGCGGCGGGCCGGACCATTTCACCGCCGTGCCCGCCGGGCCCTTGCACATGCGCAACGCGGCCGATCTGTATGTGCATCCAAACCACTTTGCCGCCATCGTCATGACTGGCGCGCAACTGCGGATCTGGCTGGAACGTGCCGCCAGCACCTATGCCCACCTGCGCGCGGGCGGGCAGGACCAGCCACTGTTGAACCCGGCTGTACCGGCAACCTGTCTGGACATGATCTACGGCGTGACCTGCCTGATTGATCTGTCGCAACCTGCGGCCTTTGTCTCGCCGACAGGCGTTGCAACCGGCCATACCGGGCGCATCCGCGATCTGCGGTTCAGGGGCACCGTGGTGCAGGACAGCATGCGCTTTGCGCTGGCGACCAACAGCCACCGGCTGGGTGTGATGCTGGGCGTGATGGAGGGGGCCGGATCAGAGGTGATTGCCGATGGCACCGGTCAACCGGCAAGCCGCGAGGTGCTGTTGCGCCACCTTGGACGTGGCACAGGCACGGCGTCAACCGCCCCGACGGCATGGGCGTTTTCCCCAATGCCGGGCACCAGCGTGGTATTGGACACATCGCCCGATGCAGTGCCGTTCGTCGCCGACATCGCAGCCTTTGCCCCCGATGATCTGGGGGTGACGACCGATGGCTTTCAACGCTTTCGATTGCACCTGTGATGCGCTATGCCGCGTGGCGGGCAACGGGGTCGTGCGATGTTTGATGCAGTGCTGTTTGATCTGGACGGAACGCTGGTTGATACCGAAAGCGTGGCGGTGGCCACGGGTATTGCGGCCTTTGCCGCCGTGGGCGTGATTGTCAGCCAGGCATTCATGCAAAGCATGGTTGGCAAGGATCATGCGGCGACACGCGCGATCATCGGGTTGCAGCATCCGCATGTTGACATGGTGCATCTGCAAGGCCTGTGGCAGCAGGGCTTTGCCACCAGCATCGCCGCTGACCTGCGGCTGAAGGCGGGGGTGCGGGAACTGCTGGGGGCCATCACGCTGCCGATGGCGGTGGTCACATCTTCGGGGCGCGTTGAGGCGCGGGCCAAGGTTGAAACGGCGGGGCTTGCGCATCATTTCCGGCTGATCATCTCGGTTGATGATGTGACCCATGCCAAACCGGCACCCGAGCCGTTTTTGCTGGCAGCCCGGCAGCTGGGCGTTGATCCGGCCCGCTGTCTGGTGTTTGAAGACAGCGATACCGGGGCGGAATCGGCGCATCGTGCGGGCTGCACAGTGGTGCAGGTGCCGGATATGCAGCCATCCACCGGGCCTTTTGCGCACCATCTGGCACCGGATATTCTGGCCGGCGCGCGGATGGCAGGGCTGCCGCTGGCGGCTGTCATTTCATCCTGAATGGGGTGGCCATGGCATGATGTGATCTGCCCTGCGGGTGGCATGCAAAGCGCTGCGCGCATTTGCGCAAAGGGAAAACCAAAAGGTTATTCTTGGGGCGCAGGGCATTCACAGTGTGATCACCTGATCCGGGGCGAACAGCCAGGGGGCGACGATGCCACAGGTATCGGCCAGGGGCAGCAGGCAATCGGGCACATCCATGCCGATTGCGTCACGCATGAAGCTGCGCCTTTGGCCTGCGCGGTCCAGCACGGCGGGAAAGTGCGCGGCAAGGCGGGTGCGCAATGCGGCATCGGCGATGACATAGCCGTCTTCCATGCGGGTCGACCCATAGGTGGCATGTCCGGGGATCACGTCCATCTGCATGGCCATGCCACTGGCCAGCGGTTCGGATGACCCCTGATAGACCGGGCTGCTTAGCCATTCATCCAGCCCGATCAGATGGCCGGGGTTCAGGGTGATGCCAAAGGTTGCATGCGGCAGGCGGGTTTGTATCATATCCCACACAGCACTGCCGGGTGTGCCGGGCTGCATCATGGCGCACCAGTCGGACATCGCCTGCACATAGGGGTAGGCGAAGCTGTCCAGATAATCCTGCGCATCTGGTGGCAGGTCGGCCGCAGTGTTGGCCAGCCACCCCGCGCGGCAGATATTGGCACCCCAATGGCAGACGTTGAACCCGATGGGCTGGCCCGCAGTCAGCACCTGCCCGGTCGGCCCCGACAGGCCCTGATCGGCGCGCGCACCGGTGGCAAAGGTAATATGGCACCCCAAGGGCAGGCCACCAATGCCTGCGGCCTGAACCACCTCAAAATCCGTGCGGCCCGGTTTGCAGGCACGCACCATCCGGTGCAACGCATGGGCGGCCATGTAATTGGCAAACTCCAGCCGGGCAATGTCGGCGGCATCCACGCGGGCGCTCAGACCATGGGTTGGGTGCATCATCAGGGCGGTGGCGTTTTCAACGCGGGCGGCAAGGCTGCGCAACGGGTCAGCGATGAAGGCGGGCAGGTCAATGGCGGTGGCGGGATCGTCCACCTCATCTGCGCCGAACCATTTCCAGCCGATCGCCCCCACAAGCGCACCCTGCGGGATGGCCTGCGCCAGCCAATCGGCGATGCGCCGCGTGCCGCGTGGTTGTGATGGTAATGACAGGCTGGCGCAATGGCCGGTGGCAATGTCACCCGATTGCACAAGGGGCGAGATGCGGGTGTAAGGCAGGCATTCGTTGCCAGCCAGCAGCAGGGCACTGCCTTCGGTCACAATCAGCACGGCTTCTTCAAAGCGCGGATCAAAGCCGGTGATCCAGTGCAGGTTGGCCGCATGTTCGCGGTCAGCATAGATGACGATGGCATCATACTGACGGCCCGCATGGCGCAGGGCGGCAAGGCGGCCCCGCGCCTCCGGCAGGGTAAAGGGCGGGGGCAGGGCGGGCGGGCCGAAATCGGGCCAGTCAAGGCGGGTCAGCTGTGGCATGGAATCCCCCGGTTTGGGGTCAGGTTAGGCGATGATGGCAGGCCACACCACTGCGTTTGCGCGCGAAAACGCTGCAATATGGCCGATACTGCGCAAGCCATGATCGGCCGGGCGCAGGGTCAGTTGCCGCTTGGTGGCGCGTGGATACAGCGCCATCAGCCGCCAGACCGCCACTGGCGGCACCACCACATCATCGGCGATTGCTACAATCTTCATTGCGCAACGGATGCGGGCCGGATCGGGGGCGGGCAGGGTGTGGCCCACATCGCCCTGCCAGAATCCGGGGCGCAGGCACCACCTGCGCCATTGCCGGTACACCCCGGATGGCAGGTCTGGCCCCATGCGCAACAGGCGGCCGGGCAAATAGCGCAGCACAGCCGTGGCAAGGCGCGGCAGGCCATGCCAGAACCACGCGGCAAAGGCGCGATAGGGCCATGGATGATCGGCCAGTGTCACAAGGCCGCTGGCCACGGTGATGACACGCGCCACGCCGTCCATCGGGTGAAAGCCCAGCATCGTGCCGCCCAGCGAATGGCCGATGACCCAGACCGGCACGCCCGGCAGATGGTCGCGCAATGCACCCAGCGCTGCGGGCTGATCAGACAGACCCCAGACCTGCAGGCTGGCCGTTGACCGGCGCAGATGTGCGGTTTGCGAGGCCCCGAAATCACGGTAATCATATGTCAGGCAGGCACAGCCTTGCGTGGCCAGCCATGTGGCAAACGCGCGGTAATAGCCTGCGGGCACGCCCACAGCGCCGTGCAGCACAATGGCCGCAACCGGCGGGGTGTCGGGCATAAACAGCGCACCAGTCAATGTCGCACCGCTGCTGCGGATGCTGATCGGGTTTGCACCGGCGGTCAGACCCGTGACCGGGGCCGCGATCAGGGGTTCACTGTGTTTCGGGCGGGGTTTCATGCGGGGTTTCATAGGGGCACCTTGCGCTAGACCGTTCGGTCTAATGGCATGAATAGACCAATCAGTCTAGACGTTTTCGCGCAGGCTGGCTATGCATCAGGCATGGCCGTGATCCGCAAGTCTGACCTGCCCACCCGCGAACGCCTGATCGTGACAGCGGCCACGCTGTTCCGCCAGCAGGGCTATCATGCCACGGGGCTGGCGGAATTGCTGGCCATGGCGGGGGTGCCGAAGGGCTCACTCTATCATCACTTTCCGGCGGGCAAGGCTGATCTGGCAATGGCCGCGGCTGATTGGGTGGCGGCGGAATACATCCGTATCATGGATGATGCGTTTGGTCCTGCCGGCGGTTTCGTGCAGGGGGCGACGACGCTGTGCTTCAAGCTGGCCAAGCTGTTTGACATGCTGGAGGCCGCGAATGCCTGTCCCCTGACCGCCATGCTGTTTGACGGGCCCGAAGGCGAGGAATTTCGCAGCCATGCCGAGGCGGGGTTTGCGCGGTTGGCCACGCATCTGGCGGGCCATGGCACGCGGCTGGGCCTGCCGCCCGCTGTGGCGCAAGACCGTGCCGAATTGCTGCTGATGGCCGTGCAGGGCACCTGGACCATTGCGCGCGCACAACGCAGCGCAGCGGCCCTGCGCAAGCTGCCAGTGCGGTTGTATGGCGGTTAGCGCGGCGTGCCGTCCGGCCAATACCCGGCGGTTGTTGCCACATCTTGCGAATCCTGCCCCGCCCGCCTATATCAACGGTTGAGAGGTTGGCGCGGGCAGGCGCCTCGCCAACCCGGTCAGGTCCGGAAGGAAGCAGCCGCAACGAGACCCGCTTGGGTCGTGTTCAGCCTCTCACCTTTATTTCTCATCCGCCCGGTCAGCAGATCGCCGCTTTGGCACACCGGGGCGGGGGGGGCACACCGCAGCGGGGCAACGGTTCGTGATGACAGATGAACTGGCCGGTCTGGGGTGGTCTGCGTGGTTTGCAGACCAGATCACCGGTGATGAGGCGGACCTGATCCCCCTGCGCGTGGCCGAGGTGCACCGCACACGAATGCACGCCTTCGGCGCGGATGGGCCGGTTGATGTTGTTATGCCCAACAAGGGCTTTGCGCCCTGTGCCGTGGGCGATTGGCTGCTGGTCAATGATGCCTTTACCGTGCAGCGCCTGCTGGACCGTGCCAGCCTGCTGGACCGGCTGACAGCGGCAAGGGATGGCACGGGGGCGGCGGTGCAACTGATTGCCGCCAATGTGGATACGCTGTTCATCGTCACCTCGTGCAACGCGGATTTCAACGTGGCGCGGCTGGAGCGGTATCTGTCGCTGGCGGCAGGGGCCGGGGCCACGCCCGTGGTGATCCTGACCAAGGCCGACGGCGTGGATGCCCCGGAAACCTTTCGCCAGCAGGCCATGGCCTTGCAGCGCGGGTTGACCGTGCTGGCACTGGATGCGCGCGACGGGGCGGTGGTGGCGGACCTTGCGCCCTGGTGCAAGCCGGGCAAAACCATTGCGCTGGTCGGGTCATCGGGCGTGGGCAAATCAACGCTGACCCAAACGCTGACAGGCACGGATGTGGCCACGGGTGCGATCCGCGAAAGCGATGCACGCGGGCGGCATACCACCACTTACCGCGCATTGCGGCCCCTGGCGCAGGGCGGCTGGATCATTGATACGCCGGGCATGCGGTCCTTGCAGCCGGGGGCGGCAGATGGCATCGACATCGTGTTCGAAGAAATCACCGATCTGGTGGCGCAATGCAAATTCCGCGATTGCAGCCATGCGCATGAACCGGGCTGTGCGGTGCAGGCGGCTATCACTGCCGGGCGGCTGGACGCGGACCGCCTGACGCGCTGGCGCAAGCTGAAGCGCGAAGATGAGGCGGCAACACTGGCCAAATCGCAGGCGCATCAGCGGCGGTTTGGCGGCGGCGGGCCGGGGAAAAAGAAGCGGTAGGTTTTTCAGACGTCTGCATGGCGGCGACGCTGTGCCATGAGTATTTTTTCAAAGAGAAAACCGAACGGGAAAAAGGGTGCACGGCTTTGGGCGGTGGACGGCGCGGGCGCTTGGCCCTAGGCTGACCAGCGTCCGAATCCCGCCCGAGGCCCCATGTCCGACACGACTGCCCAAGCCTACCGCGTTCTGGCGCGCAAGTACCGCCCGCAGACCTTTGCCGATCTGATCGGGCAAGAAGCCATGGTGCGCACGCTGAAAAACGCCTTTGCGGCTGACCGGATTGCGCATGCGTTCGTGATGACGGGCGTGCGGGGAGTGGGCAAGACCACCACGGCGCGCATCATTGCCAAGGGGCTGAACTGTGTGGGGCCGGATGGCGCGGGCGGGCCTACGACGGAACCTTGCGGGGTGTGTGAGCCTTGTGTGGCGATCACCGAAGGCCGCCATGTGGATGTGATGGAGATGGATGCGGCGTCGCGCACGGGCGTGGGCGATATCCGCGAAATCATTGATTCTGTTCACTAC
Source organism: Rhodobacterales bacterium (assembly GCA_043751715.1). Lineage (GTDB taxonomy): Bacteria > Pseudomonadota > Alphaproteobacteria > Rhodobacterales > Rhodobacteraceae > JAAFHS01. The sequence goes on along the minus strand of JAYUZO010000080.1, from coordinate 41,986 downwards.
CGGGCCGCATCGGCGCGCTACAAGATCTATATCATCGACGAAGTGCATATGCTGTCGACCAACGCCTTCAACGCGCTGCTTAAAACGCTGGAAGAACCGCCCGCGCATGTGAAATTCATCTTTGCCACCACCGAAATCCGCAAGGTGCCGGTCACCGTGCTGTCACGTTGCCAGCGGTTTGATCTCAAACGGATCGAGCCCGAGGTGATGATGGCGCATCTGGCGCGTATTGCCGCACTGGAAGGGGCCGCCCTCGCCCCCGATGCCATGGCGCTGATCACGCGGGCGGCGGAAGGGTCTGTGCGCGACGCCATGAGCCTGATGGATCAGGCCATTGCGCATGGCGCGGGGGAAACTACGGCCCTGCAGGTGCGCAGCATGCTGGGGCTGGCCGACCGTGGCCGGGTGCTTGATCTGTTCGATATGGTCATGCGTGGTGATGCGGCGGCGGCGTTACAGGAACTGTCCACGCAATACGCCGATGGGGCAGACCCCATGGCCGTGCTGCGCGATCTGGCCGAGGTGACGCACTGGATTTCCGTGGTCAAGATCACGCCGATGGCGGCGGATGATCCGACCACGCCACCCGATGAACGGATGCGCGGGCTTGATATGGCGGCACGGCTGCCGATGCGGGTGCTGTCACGCACCTGGCAGATGCTGCTGAAGGCGATCGAAGAGGTGGCGCTGGCGCCCAATGCCATGATGGCCGCCGAAATGGCGATCATCCGGCTGACGCATGTAGCGGATTTGCCTGATCCCGAAACCTTGCTGAGGAAACTGTCATCCGCCACCCCGCCTGCCATGCCCCAGGCCCCCATGGCACCTGTGCCGCAGGGTGGGGGTGGTGTGCGCATGGTGCAGGCGGTGGGGGCGCAGGCCGTGGCGCAACCGCAAGAGGCGGGCCTTGCCATGCTGGGCAGCTTTGACGCCGTGGTGGCGCTGATCCGTGACAAGCGCGACATGAAGCTGCTGACCGATGTCGAAATGGGCCTGCGCCTTGTGGCCTACTCGCCGGGGCGCATTGAATTTGAACCCACGCCGGGGGCCGGGCGTGATTTGGCATCGCGGCTGACGCAACGCCTGCAGGGCTGGACAGGCGCACGGTGGGGCGTGTCGGTGGTCTCAACCGGCGGTGCGGCCACGATTGCCGAGGCACAGGTGGCCGGCCTTGACGCCGCCCGCGCCGCCGCCGCCGAAAACCCGCTGGTGCAGGCCGTGCTCGCGGCCTTTCCCGGCGCCAAGATCACCGAAATCCGCACGCCCGAGGCATTGGTGGCCCGTGCTGCGGCAGATGCGTTGCCAGAGGTAGAAGACGAATGGGACCCTTTCGAAGACAACTGATGATCCTGCTGATGACCGCCAGCCCCGCCATGGCCGGTGTTTGTGAAACGGTGCGCCCCGGCTGGGTGCCATCGGATGGGGCAGCGTCGGCCCTGACCGAGGTGATGCATTTTCTGCTGTGGGGGGGCGGTGCGGTACCGATTGTGGGTCTGGCCCTTGGGCTGTATTTTCGCAAATCCATCATCCTGAACGCCGTGCTGCTGGTCACGCTGATCATGTCGGTGCCCTATATCTGGCCACTTGATGCCACCACACGGACACTTGCCATGGCCGAAGGCTGCATCGGGCAGCCGACATTGGTGATTGCGGCCTTGGGTGTGATCTGGGTGGCGGCACTGGCTGGGGTGCTGATCGGGAAAAAGGCGGCATGATCTGTGAAGAAACCTGTTCGCTGCGCCTATGGCCAAACGCCGTTGGGCAAAGGGGCAGGCAGGCGCGCGTAGATTTGCCAGTTGCCAAATCTGACAGGATCCAGAAACTGCCCCGCTTGCCTCAACGCCACCTTCGCCATATCTGATCATGAACACCACAGGAGAAATGCAATGCTGAAGGGTTTGGGTGGCCTTGGCGATATGGCCAAGATGATGAAGGCCGCCGGCGAGATGCAGACCAAGATGGCCCAGATGCAGGACGATCTGGAAAACATCGTGGTGGTGGGCGAAAGCGGGGCTGGCCTTGTGCGCGCCCGCGCCACGGCCAAGGGTGAATTGACAGGGCTGGAGATTGACCCATCCATCTTTGTAGCCTCGGAAAAAGAGGTGGTCGAAGATCTGATCCTTGCAGCAATCAAGGATGCCCAAGCCAAGGCGGGCCAGCGGGCACAGGCAGAAATGGCCCGGATGACCGAAGGTCTGGGCCTGCCTGCGGGCATGAAACTGCCGTTCTGACGTGGCGGATTCGACGCGCGACATTGATGATCTGATTGATCTTTTGGCCCGCCTGCCGGGCCTTGGGCCACGTTCAGCCCGCCGCGCCGTGCTGATGCTGCTGAAAAAACGCGGGCAGGTGATGGCCCCGCTTGCCGCCCGCATGGCCCATGTCGCAGCCACCGCGCGTGATTGCGTGATCTGCGGCAATATCGGCACCGATGACATTTGCCCGATCTGCGCCGATCCCACCCGCGCCACCGGCGAGATTTGCGTGGTCGAAGACGTGGCCGATCTGTGGGCCATGGAGCGCGGCCGCGTCTTCAAGGGCCGCTATCATGTGCTGGGTGGTACGCTGTCACCGCTGGATGATGTCGGCCCCGAGGTGTTGCGCATACCCCAACTTGTCGCGCGCGTGCAGGATGAAGCGGTCAGCGAAGTGATCCTTGCGCTGAATGCCACGGTTGATGGCCAGACCACCGCCCATTACATCGCAGATGCGCTGCGTGCGTCAGGCGTGGCGGTCACCTCACTGGCCCAGGGCGTGCCCATTGGCGGAGAGCTGGATTATCTGGATGATGGCACCATCGGGGCTGCCCTGCGCGCACGCAAAGCGTTCTAGCGGTCAGGCCCGCAAGGCGGGCCGTGCTGCCTCGTGGTCCAGCAACATGCGCAGCAGCCCGACCTGACCTGTCACCCCAGCCTTGGCAAAGATGCTGCGCAGATGCGTGCGCAGCGTCGAATCCGCAATGCCCAGCACCTTGTTGACCCCGCTTAGGCCAACGCCCTGCTGGATCAGCCCGCAAATCCGCAACTCAGCCGCCGTCAGATGCAACGGATTATTGGCCGACATCGGATGCACAGCCGCCCGTGCCGCCCCAAGATGCGTCTGAATGGCCGGAGCAGACCGCAGAATGCGTGCAATCCGCCCCTCGGGCCGCCGGCCCCATGCCTCGGCCAACGCGCAGGCCAACGCCTCAATCCCGGCTTGCCGCGCCCGGTCCAGCGGCGCTGTCAGATAAAACTCCAGCACATCCGTCTGATCGCCGTTTGATGACAGCGGGATCAGCATCGCCGCATGCAGCCCCCGCCCCTTCATCCAGTCTACTGCGCGCGGATCAAGCTGCGCCGCCGCATCACGGTCCAGATCCTGCAGCGCCCAGACCGTGCCCGGCTTGGCCCGACTTAACGTCTGTCCCACCAATGCCAGCCCATGCGCCCGCGTCAGCGGCCGCGCGCCGTGCGTGGCATTGCGATCAACCATGGCAATGGTGCGCTGCGCGCCCGTGACCGCATTCACCCGGTGCAGCAGCACCATCTCGGCCAATGACAGATCCGAAAACGCCGTCAGCGTCTCGCGCAGTGAACCGTCACCATGCAGACATTCCGTCCAGCGGACCATGAAATTCAGTACTGCAGACACGGGCAAACCCGCGATGGAAAACTCTGTTCTTGCAAATGTCATTCAAGTTCACCGTGGCAAATGGGCTTGGGCAAATTCTTGCTAAGATACATGCGCATAACTGGTATTTCTGAAAAGGGTGCCGAACACCGCGCCTTGCGTCAAAGAGTTTTTGTAGAATTGGGGCTTAATTCGCCAATTCAGCAGGTTTCCCCTGAATTGCGCACAAATTTTGCCACAATTGCCATGGTACTTTTAGGCATCCGGCCCGAATCACCTGCCTAAAACAGCGTGCGCACCGGCGCGGACACGCCGCTAAAACGGGCAGGCTTTGCTATCGCAGATTGAGTGGGTGGAAAAATCTGCAATCCCAGATCAGTGTTTCCGCGCGTTCCGGATGATGAAGTGCGGGTAACGGGTTGGTAACCTTTTTGGTATTCGGGGTGTCCTGCTCGGTCCCCGGATGCCCCCCTGACGGCCTGTTTGGGGATCATCGCAACCTCTGGATCTGGATCAATCACATGAAAACCCTGATTTCAAAATTCCTGCGCGACGAAGACGGTGCTGCCCTTGTTGAATACGGCATTGCCCTGCTGGTCGTCATTCTGGTCGGCACCGGTGCACTTGTCACCATGTCCGAGGACACCCGCACACTGTTTACGCGGGCCGACACGGCAACAGGTAATGCCGTTACGGCCAGCGCTCCTGTCGGTCCCTAATTTCAACGTGCTGGCCGCCCCGCGATTTGTCGGGCGGCCTTGCCCCATATTCCGCCCCCTTTCACGGAGCCATATCATGCGCGCATCTTCCATTGTTCTGGCCCTTGTCGGCCTTGGTGTGGCGGGTGGTTCGGCGCAATTGGCGCGTGAATTGATGACCGCGCCCGCCGCCGATGCTGCCAGTGCCATAACACTGGTATCGGTGATGACCGCCGCAGTCGAGATTAAGCGCGGTGAGGTTATTCAACCCCACATGCTGGTCGCGCAGGCCTGGCCCGCCAACGCCGTACCCGCCGGATCATTCGCTCAGGCATCCCTGCTGCTGCCGGGTGACGAAGGCGAGCCGCGCCGCGCGTTGCGGTCACTGGTACCCGGTGAAGTGATTTTGGAAGGCAAGATCAGCGGCTTTGGCGAAAAGGTGACGATCGCCCAATCGCTGTCCCCCGGTTTCCGCGCCATGGCGATCAAGGTGGATGCCGTGTCTGCCGTCGGTGGCTTTGTGACACCCGGCGATTTTGTCGATGTGCTGCTGACGCGTGGTGATGCGGAATCGCTGATGACCGACACGATCCTGCGCAACATCCGCGTTGTAGGCGTGGATCAGTCGGATGATGAGCTGTCCGATAAACCCGATGTGGCGGCCACCGTGACGGTTGAGGTCAGCGCAGAAGATGGCCAGATCATCGCCCTTGCACAGCAGGCGGGCACGCTCAGCCTTGCGCTGCGCACGCCCGACACCACGGATGCAGCCCCCATCGAACGCCTGCGGATCAGCGATCTGGTGCCTGAACCGGTTGTTGAACCGGTGCCTGAACCGGTGGCTGCTGTGGTGGTGGCAGCCCCCGTTGTGGTGCCCGCGCCGGTGATCGCCCCGCCCCGCCGCGTGATCGTGGTGCGCCGTGGGATCGAGACGCAAGAGGTGACGCTGAACAACTGATGGCAGGGCCGCCCTGTTCTTGCCACGCCCGCCGCCCCCACCCTGAAAAAAGGCATTTCACCCGTGTTCCCCGCTGCCCCGCCATCCACGCGCACCATTGCTGCCTTTGCCACGGATCAGGGCGGCGCTGTGTTGGTGCTGTGGGGGCTGTTTCTGGCCGTGGCCCTTGGGTTTCTGGCCCTGTCGTTCGATCTGGGCCGCGTGGCCAGCACCCAAAGCGAACTGCAATCTTATGCCGATCAGGTCGCACTTGCGGCGGCGGGTGAACTTGACGGGCGCGCCGATTCCATCACGCGCGCCACGCAGGCGGCGGCTGGTCTGGTCACTGACCGGCAAACCTATGCCAACGGGGCCAACGCGCTTGGCGGGGCTGGCAGCTATGTGCTGACCTTTTTTACCACCCTGCCCACCAATGACCGCGCCGCCGCCACAGCCACTACCACCGACGGGCGGCAGGCCCGCTTTGTGCGGGTGCAGGTGGCCCAGCATACCGTGCGCACGCCCTTTGCCGCCGCCAACGCCGCCATCAACGGCAATCCGACCGCAAATGTGCAGTCGAATGTCACAGCGGCGGCCACTGCTGGCATGACATCTTATGCCTGTGACGTGACCCCGCTGATGTTCTGCGTGCCAAACGGCGCGTGGCGCGCGCGCGACAATATCGGCGATCAGATCCTGCTGCGGTCGGGCGGTGGCGGGGCGGCCTGGGGGCCGGGCAACTTTGGCTTTCTGGATGTGACCAGCCTGCCGGTTGATCCGTCAGGCCCGTGCAACGGCCTGAACGGCGCGAATTTGTACCGCTGCCTGGTCGGGGCCGAAGAGGGGATCACCGCATGCATCCGCACCGATGCGGGGGTGAATACGCAGCCCGGACAGCGCGTGGGTCTGGCCGAGGCGTTCAACACGCGGTTTGATATCTACCTTGGCAGCATGAGCGGTGAACGCACCAACCGGGCCTACCGCCCCGCGCCCAATACCGTTCAGGGCACCCTTCCAGCGACGAACAGTAACGGCAACGGCAATGGCAATGGCAATGGTAACGCTGCGGCCTGCCGTGCGAACAACCCGGCTGCATCAAACGCCCTGCCACTGCCGCGTGATACAGGGATCGGCGTTCTCAGCCGCTTTGGCAACGGATCGTGGAACCGCGCCGGGTATGTCACCACAAATCATGGCGGCATCTATCCGCCGGGTACAAGCGCCAGCAGCACGCGCTACCAGATGTATCTGGCCGAAATTGCTGCCGCGCGCACCCGCACAGCCCCCACCAACGTGCCCCTGCCAACCCGGAATGAAACCGGCGCGCCGCAATGTCATGCCTCTGGTCCTACCAGTGACCCCGACCGCCGCACCGTGATTGCCGCCGCGATTGATTGCACCAGCATTCCGATTTCCGGCACCACGACCAACATCGCACCGCTGGAATATGTCAAACTGTTCATGACCGAACCGGTGCAATCGGCCGCCAACAACACCGACATTCTGGTCGAGGTGGTAGATACCGCAGGCGGCGTCGGGTCGGGCGCTGTGACCGGCGTCTATAATGATTTCATCCAGTTGTATCGGTGACAGCCATGCAGCCCCCCCCATCCGCCGCGCGCATGCCCACCTGTCTGCAGCGGTTTCTGCGCCGCGAAGACGGGGCCATTCTGGTGGAATTCGCCATCAGCCTGCCCCTGATCCTGATGCTTGCTTTCCTAAGCGTTGAGGCCATGCGCCTGTTCTGGTCCTATCAGGCCGCCATCGCCGGTGTACGCGATGCCACGCGCTATCTTGCCCGCGTCGCCCCGGCTGATCTGTGCACCACGGGCGGGTCGGTGGCGGGCTATACCACCCGGCTGCAAGATATTGTCGCAACCACAATCAACGGTGCGGCGCTGTTTCCGGCAGGCGTGACCGTCACATCCGTTACCCCCACACTGACCTGCATCACCAGCCTTGGCTTGCGGCAGGCATCGGTGCCGGTGGCCACCGTATCGGCCAATATCACCATCACCATGCCCTTCAGTCAGGTGATGCGGGTGATCGGTGCTGCACCCGCCGCCGCCATCAATACCACGGTGCAAGATCGGGCGCGGGTGTACGGGCTATGACAAACGCCCTGCGCCATTTGCCATTCCGCCGCATGGTCCGCACGTTCTGGGCCGATGAAAGCGGGGCCAATCTGGTCGAGTTTTCGCTGGTCATCACTCTGTTTCTGTTCCTGCTGCTGGGCATCATTGATTTTGGCCGCATCGGCCATGCCTGGGTTGGTGCCAACAAGGCTACGCAACTGGCCGCGCGTCTGGCCGCTGTGCGCCCGCCGGCCTGCGCGAACGTGCCGCAGATGAACATACGCGGGATGGGCACCCTGAACCCCGCCTTTGGGGCCTTGTGCCGGGCCGGGTCAGGGGTCTGCGCCAACCCCGGCCTCATCACCTGTCTGGGCAATGCCAATAACGCAACCGCGCTTGAGATTTTCACCGCCATCCGCCCGCTGGTGCCGCCTGGCACCACGATCAACCAGATGCGCTACAGTTACGCCTTTGACCCCGAACTTGGCTTTCTGGGTGGCCCCTATGTGCCGATGGTCACGGTCGAATTCACCGGGGTGAATTTCATATTCGTCTCGCAACTCGGGGCCTTTGCCAGCGCGCTGACCGGGCAGGCCTCAACACTTGGCACCGCACTGCGCATGCCCGGCATGTCTGTTTCATTGCCGGCCGAAGACCTTGCACTTGGAACGGACGGCTAACATGAACATGCGTTTACATAATGGCAGGACAGGCACATGACGATCAGCTACATGTTCCGCGCAAAAAGCCGCCCCGGTCTGGCCACACCGGAAGATCCCGCTGGCACATCGCCCGCCGCCCAGTTCAGCGAGGGGCCGGTGGCCTTTACCGCACGCCCCGCTGTGCCAGAGGCCATGGTCGTACCCCCACCTGTTCTGCTGTTGCAGGACCGTGTTCCAACCCCTGATCCCGCGCCACCCGTTGCAGCCGAACCCGCCGCCCGCATCGTCGCCCCGGCGCTGCCAGCAACCGGTGGTTCCATCGCCCCCTATGTTTCGGCCGATGCGCGGATCATTGTGGTGGCCAAGGCGCGGGGCGGCATCGGCGCCACGACCCTGGCCGTCAATCTGGCGCTGGAATTGCAGCAACAGGCCAATCAGCGCCGCAGCACCGTTGGGGGGCGCGTGGCGCTGCTGGATCTGGACGTGCAACTGGGCAATGCCGGGTCCTTGCTGGATCTGGCTGATCGCGGCGGCATGCTCGCCTTGGCCCAACTGGGGCCTGAACCTGATGCGCAGGCCGTGCGCCATGCCATGGTGCGCCACGCATCCGGCCTTGGCGTGCTGTCTGCCCCCAGCACAGCCATGCCGTTTGAGGCCTTTGATATCCGGCGCGTGTCATCCATTCTGCAGGCCCTGGCCGAAAGCCATGACATCATCATCGTTGATCTGCCGCCCGCGCTGATTGACTGGCTGGAACCGGTGCTGGCGCAGGCCGAACGGCTGCTGCTGGTGACCGATCTGGCCGTGCCATCGGTGGTGCGCGCCCGCCGGATCATGTCCCTTCTGACCGAAGACCGCCCCGACCTGCCCGTCGAAATCGTGGTCGCGCATGAGAAAAGGCCATTCCGGCTGGGGCAATCGCACCGCGATGCAGCATCGGCCCTTGGCCATGCGCTGCTGCACTGGCTGCCCGAGGAAACCAAACTTGCCCGGCAGGCGCAGGACCGGGGCGAGCCGCTTGTGCAACTGGCCCCGCGCAGCGGCTGGTCAAAGGTGGTCAAGGCCATGGCCGCGGCATTGCTGACGCAACACAACAAAAATGGCGCAAAGGCCGCATCGCAGGGGGACCGATAAGATGTTCAAGGATTTCGTGCTGCGCCGGGCCGACCGCAAGGCAGACCTGCCACCGCCCCACCCGATAGCCAAGGCCGCGCCGCCGGTCAGCAACATCGTGCCCTACCGCAAGATTGATGATGGCCTGCGCGCCTATCTTGATCTGAAATCCCGCCTGCACGAAGAACTGCTGGGCCGCCTGAACCTGACGGTGCTGGAAAAGGTTGACCGCAGCGAACTGCACCGCGAAATTTCCGGCATGGTGCATGATTTTCTGGCTGCCGAAAACCTGCCGATGCGCGCCGATGACAGTGAGAAACTGACGGATGAGCTGATTGACGAGGTGCTGGGTCTTGGCCCGCTCGAACCACTGCTCGCCGATCCGGGCGTGGCCGATATTCTGGTGAACTCGTACCGCAACGTCTATGTCGAACGCTATGGCAAACTGGAACGCGTGCCGGTGCAGTTTCGCGATGAACGCCATCTGCTGCGCATCATTGACAAGATCGTCAGCCGCGTGGGCCGCCGCGTTGATGAAAGCCAGCCCTGGGTAGATGCGCGACTGGAAGATGGCAGCCGTGTCAACGCCATCATCCGCCCCTGCGCGATTGACGGGCCAATCCTGTCGATCCGCAAATTCTCGCGTGATCCGCTGACGGCGGAAAAGCTGATTGAAACCGGCACGCTGACACCTGCATCCGCACGGTTCCTGCATGCCATTGTTGAGGCGCGGTTGAATGTGCTGATCTCGGGTGGCACCGGGGCGGGCAAAACCACCATGCTGAACGCGTTGTCAGCCGCCATTGACCCCGCCCAGCGTATTGTCACCATCGAAGATGCGGCAGAATTGCAGATGCAGCAGGATCATGTCGTGCGGCTGGAAACCCGCCCGCCCAGTGCCGAAGGGGCCACCGCCGTCACCCAGCGTGATCTGGTGCGCAATGCCCTGCGCATGCGGCCCGACCGGATCATCATCGGTGAAGTGCGCGGCACCGAGGCGTTCGATATGCTGCAGGCCATGAACACCGGGCATGACGGGTCAATGACCACGATCCACGCCAACACCGCGCGTGATGCGCTGTCGCGGCTGGAACAGATGGTGGCGATGATCGGGGGCGAAGTGCCGATGCAGGCCGTGCGCCGCCAGATCGCGGCGGGGTTGCAGATTGTGTTGCAGCTGTCGCGTCTGGCTGATGGCCGCCGCCGGATCATGTCCATTTCGGAAATCACCGGGATGGAGGGTGATGTGATCACCATGCAGGATATCTTTGTGTTCCGCAAACGCGGCCGGTCCGACACCGGCGAGGTGCTGGGTGAATTCGTGGCAACCGGTATCCGGCCGCAGTGCATGGATGCCATTGCCGCAGCTGGGGTGTCGATGACCACCGAAACCTTTGGTACCACGGGGGGGGCACCGGCATGAACCAGTTTCTGGCACGCGTCGATCCGGGCTGGCTGATCTTTATCGGCGTGTTCATGGGCGCGCTTTTGCTGATCGAAGGCATGCGCCAACTGGCATCGCGGCGCGAAACCGATGCCGAAGCGCGGTCGCGCCGCATGCGGCTGATTGCCGGTGGTGTGCAACTGCCTGAACGCATTGATATCCTGTTGCCGTCTGCCACCGGCAATCAGCGGTTTTTTGGCTTGTCGCTTGGCAATCTGCTGCTCTCCGCCGGGCTGCCGCAAAAGCCCATGCTGGTTGGCATGGGCGCATTTGTGCTGTTGTGCCTGACCACCTTTGTGCTGATGCCGCTGGCAGGCCTGCCAGCAGCCTTTGGTATGGCCCTGCTGATCTGGGTACTGCTGCCGCTGCTGGTACTGACATCGGTGCGTGAGGCCCGCCTGAAACGCATATCTTCGCAACTGCCCGATGCGCTGGATCTGATGTCGCAGGCCCTGCGCGCGGGGCACCCGCTGTCAGCATCGATCGGTACGGTGGCCGAAACCATGCCAGATCCGATCGGCACTGAATTCGGCATCATGGTCGATCAGATCAGCTATGGTGATGAACTGGTTGCTGCGTTCCGCAAACTGGCCGACCGCAACCCGAATGAGGATTTTCACTATCTTGCCGTCAGCATTGCCATTCAGCATGGCACGGGTGGCAACCTCAGCCGCGTGCTGGGTGTGCTGGCCAGCGTCATGCGCGGGCGGATCATGATGCGCCGCAAGATCAAGGCGATGTCCGCCGAAGGGCGCATTTCGGCGGTGATCCTGTCCTGCATCCCGTTTCTTATGGTGGGGCTGAATTCAATCATCACGCCCAGCTATTACGGCGATGTGATGGGCGATCCGCTGTTCATGCCCATGGCCATGGTCGGGCTGGCGCTGATCGTGCTGAACGGTGCCATTCTGTTCCGACTTGTCAATTTCCGCATCTAGGGGCGCGCCATGCTGACATATCTTACCCCGCTTGCAACACGTCTGGGACTGGACCCGCGCACCCTGATCCTGACCGGGCTTTTTCTGGGGTCGCTTCTGGTGTTCCTCAGCCTGGTGCGCGTGGCGCGCGATCGCAGTGCCCAGCGGGTGCGCGCGCGCATGCAGGCGGTGGGTGGTGGTGGTGGCCAGATGGCCGAACATCCAGCCGTTTCGCTGTTTCTGGCACCCGAGGCGGCACCGCGCAGCTTTGCCAAGGCGTTTCTGCCCACCGATGACCGGGAACGCAATCTGGTGCGGCGCAACCTGACACATGCGGGCTTTACCGGGCCAAATGCCGTGCTGTGGTATTTCGCGCTGCGGGTAACGGCGGGTCTGGTGTTGCCTGCGCTGCTGGTTGTGATGTTCCTGTACCGCGAGGCGTTGCCGCTGCCGGAATTTGTCAGCGCACGTCTGGGGCAGGTGGGGGCAAATCAACTGTTGATGCTGCTGGCGGTGCTGATCCTGATCGGGTTTTACGGCCCGGCGTTCTGGCTGTCAGCGCGCGCCAATGACCGCAGACACCGGGTGGAACTGGCGTTTCCCAACGCGCTTGATCTGATGCAGGTGTCCATCGAAACCGGCCTCGGGTTTGATGCGGCACTGGCGCGGGTTGCCACCGAACTGCGCACCACGGCCCCTGAAATTGCGCAGGAATTCACCGTGGCCCAGCAGGAAATTCTGGCCGGGCGTGACCGCGAGGCCGCCTATCAGGCCATGGCTGCGCGGCTGGTGATAGATGAGGCTTATGCCTTTGTGAACGTGGTGCTGCAATCCATCCGGTTTGGCACCTCCATGAGCCAGTCCTTGCTCGCCTATGCGCAGGACATGCGTCAGCGGCGTGAATTGCGGGCACAGGAAAAGGCCAACAAACTGCCGGTGATGATGTCGGCGGTGATGGCGATGTTCATGATGCCGGCCTTGCTGATTGTCACCATCGGGCCGGTGGTGTTGCGCTATATGCAGACGTTCCCGCAGTAGGTGGGGCGCGCGCGGCACCCCTAATCGCTTTGCGTAAACACCTCGGCCCGCTTTTTCTTGACCGATGGCAACAGCACAACCACGAGCGTCAGGATCAGCAGCCCTGCACTGATCGGCTGCGTCACGAACACCGACGGGTCACCCCGCCCCAGTATCATCGCCCGGCGCAGGTTTTCCTCCAGCAGCGGCCCCAGCACGAACCCCAGCAGCAACGGTGCCGGTTCGCAGCGCAGCTAAAGCAGCACATAGCCCAAAAGGCCGAACCCCGCGACCGCGTTCAGGTCGTAAACATTGGAATTTAACGAATAAACGCCAATCGAACAAAACGCCATGATCACCGGGAACAGCACATGATAGGGCACCTGCAACAGCTTGACCCAGACCCCGATCAGCGGCAGGTTCAACACGATCAGCATCAGGTTGCCAATCCACATGCTGGCAATGATCCCCCAGAACAGCGCGGGCTGATGGGTCGCCACATTTGGCCCCGGCACGATACCCTGAATGATCATCGCCCCCACCATCAGCGCCATGACCGGATTGGCCGGAATAGCCAGCGTCAATAGTGGAATGAAACTGGTCTGCGCCCCCGCGTTGTTGGCACTTTCCGGCCCCGCCACCCCCGCAATCGCGCCCTTGCCAAACTGCTCTGGCGTGGCCGACATCCGCTTTTCCACCGTATAGCTTGCAAAGGCCGCCAGCACCGCACGCCCCCCCGGCAGAATGCCAAGCGCCGATCCCAACGCCGTGCCCCGCACCATGGGTGCCACCATCGCGCGCAAATCCGCCTTTGATGGCCACAGCGCCCCCAGTTTCGTGGTCAGCACCAACCGGTCCTGTTCCCCCTCCAGATTGCGCAGAATTTCCGCAATGCCGAACACCCCCACCGCCAATGCCACAAAGTTCAGCCCATCCGCATAGGCCGTGATGCCAAAGGTAAACCGCGGTGTGCCGATATAGATATCTGTGCTCACCACGCCCAAAAGCAGCCCCAGCACCACCATCGCCACCGCCAATGCCGTGCCCGCCTTGCCTTGCCGCGCCATCTGATAGCCGTCAATCGCCGTCACCGCAGATGAGCTTTCGCCCGGCATGTTGATCAGGATCGCCGTAGTTGATCCACCATATTGCGCGCCATAATAAATGCCCGCCAGCATGATCAGCGATGACACCGGTTTCAATTGAAACGTGATTGGCAACAGCATCGCAATCGTCGCCGTAGCCCCGATGCCCGGCAACACCCCGCTCAGCGTGCCAAGTACCACGCCAATCAGGCAGAACAACAGGTTTTCCGGGCTGGCCGCCGTGGCAAAGCCCAGCGACAGGTTTGAAAGCAGGTCCATCGCGTCAGCCCCCCATGCCCGGCAGCCATGGCCCGAACCGCCGGAACGGCAGGCCAAGTGCCACGCTGAATACCAATGTCGTAAACACCGTCACCCCAAGGGCCAGACCCACCGCATACAGCGGCTTCATTTTCAGCCCGGCCATCGCCGCAATCAGCGTGGTGAAAAAGATCGATGGCACAAAGCCCAGTCCCCGCACCGTCAGCCCGAAAAACACCGGTGCCGCCAGAACGCACACCATCCCGCGCCAGGCATAATGCCCCACCGCCTCACCCACCGACCCGAACGCAGTGAAAACGATGGCCGCCCCAAGGCCGCACAGCAGAACAGCCAGCACCATGGGAAAATAGCCCGGCCCCATGCGCAGTGTCGTACCCATCTCCAGACCAAGGCCGGTGATGCCAAACCCCAGACCGAACAGAATGAAAAGAATGCCAGCGGCGCAATCCGCCTTGTTGATACGGTCCATGAAGGCCCCCCCGAAATGCAGAAGTAAAAACAAAGCGGCCCCGGCACTGCTGCCGGGGCCAAATGGTTCAGTCAGCGTAAACCCCGGCGGTTTCGATCACTGGCTGCCAGCGCGCAATTTCCGCCTCCAGCTTGGCTTTCAGCGCGGCTGGCGTCGCATCCGCCGCCGCAGATGGTGCCGTGCCCAGTTCCGCAAACTTGGCCGCAATTTCAGGGTCGGCCAAGGCCACCTGCAAGGCCGCGGCCAATCGGTCTGTTACTTCGGCCGGCGTGCCCTTGGGCGCATAAATGCCGTGCCAGACGGATACTTGCACACCCGGAATGCCAGCCTCGGCGACCGTTGGCAGGTCGGGGAAAATATCCAGACGCGCCGGTGATGTAACCGCATAGCCCTTGATCGTGCCGCCCTTGATTTGCTCGGTCGTGTTGGTGGGCTGGTCGCACATGATATCAATCTGCCCGCCCAGCAGTTCGGTCATCGCGGGCCCCGTGCCCTTGCAGGGCATCGTCACGATCGGTGCTTCCACCGCCTGCATGAACAGCATGCCGCACAGATGCGATGATGATCCGATCCCCGCATTCGCCATGGTGATCGTATCCGCGTTTTCCTTCACACAGGCGATCAGCGATGCCATGTCCGTCGGTTCAAAATCCGCCCGCGCCACAATCGTCATCGGCACTTCGGTCGCCAGACCCACATATTCAAACGCTTCCAGCGGTTTGTAGGCAAGGTTGCGGTACAGCGTGGCCGATGTTGCCATGCCGATGTGATGCAAAAGGATGGTATAGCCATCCGCCTCGGCCTCGGCCATCTGACCTGCGCCCAGCGTGCCACCCGCGCCGCCCACATTTTGCACAATAATCTGCTGGCCCAGATCGGCCGACATCTTTTCCGCAATCAGGCGGCCCACGGTATCGGTTGGCCCCCCGTCGGAAAACGGCACGATCATGGTGATGGTACGGTCAGGGTAGCCCTGTGCAAAGGCACTGCTTGCGGCAATTGCTGCCGCCGCCGCGATGGCGGCAAGATTTACGGATAGGGCCATTGGTTCCTCCCAAAACTGGCGTTATGATCCCGGCGCCAGCCCCTCTTCGGGTGGCGCGGTTGCACGCAGCCAAGGGCCAGACCCATGCCCCCGGCAAGCAGTTTTGCGGCGCACGCCCCGTGAAAATAACCGTCAGATGCCCGGTTGGGTAAAAGCCGGAACATCAGGGCAAAACCGGTGGGTGGATTTCCACCCATCGCGCCGTCAGCGGTCAATCCCCGGCATCATCTGCAAACAGACGCCGGTCCAGCCCGTGTTTGACCATCTTTTCGTACAGCGTCTTGCGCGAAATCCCCAACTGTTCATAAACCCTGCGCAAATGCCCGCCATGGGCCGCAATCGCCCTTGCAATCACTGATCGTTCAAACCCCGCCATCCGGTCACCCAGCCGCTGCGTTTGCGATGCCGATGCCCCCGGCAGCCAGTCCAGCCCCAGCACGAACCGGTCAGCCGCATTGCGCAATTCGCGCACATTGCCCGGCCAATCCCGCCCCGTCAGGTCGGCCAGCAGTTCGGGGTCGGGCGTGCGGTCAGGTGCGGAATGGCGCGCCGCTGCCTCACGCACCAGTTGCAGAAACAACAGCGGAATATCCTCGCGCCGCGCTACCAAAGGCGGCACCCGCAACAGCGCCACGTTCAGCCGCCAATACAGGTCTTCACGAAACGCCCCGCGCGCCACATCCGCCGCAAGATCGGTCTTGGCCGTTGCAATGAACCGCACATCCAGCGGCACCGGGTCGTTTGACCCCAGCCGGGTGATCATCCGCTCCTGCAACACGCGCAGCAGTTTGGCCTGCAGATCGGGCGGCATCAGACCAACCTCATCCAGCAGCACCGTGCCACCCCGCGCATGTTCAAACCGGCCAAACCGCGCCCGCATTGCCCCCGGAAACGCGCCCGCCTCGTGGCCGAACAGTTCGGATTCGATCATCGCCGCAGGCAGCGCCGCACAGTTGACCGCAACAAACGGCTTGGCTGCGCGCGGTGACAGATCATGCATCGCCCGCGCGACCACCTCTTTGCCCGCACCCGTCGGCCCGATGATCAGCGCATCCGCCTCCGATGCACCAATCGCCCGCAGCCGGAACCGCAGATCAATGATCGCCGCAGACCGCCCCGGCAGCCGTGCCTCCGGATCATCACGCTGGCCCGCCGCAGCCCGCATCCGGCGATTGTCCAGCACCAGTGTGCGGTGATCCAGCGCGCGGCGCAGGATCGCAATCAGGTTTTGCGCCACAAACGGCTTTTCGATGAAATCATAGGCCCCACGCCGCATCGCCTCTACCGCCAGCTGCACCTCGGCATGGCCCGTGATCAGGATCACCGGCAGGTCCGGGTCCAGATCGCGCAGCCGTTGCAGCAGCGTCATCCCGTCCATCCCCGGCATGCGGATATCGGTCAAAACCACCCCGTTCAGCCCCGGCCCCGCGTGATCCAGCACCTCTTCCGCTGATCCAAAGCCACTGACAGCCAGCCCCGCCAGATCAAGCGCCTGCATGGTCGATGCCCGCATCGCCGCGTCATCATCCACCAGCAGCACGCGCGGGCGCATCATTCGGCGGCCCTCAGGCTGTGCGCCGCTGCCATGGTCATCTCAACCGTGAACACCGCACCACCGCCTGGCGCATGGCCCACCCGCAGATCGCCCCCGAAATCCTTCATGATGTTGTACGAAATCGAAAGGCCCAGGCCCAGACCCGACCCCACCCGTTTGGTCGTGAAAAACGGATCGAAAATCCGTCCCGCAATCGCGGCCGGCACCCCCGGCCCGTTGTCCTGCACGCACAGATGCACCCGGTGATCCACCACCGCCGCCGTCACCCAAATCTGCGGCACCGCCACATCCACCAACCGCGTCCGCCTCAGTGGACAGCAGGTTCACGAGCACCTGTTGCAGCCGCACCGGCCCCCCCCGCACCAACGGCAGATCACCCCGCACATCCACCTGCACCGCCACCTGTGCCAGCCGCAGCTGCACCATTGCCAACGCCGCGGCCACCGCTGCACCCAGTGCGATATCCTTCAGCGCCGTATCCGGCTTGCGCGCCACGATTGCGCAGATGCCGCGCAATCGTGGCCACCCGGTCAATCAATGACAGGATCTGCCCGAAGTTATCCTTGGCCTTTGCCGCTGCACCCCGGTCCATCGGAATGGCTGCACTGTCGGCGCAATTGCGGGCCGCCGCCAGGGGCTGGTTGATCTTGTGGCTTAACGCGGCCGACATCTCACCCAATGTCGCCAGCTTGCCCGCCTGTATCAGATCACTTTGTGTCCGGCGCAGTTCGGCCTCGGTCAGCCGCCGCTCGGCCACCTCGGCCTCGATCAGCCGGTTCACCTGTGCAAGGTCTGCCGTGCGCGCCTCAACCCGCTGTTACAGATTTGCCTTTGCCTGTTCCCGCAGCGCAAAGCGGTCTGCCAGCCGCATCCGCCGCTGCACGAACACCACGCAGACCGCCGCCACCGCCCCCAGAAACAGCGCCACCACCAATTCCGTCAGCCGCGCCTGCGCCAGCAAGGGTGCCCTGTCCAGCAACACCTGCACCGTCCAGTCCGCCGGTGGCAACAACCGCCCCGCCACCTCAAATTCCTGCCGCATACCACCCGCCCGCCTGCATCGGATGGCGCGTCCAGCACCGCCCGCACCCCATCGCTTTCCGCCAGCAGAACCGGCGTTGCATCATACCGCCCCAGATGCCCTTCCAGTGCCTGCAAGGTCACCGCCAGCGTCGTTTCCGCCCGCGCCTGGCCCCCGTGCATGTAGGCCCGCATTGTCGCCTGCAATGACAGCACCGTCAGAACCCCGACAGCCAGAAGGCCAAGGACGCGCGCGCCGGGTGTCATGCGGTGCATGGCGTTATCAAACCACCTGCCGGGACGAACCGCCAAACCGTAGAACCCAAACCCGCCGTCCCGCAACTGAATAAGCGCGCGCCCTCAGGCCCCTGCACCCAGCAGCCCCGCCAATACGTAATCCGCCGTGCGCGGGCTCATCGCTGTGGGCACGTCATACAGCACGGCAAGGCGCAGCAATGATTTTACATCCACATCATGCGGCATCGCTGACAGCGGATCGGTGAAAAAGAACAGCGCATCCAGCCGCCCTTCCGCAATCATCGCCCCCAGTTGCGCATCGCCCCCCAGCGGCCCCGATTTCAACCGCGTCACCGGCAGGCCCGTTGCATCCGCCACACGGCCCCCTGTCGTGCCCGTCGCCCACAGATCAAACCCGCCCAGGGCCGCCACATGCCGCAGGGCCCAGGCTGCCATGTCATCTTTCTTGTCATCATGCGCCACAAGCGCCACCGCAAGTCTGGTCATCCTGTCACCCCCCATATGAAAAAGCCCCCACGCGGGGGGCTTTGGCATGCGTCAGCGGCGCAGTGGGCCGGTGTCATCATCTTCGTCTTCATCATCTTCATCCGCATCGGGCAGGTTAAAGAAACTTTCCGCATCGCTGAAATCGGCTGGTGCCTCTTCCTTTTCCGGCTTGGCGAACGCCGCCAGATTTTCCAGCCCCGTCGGGCTGCGCGCACCATCGGCCATCGCCAGCGATTGCTCTGTTGACACCAGCTTGCGGCGCTCATCATCGCTCATCACGGTGCCGTCTGTCGCCTTTTTGCGCGCCGCCGCCTGCACCGCGGTATCCAGTTCCGATTGGCGGCACAGCCCCAATGCCACCGGATCAATCGGGGTAATCTGGCTGATGTTCCAGTGGCTGCGTTCGCGGATCGACAGGATCGTCGGCTTGGTCGTGCCCACCAGCTTGCCAATCGCCCCGTCTGACAGTTCCGGGTGGAATTTCACCAGCCACAGAATGGCTGCCGGGCGATCTTGCCGTTTGGACAGCGGCGTATAGCGCGGCCCCCGGCGCTTTTCCTCACCCACCGCCGCTGCATTGAACTTCAGCTTCAGCTTGTAGGCCGGGTCTTTCTGACCACGCTCAATTTCGATCTGGTCCAGCTGGTTGTTGCCCACCGGATCAAACCCTTTGACCCCGGTTGCTACATCACCATCGGCAATGCCCTGAATTTCCAGCTCGTGCATGCCGCAGAATTCCGCGATCTGGTGAAAGCTCAGTGTCGTGTTATCCACCAGCCAGACAGCGGTGGCCTTGGCCATAAGCGGTTTGTTCATGCCGAACACTCCTCTGTTTACAAATCTCTCCCGTGCCGGGAAAACGGTTGCGACCGTGGCCGCGAGTTCCAGTTTTCGGGAATTCGTGTTCCGTATAGGCGAGAGCAGGCACAGAGGGAAGAGCGAAATGCGTGGATTGATTCTGGCAGCACTGTTGGCCCCGGCGATTGTCGGCCCGGCCTTTGCCGAAGGCGAAAGGGCAGGCGAATTTGATTACTACGTCATGTCATTGTCATGGTCGGCCAACTGGTGCGCATTGCAGGGCGACGGGCGGGATGATCCGCAATGCGATGCAGGGCAGGGGCTGACCTTTACCTTGCACGGGCTGTGGCCGCAGTTTGAAAATGGCTGGCCCAGCTATTGCCGCACCGGCGCGCGTGATCCGTCGCGCAGTCAGACAGCGGCGATGGCCGATATCATGGGCGGCGCGGGCCTTGCGTTTTACGAATGGAAAAAGCACGGGCGCTGTTCGGGGCTGTCTGCCGATGATTACTTTGCCCTGTCACGGCAGGCCTATGACGCCGTCGTGATCCCACCGGTTTTTACCGCACTGAACCGCGATGTCGCACTGCCTGCATCCGTGGTCGAGGATGCGTTTCTTGAGGCCAACCCCGGCCTTGCGCGTGATCAGATCACCATCACCTGCTCCGATGGGATGATCGCGGAGGCGCGCATCTGCCTGACGCGCGATCTTGAACCGCGTCGCTGTGGTGATGACGTGATCCGCGATTGCCGGCTGCCCGATGCCGTGATGAATGCCGTGAGGTAACAGGCGGCAGGCGCGATACAGATTTCAGACCTGCGCCTTGTCCCGGTCAACAAAGGTTAACGCGCGCTTTCCCAAGCGCGCGTCATCCCGGTTTCCATACCGGATATGGCCCATTGCCATACCGTTCACATCCCGTTAACCGCGGCAGTTAACACAGCGCACGCAATGGGTTAGCCCAACATTCCCGTGACCAAAGGCTGCACTTCGTGCCACCCCTCCCACATCATCTTCACCGCCACATACAGGATAATCAGCAGGCCCACATAGGCAATCCAGCGGTGATTGTTCAGCAGTTTCGCAATGAACGTGGCCGCCAGCCCCATCAGCGCAATCGACAGGCCCAGCCCGATAACCAGCACCACCGGATGGTCCTTGGCCGCGCCCGCCACCGCCAGCACGTTGTCCAAACTCATCGAGACATCGGCCACCACAATCTGCGTCGCAGCCTGCCGGAATGTCTTGGTCGGCGCAGCCCCCGCAACCTTGCCGTCGGCGTTGATATCCTCACCCGTAATCGCCTCAAGCCCTTCGGCTTCGTGGCTATGCCCCGCCTGCAGCTCGCGCCACATCTTCCAGCACACCCACAAAAGCAAAATGCCACCGGCCAGCAAAAGCCCTGTAATCGCAAGCAGTTGCACGGTGAACGCCGCAAAGACAATCCGCAGCACCGTGGCGGCGATGATCCCCACCAAAATCGCCCGCGCCCGCATTTCCTTTGGCAGGCCAGCGGCGGCAAGGCCGATGACAATGGCATTGTCGCCTGCCAGCACCAGATCAATCCCGATCACCTGTGCCAGTGCTGTCATGCCTTCGGGGGTAAACACCTCCGCCCATGCGGCGGCTGAGAAGAATTCCATGCCTTGTCCACTTCAACAGTTGATTTCCACCCCCTCTAGTCGGATGAACCCACCCGCGCAACCGCATTTGCCGCGCCAATTGCCACCCACAGCGCAGCGTTCCCCTTGACAGCTGACCCCTGAACAGGCAAACGCGTGCCAGCCCTATGGTTGCTGCCGCGTGAGCAGCGTTTCGGACCGGGGCAATGGTTCCCACCTTCACGCAGGGGTTCCGCCGCACTGACGGCCTTTTGGCGCAAGGCCAAGGGTCAGCGCGCTGCGGCCTTACCTGCACGCCGGACATGCGTCCGGCAGGCCCCGATGATGGGGTCGGAAAGATAATTATGACGACGTTTCAAGACCTTGGGCTTTCGCCCCGCCTGTTGGCAGCACTGGCCAAAACCGCGCTGACCACACCCACACCCATTCAGGCGCAGGCCATTCCCTATATCATGGCGGGCCGTGATCTGATGGGGCTGGCCCAGACCGGCACCGGTAAGACGGCCGCCTTTGGCCTGCCCTTGCTGCACCGCCTGCTGGATATCGGCCACCCGCCAGCCCCGCGGAAGGTGCGCGCGCTGATCCTGGCGCCCACGCGTGAACTGGTCACCCAAATCTCCAAGAACCTTGAGGTGTTCACCAAAGGCACGCCCGTCAAAGTCACGGTTGTGGTGGGTGGCGCGTCACTGTTCCGTCAGTCACAATCGCTGTCCAAGGGGTCAGATGTGCTGGTGGCCACGCCCGGCCGGTTGATTGACCTTTTGGAAAGAGGTGACGTTTACCTTGATGACTGCAGCTACCTCGTGCTGGACGAAGCCGACCACATGCTTGACATGGGCTTTATCCATTCCCTGCGGAAAATTGCAAAACACATCCCTCTGAAACGCCAGACCATGCTGTTTTCGGCCACCATGCCAAAGGATATCGAAGAACTGGCCAGCGCCTATCTGCGCGATCCGGTCAAGGTGCAGGTGGCCACACCGGGCAAACCTGCCGACAAGATCACCCAAGGCGTGCATTACATCCCGAACGGTGACAAGGCCAAGCTGTTGGAAGACTACCTGAAAACCCACCCGACCGAACAGGCACTGGTGTTTGGCCGCACCAAGCACGGGTCGGAAAAGCTGATGAAACTGCTGGTGTCATGGGGGTTCAAGGCAGGCTCAATCCACGGCAACAAATCGCAGGGCCAGCGTGACCGCACCCTGACCGAATTCCGCAATGGTGAACTGGATGTGCTGGTGGCCACCGACGTGGCCTCGCGCGGGATTGATATTCCCGGTGTGCGGCATGTGTATAACTACGATATGCCGAACGTGCCGGAAAACTATGTGCACCGCATTGGCCGCACGGCACGGGCGGGCAAGGACGGCACGGCTGTGGCCTTTTGTGCGCCTGCGGAAATGGGTGAATTGCAGGCGGTGGAAAAGCTGCTGAAAACCACGCTGCCAGTGATCGGTGGCGCGCCTTGGTCATCTGCTGCCATCGCAGCGGCCCCCAAGCCTGCGCAAAACCGTGGCGGCCAGCGCCCCGGTGGTGGCCGGCCCGGTGGCAAACCGCAGGGGCAAAAGCCGCAGGGTTCAAAACCGCAGGGGGCCAAACCAACGGGCCGCCCCGGTGGCAACCCGGCAGCGCGGCCACCGGCAGCCAAGCCAATGGGCGGTGGCGGCAGCCCGCAGCGCCGCAAGGCCAACCCCGCGCGCTGAACCCCCACGCTTTGAACCGAATGCAAAGGGCCGCAACAGCGGCCCTTTTCCTGTGCAGGGTGGCGTGATGAAACCCTAGCTCGTCTCATCTTCCAGATGCAGCTTCACGTCGATCAGCACCTGCTGAATCGCAAGCGTTTCGCGCAACATGCGCTTGGCCTCATTGGGTGAAATCACCCCATCACCGATCGCATGGTTGTATTCTGCCATCAGCTGCGCAAACCGCTGTGACAGTGTCACCACATCCTGATTGACCTTGGTGCCCGACTCCCTGCGTTCAGGATCATGTGACAGCGTCACCCCCCGCAAATCCGCAAGCGCCGCCGTCACATGCGGAAAGCGTGCCGCCGCCTCCAGTGCCGCAACCACATCAATCGGCATGAACCGATCACCATGTTCATCCGAATCCGAATAATACCGGCCCAGCGTCGCCTTTGATTTTCCGGTCAGATCGCAGGCTGCCTCAACCCCCACATCCTTGACCAACGCCTCGGAGTGTTTCTTCAGGTAGGTGGCAACGGACATGGCAATTTTCCAACTGTGTGACGCACGCAGACGTGATTTCGGGGAAATCTATAACCGATTTCCCCTGTAGGGCAATGCAGGCATTTGTCATAGCTTAAAGCGTTCCGGGTCTTTGGAACGGTTAACGAGTGTCCGGTGTCCCCAGCACCGGAGTGGGTGGGGGGGTCCGCCGCGCCGGTTCATTTTTGATGAACAACTGGTGCAAATCAGGGTGTGCGGTGGGCCCGTCAGTGTCAGTGGTTCTGGTTCCGGTTGGGGTTATCAATCGGAACCGTTTTTCCACCCCGGATGCCCGGTTTTGCCACTTGCATGCGCCCGCGACCACAGGTTAACCAGCCGTATGGCAAAGCTGTATTACAATTATTCCACCATGAATGCCGGCAAATCTACCTTGCTGTTGCAGGCGGCGCACAACTATCGCGAAGGTGGCATGGCGACCTATATGGTCACAGCCCAGTTTGACAACCGCGCAGGCCAGGGCCGCATTGCCAGCCGCATCGGCATAGGTGAGGTGGCCGATACCTTTGCCCCGTCCGAGGATATGTTTGCCAAAATCAGCGCACGTCTGGCGCAGGGGCCGGTGGCCTGCATCTTTATTGATGAATGTCAGTTTCTGTCCAAGGATCAGGTCTGGCAACTGGCCCGCGCGGTTGATGATCTGGGCATACCCGTTATGTGCTACGGTCTGCGGGTGGATTTTCGGGGCAACCTGTTTCCCGGATCTGCGGCGTTGCTGGCATGGGCCGATGAAATGCGCGAGGTGCGCACCATCTGCCATTGTGGCAAGAAGGCCACCATGGTGGTGCGCAAGGGGCCGGACGGGCAGGCGCTGCGCGATGGTGATCAGGTGGTGATCGGTGGCAATGAAACCTATGTGTCGATGTGCCGCCGTCACTGGCGCGCGGCGGTAGGGGCCTGATCTTTCAGTGATTTACCGGGGGCAAAGGCAATGACGGCCCCCGCCAGTGCAATCAGCCCCATGCCGATGATGGCTGTCAGGGACAATGTTTCATCCCAGATGATCAGCCCCCAGATCGCCGAGGTGGGCAGGATGATGTATTCAAACACCGAAACAGTCGGTGCGGGCGCAATCTGGTAGGCCCGGATCATCAGCCCCACGCCTACAACCGAAATCACCGCCTGAACCACTGTCCAGAACAGAAATGCCCCGGCAGGCGCCACCCATCCGCGAAAGATGAACCCCGCAGCGCCATCCGGCACGGGTTGCGGAAACAGCATCAGTGTGACCAGCCCCACCCCGCCCAGCACACACAGTGCCATGAAAAACCCCGCGAGCAGCGTTTCTGCAGATTCGCCTTCGCACCAGCGGCGGGTGGCGATATTGCCCATCGCGTACAGCGCCCCCGCCAGCATCGGCAGCACGGCCGCCACAGATGCGCCGGTCATTGCCGCCGGGCCCAACAGCATGATCACCCCGCCAAAGCCCATCAGCACCGCCACGACCTGCACCGCCGAAATCGGCTCGGCGTACAGCACGCGTGAAATCAGCAGCACGAACAGGGGCGCGGTAAACAGCCCCGCCGCCACAATCGCCACCGGCAGATAGGCCAATGCTCCGAAATACACCAGCATCGCCAGCCCGTGAATGGTGCTGCGTGCCGCCACGGCGCGCCGCTTGCGCGGCCAGATCGGGTGGCGCAGCACCAGGACGATCAGCGCAATCAGTGGCAGCGCAAAGCCTGACCGCATGGCATGGAACTGCCACAAGCCCGCCTCAACCGCGACAACGCGCACAAAGTTATCGGCAAAGCCAATGACTGTGGCATAAACAACGATCATGCAAAGGGCTGCAAATATCCGGTCGGGTGGTGCCGTCATGGTGCTGCCCCTGAATGTGTGCCCCGCCTACAAGGCCATGGCCGCGCGGGCATGCGCGCCCGAATGCGACATGCACCCCCCTGATTTGGCAATTGCTGCCCGCCCGCCCATCGGCTAGGCTTTTGGCGATGACGGCCATGCGCAAAAGTTGATGACCCTGACAGCATTGAAACAATATCAGCGGTTGGAATGCGCAGGGTTGTGGCAGGATGCACCCGATGCCCAGCGGCGCGATGTGGTTGTCAGCATTGGTGAAACATCACTGGTGATGCGCGATCCGCGCAATGAAATGGTGGTGGCGCATTGGTCCCTGCCTGCGGTGGCGCGGCAGAACGGCCATGCGATGCCCGCAATGTATCAGCCCGGCCCTGACACTAGCGAAACGCTGGAACTGTCGGACCCCGACATGATCGCAGCGCTTGAGACGGTGAAAAAAGCCATCATGTCGGCCCGTCCGCAACCAGGCCGCCTGCGTGGGGCGATCCTTTTGTTTGCCGGTATACTGGTGGGTGGGGGGGTGGTTGCCTGGCTGCCGGATGCGCTGCGCGACCATACGGCATCGGTGGTGCCCCCATCCGTGCGCGCCGAGATTGGCCAGATGGCCTATGATGATATCACCCGCCTGACCGGTGCCCCCTGCACCGAACCGCAGGCGCAGGCCGCCCTTGCCGGGTTGGCAGGCCGTCTGACGAATGCGCTATCGCCGCCGATTTTGCTGGTGCTGCGCCAAGGGTTGCAGGTGCCCGGTGAGTTGCCGGGTGATATCATTTTGCTGCCGCCAACCTTGATTACGGCGGAAGACGGACCTCAGGCCCTTGCATCGGCCGTGGCGGCCGAAATTGCGCAGGCGGCGGCGACCGATCCGTTGTTGCCTATTCTGGCCCATGCCGGCCTGCGTGCGACCTTTACCTTGCTGACCACCGGCGCTTTGCCGCCCGAAGCCCTGCATGGCTATGGTGAGGGGTTCTTGCAGATGCGCCCGGTGGTGCCTGCACCGGTGGCCGCCTTGCCAGACCCGCTGATGGCCGATGCAGACTGGATCGCGCTGCAGGCCATCTGTGATCTGTAAATGAAAATGCCCCCGGCCTCGCGGCACAGGGGCATATTCAAAGGCCTGCCGCAATCAGCGGATGAACGCATCGCCAAATCCGGCCCCGCGTGCGGCATTCAGTGCGGCCTTCGCCTCACCCGTGCTGCCAAACGGGCCAGCCAGCACTATCGTCAGCGCCCGCCCGCCGCTGCTGATGTTCGCCCGCGCTGTGGCCAAGCCCAGCGATTGCAGCCGGGACCGCGCCCCCGCCGCGTTTTCCGGCACGCCAAAGGTGCCGACCTGCACATACAACCCACCCGATGCCGCCTGCTGGCGCACTGGTGCGGATGGCTCGGTTTTGGTGGATGCTGTCACCGTACCGCGCGGAGCCTGTTCTGCCGCCACCTCTGATACCAGCCGTGCCGGGGTTTCCCGCGTCCAGACCTGATCCTGCATGGCCTGACCATTGGCCGTTCCGCGGGCGCGGTTGGGGTTCAGCCGGTCATCATCCCATGCCGCACGGTAGCCCGGTGGCGGGGCAGGCACCGCTGCCGCCTGATCCACGACGCGCGATGTCTGACCCGCACCTGATGCCGTCACGATATGCGTCGGGCGTGCGTTGCCCTGTGCCGCAAACTGCGGTTCGGTCAGTGATGCCCCCGGCGCCGACCCCGGCGGGTAAATCGGCGCACGCGCGCCTTCCAGCGTGCCATCGCCACGTGTGCACAGGACCGCTGACCCACCGTTGGTCAGCGCCACCCGCACCGGCACCGGCGTGTTGGTAAAGCAGCCAATCTGCCGGCCCGTGGTGCCACCACTGACCACAGCCACCGGCGCAGGCTGCACCGCAACTGGAGCTGCGGCCACGCGCACAGGTGCTGCCCTGACCGGTGCCGTGCGCGGAATGTTTGATGCAACGGTCGCAAGTGGGGCCACGCCAACCTCGGGTGCCACGGATGGCAATACCGTCGGTGCAGGGGCCGCTTCCGCAACCGCGACCGGTGCGGGTTGTGCACCCAGTGTCGGCGGATAGCCGCACAGTACCCGGCGCGACCCGTCCAGCCGCGGTGCCCAAGTCACCCGCCCGCCAACGCCCGCGCGCAGAAACACGCAGCCCCGGCTGTCAACGTATTGTTGCCCTTCATAAGACGATGGCGGCAGTTCCGCAGGCCCGCCGATACTGGCCAGCGATTGCGCCTGCACGGTGGATAAACCTGATGATACTGCCATCACGGCAGCCATAACACACTTCGACAGCATCACTACCCCCAAGCAGCACGGGGAAATAATGACCCATCATTGTTTCCGAGTAAAGAAGATATGTCCCTTATTTGGTACCAAACATGCGATCACCCGCATCCCCTAGCCCCGGCACAATATATCCATGGTCATTCAAGTGGCTGTCTACTGCCGCTGTGACAATGGGCACATCGGGATGCGCCTCTTTCATGCGCGCTATCCCTTCGGGGGCCGCCAGCAGGCACAGAAACCGGATATTGCGCGCACCCGATTGTTTCAAAAGCGTAATCGCCGCAGCACTTGAATTGCCTGTAGCCAGCATCGGGTCCACCACGATGGCAAGCCGGTCTTCCATGTGATCGGGCAGCTTGCAGTAATACTGCACCGGTTGCAGCGTTTCGGGATCGCGGTACAGGCCCACAAACCCCACGCGCGCCGCCGGGACCAGTTCCAGAATGCCATCGAGCAGCCCGTTACCCGCCCGCAGGATTGACACAAGTGCCAGCTTTTTGCCCTCGATCGTCGGCGCGTCCATCGGCTCCAGCGGCGTGTCGATCCGCTTTATCGTCATCGGCAGCGCGCGCGTCACCTCATAGGCGAGCAGCAGGCTGATCTCTCGCAGCAGCTTGCGAAAGCTGGCGGTAGAGGTGTCTTTCTCGCGCATCAGCGTCAGTTTGTGCTGCACCAGCGGGTGGCTGACAACGGTCAGGTGTTCAAGCATCTTGGGCCTCCAGCAGTTTCGCGATACGCGCCTTGGTATCGGCGTCACAGAAAGCCGCGTCAAGCGACTGGCGCGCAATCCGCATGAACTGGCCCGCGTCCCAGTCAAAGGCCCCTGCCAGCCTGTCATATTCGCGCGCCATGGTGGTATGAAAGAATGGCGGATCATCGGTGCTGATCGTCACCTTCACCCCGCGCCGGTCAAGTTCTGCAATCGGATGCGCGCGCCAGTCGGGATACAGGCCAAGGGCGATGTTGGAACCGGGGCAGACCTCGAGCACGATGCCTTTTTCGGCAATCTCATCCACCAGTGCCAGATCTTCGATCGCGCGCACGCCGTGGCCGATGCGGGTGGGGTTCAGATCTGCAATCGCCGCGCGCACCGATTCCGGCCCGCCCCATTCGCCTGCATGCGCGGTGATCTGCAGGCCCGCCTCGCGCGCCATGTCAAAGGCATAGTGAAAGTCCTTGGGCTGACCCATTTTTTCATCACCCGCGATGCCAAACCCCACAATCCAGTCCCCTGCCGTTTCCGCCGCACAGCGCGCGGTTTGGCGCGCCTTGTCGGGGCCGAAATGGCGGATGCAGGTGATGATGCCGCGCAGGGTGATACCCATGTCACGCTGGCCGATATCGGCGGCCTCGCGGATGGCATGCAGGTATTCGTGCCACGCACCCACATCGCGGCCGCCGCAGAAATCGGGCGACAGAAAGGTTTCGCCGTAAATGACATCGCTTTTGGCGGATTCCTCCAGCACGGCAAGGGTCAGGCGATGGTAATCTTCGGCGGTGGTCAGCACCGACGTGGCCGCTTCGTACACTCTCAGGAAATCCCAGAAATCGGTGAACCTGTACCCGCCGTCTTCGTTAAAGATTCCGGCGATATCTACATGTTTGCGCTTGGCCAGATCGCGGATAAAGGCGGGCGGGGCGGCGCCTTCCAGATGCAGGTGAAGTTCGATTTTGGGCAGCATTTACAGCAGGGTCCTTCCGGGGCCAAGGTTCGGCACATTCAGCCAAGCGGCAACAGTGGCCGCCACATCAACAAAAGCACAATGGCCCAGTGGCCCCACACCCGCACCCGCCATCAGCACGGGCACACGTTCGCGCGTGTGGTCGGTGCCGTGCCATGTGGGATCATTGCCATGGTCGGCGGTGAAAATCGCCAGATCGCCGGGGCGCATTCCGGCCAGAAACGCGCCTGCGCGGGCATCAAACCATTCCAGAGCGCGGGCGTAACCCGCCACATCGCGGCGGTGGCCATACAGGCTGTCGAATTCTACAAAGTTCGCAAAAATCAAGGATCGGGACAATGAACTCGCTTGAAGTGCGAGAAGATGTTCGAAAAGTGCAATATCATCCTTGCCCTTGTGCAAATGATCGATGCCCTTCATTGAAAAGATGTCACTAATCTTGCCGACCGCATGGGTGGTCTGCCCCGCGCCTTGCACCCAGTCCAGCAGGGTGGGTGCGGGTGGATCAATCGCATAATCATGCCGGTTGGCGGTGCGTTTGAAATTGCCGGGGCTGCCGGTAAATGGCCGCGCAATGACGCGCCCCACCTTCATGGCGTGCAGGTGGGGGGCAAGATCGGCGCACAGGTGCAGCAGGCGGTCCAGCCCAAAGCTTTGCTCATGCGCGGCAATCTGAAACACGCTGTCAGCCGATGTGTAACAGATCGGCCAGCCGGTGCGGATATGGGCTGCGCAGTGTTCCTCAATGATCGGCACGCCTGACGCATGGCAATTGCCAAGGATGCCATCGGTGCCCGCAAGGCGGCAGACAAGTGCCACCAGATCATCAGAAAAGGCAGGGGTACGGTCGGGGAAATACGTCCAGTTCCATGGCACCGGCACGCCTGCCAGTTCCCAGTGCCCCGACGGCGTATCCTTGCCGCGCGATACTTCGGTTGCAGCCCCCCAACGCCCGGTCGGTGCCAAATCCAATCCGGTGATCGCCCCGCTGGCCAAGGTTACCGCCTGCCCAAGGCCCAGCCCTGCCAGATGCGGCATGTGCAACGGCCCTGCGCGCCCTGTATCCGCACGCCCCGCCGCACAAGCGGCTGCGATATGGCCCAGCGTATTGGCCCCTGCATCGCTGTGGGTGGCATCGCCAAATTCAGCGGCATCGGGCGCACCGCCACAGCCCACGGAATCCATCACGATCAGAAAGGCGCGCCGATCAACCTGCGGGGCCATTACGCGATCCTTTTCCAGATCAGTGGCGGTTCTTCCAACGCGGCGTCACCCATTACATAGGCTGCTTGCACAGCGCGGATGGCCGCTTCGGCCTGCGCCTCGGTTGCGGCATGGACCATGCCCAGCGGCACACCTGCTCCGATATCTTCGGCCAACCCCGCCAGATCAGACAGGCCGACCGATGGGTTCACACGGTCTGCCATCTGCAGTCGCCCGCCGCCCAGATGCACCACCGCCTGACCCAAGGCCTGCCCGTCAATCGCGATGACATAGCCGTCGTGCAGCGCCGGAATTTCCAGCATCACTGGTGCCGATGGCAGCCGGTCCGGCCAGCGTTCCACAAAATCGGCAGGCCCGCCCTGTGCTGCCACCATCCGCCCAAAATATTCTGCCGCAGCCCCCGATTCCAGTGCCGCGATGATGCGCGCCTCGCCATCCGCCGTATCTGCCGCGATGCCACCCAGGGCCAACGCCTCACCGCCCAAGGCTGCCGTCAGATCCCACAGGGCCGCGTTTACCGATGTGCCGGTCAGCGTTTCCATCACCTCGATCACCTCCAACGCATTGCCTGCCGCCGTGGCCAGGGGTTGGCTCATATCGGTGATCAGGGCCGATGTCATGCAGCCGGCACCTTGCGCCGTGCTGACCAGTGCGCGCGCCAGATCTTCCGCGTCGGCCATGGTTTTCATGAACGCGCCTGACCCGCATTTGACATCCAGTACAAGCGCCTCCAGCCCCGCTGCAAGTTTCTTGGACAGGATGGAGGCTGTGATCAGATCAATGCTCGCCACCGTGCCCGTCACATCACGGATGGCATACAGGCGGCGGTCGGCAGGTGCGATGTCAGCCGATGCCGAGACGATGGCAAGGCGGGTGTCCTTCAACTGGCCGCGCAGTTGGGTTTCCGTCAGGCTGGTGCGAAAGCCGGGGATCGATTCCAGCTTGTCCAGCGTGCCGCCGGTATGGCCCAGTCCGCGCCCCGAGATCATGGGCACATAGGCCCCACAAGCGGCAAGTGCGGGGGCGAGGATCATGGAAATGCAATCACCGATGCCCCCGGTGGAGTGTTTGTCAATCACCGGGCCGGGCAGATCCCATGTCAGCACATGGCCGCTGTCGCGCATGGCGCGGGTCAGGGCGATGCGGCCCTCTTCGCCCAAGCCGCGCATGCAGACCGCCATGGCAAAGGCCCCGGCCTGCGCATCACTGATCGTGCCATCTGCCAAACCCTGCGCAAAGGCCGCAATCGCACCCGGCGCAGGGGTTGCCCCTGCGCGCAGGGCCTCCAGCACGGCACGGGGGTCTGTCACACGCGTGCCATATGGGCTGCGGTAAACACGCCCGGCAGCAGGTCTGCCACGGTCATGGTCAGGCTGGCTCCTTCAGTCGTGCAAAGCGTGACCTTGACCGTTGGGTCAGCAAATTCGGCAATCTTTTGGCGGCAGCCGCCGCAGGGGGGTACGGGGGCGGGGCTGTCGGCAATCACACAAACCTCGGCGATGCGGGTATCACCGGCGGCGATCATGGCGGCAATTGCGCCGGCTTCGGCACAGGTGCCTTCGGGGTAGGCGACGTTTTCAACGTTCACACCCTGATAGATGGCCCCCGATGTGCTGCGGATGGCGGCCCCCACCTGAAAGCGGCTGTAGGGCGCATAGGCGCGGGGGCGGATGGCGGTGGCGGCCTCGAGCAATGTCATGGTGCGTCCTTTGGTTGGCTGCGGAACCGGGGGCCAGCCCCCCGCTCCAGCGGTTTCTTGAACCGGTGGCGCAACCGCTTTCGCGCCCCGGGATATTTGAGGGCCAAAAATGGGGTCAGAGGGTTGTGGTAACGGGATTTCCGGGAAGGGAGACTTCGAGCAGTTCAAGATCATTGGTGGTGTCAGCATAGCGGGTGGCAAGGCCGGGGGGGATGACAAAGGCATCACCTGCGGTCAGGCGGGTGGGGGGGCTGCCTTCGCCTGCAAGGGTCATCGCACCGGACATGACGAAGGTGAACAGGATATCGCCGGCATGGGTAGTCGCAGGAGCTGTGCCTGTGGGGCGGAGGACCAAGA
Organism: Rhodobacterales bacterium; assembly: GCA_043751715.1. Lineage (GTDB taxonomy): Bacteria > Pseudomonadota > Alphaproteobacteria > Rhodobacterales > Rhodobacteraceae > JAAFHS01. The sequence continues at coordinate 9,580 of JAYUZO010000080.1, read as the reverse complement.
CAGAGGCTGTGCCACCCGTGTTGGCGTTGATCGTGGTATCGCGCGCCACAAAACCGGGGATGCGGTGGGGGGTGAAAGTGCCCTGTGCGCCCTGATTGAACACAAAACGTTGGCCTTGCCATTCACGATCAGGGCGCAGGTCGGGGGTGGGCAACTCCATTCCATGTTCGATTTCAGTGATATGTTCGGCGGGCACGCCAATTTCGATCACCTCGATGCCGTCACTGGCAAGCAGCACACGGTGGCGGATTTCGGGCGGCTGGATAAAGCAATCACCCGCCGTCAGGCGCATGGGGGGGCCTTGATCTTCATAAACCACATCGACCCAGCCCTTGATGCAGAAGATCAGCTGGAATCCCACCTTGTGGAAATGCACCATATCCGGCACCGGGCCGCCATCGGGGATGCGGATGTGGCTGGCGATGATCGCGCCACCAAGGCGTGTGGGCACCAGATCACGGTAGTGCATACCCGCGCGCCCAATCACCCACGGGGCCTGATCGACAAGGCGGCGCACGACAAAGGCATGTTCGGTGGGCGGCTGGATCAGCGGCGGATCCAGCGGTTCGATCAGAACCGTCGTGCCGCCGGGGGCGTGCAGTGTGGTTTCACTCCCCGCAATCAGCACCGGATCATCGGCCAGAATGCGCAGGCAGCCCGATGGGCCCCCACCCACGGTCAGGCGCAGGCGCAGGCCATGGCCAGACATGACGGCGATGCGCGGATCGTCGGCGGGAAAGATGCGGTCCAACCGAAACCCCAGCGTTTTGGTGAAAAAGCCCAGATCGCCGCGCAGGTCCTGCGTGGATAGCTGTGCCTCGGCACGGATGTTCTGCATGGGAGGCCTTTCGGTTCTGCGCAGGCACGGTAGACTGACAGGGTAAGATGTGCCGCAGGATTTGCAAGTCAGCGCGTGGCATGGTCTGGTATGACAGGTGATTAAGAGATAGTTTAACCTTAAACTATATTTTCGGGGGCGAAATGGACGAATCTCGGAGTGAGAACGCACGGCAGGCGGCACTGGATTATCATGAATTTCCGCGCCCCGGTAAGCTGGAAATCCGGGCGACCAAGCCGCTGGCCAACGGGCGCGATCTGGCGCTCGCCTATTCACCGGGTGTGGCCGAGGCCTGTCTGGAAATCAAGGCCGATCCTGCGACGGCCAGCCGCTATACCAGCCGGGGCAACCTAGTGGCGGTGGTCACCAATGGCACGGCGGTGCTGGGTCTGGGCAACATCGGCGCGCTGGCATCCAAGCCGGTGATGGAGGGCAAGGCGGTTCTGTTCAAGAAATTCGCCAACATTGATTGCTTTGATATTGAGTTGAACGAACCTGATCCGGAAAAGCTGGCGGCGATTGTCTGCGCGATGGAGCCGACCTTTGGGGCGATCAACCTTGAAGATATCAAGGCGCCGGATTGTTTTGTGGTCGAACGGCTGTGCCGTGAGCGGATGAAGATCCCGGTATTCCACGATGATCAGCATGGCACTGCGATTGTGGTTGGGGCTGCGGCCACCAACGCGATGATCGTGGCGGGCAAGCGCTTTGCCGATATCCGGGTGGTGTCAACCGGGGGCGGGGCGGCGGGCATTGCCTGCCTTGAAATGCTGGTGAAACTGGGCGTGCAGCGCAGCAACATCTGGCTGTGCGATCTTGAGGGGCTGGTCTATGCGGGCCGCACCGCGCAGATGACGCCGCAAAAGGCGGCCTTTGCCCAAGGCAGCGCCCCTGCCACCCTTTCGGATGTGATCCATGGCGCGGATCTGTTCCTTGGCCTGTCAGGCCCCGGCGTGTTGACGCCGGATATGGTGGCCAGCATGGCGCCTGCGCCCATCATCTTTGCCCTTGCCAACCCCACGCCCGAAATCCTGCCCGAGGCCGCGCGTGCCGCCAGCCCGAATGCCATCATCGCCACGGGACGGTCTGATTTTCCCAATCAGGTCAATAACGTGCTGTGCTTTCCGTTCATCTTTCGGGGTGCGCTTGATTGCGGGGCGACCACGATCAACGATGCAATGGAACTTGCCTGTATTGATGGTATCGCAGCGCTTGCGCGCGCGACAACCAGTGCCGAGGCGGCGGCGGCCTATCGCGGTGAAACGCTGCAATTCGGTGCAGATTACCTGATCCCGAAACCGTTCGATCCGCGCCTGATGGGGGTTGTGGCTAGTGCTGTTGCAAAGGCCGCCATGGAAACCGGCGTTGCCGCCCGTCCGATTGCCGATCTGGAAACGTACAAGCGTGATCTGGATGGGTCGGTGTTCAAATCCGCGCTGCTGATGCGCCCGGTGTTTGAGGCCAGCAAGCTTGCCAGCCGCCGGATTGTATTTGCCGAAGGTGAAGATGAACGCGTGCTGCGCGCGGCCAATGCCATGCTGGAGGAAACGACCGACCTGCCCATCCTGATCGGCCGCCCCGAGGTGGTAGAGGCGCGCTGCGAACGGGCGGGCCTGCCGATCCGGCCGGGGCGCGATTTTCATCTGGTCAACCCGGAGAATGACCCGCGCTACCGCGATTACTGGGGCACCTATCACGAACTGATGGACCGGCGCGGTGTGACACCGGATATTGCCCGCGCAGTGATGCGCACCAATACCACGGCGATTGCAGCGGTGATGGTGCACAGGGAAGAGGCCGACAGCATGATCTGCGGCACATTCGGGCAGTATCTGTGGCACCTGAATTATGTGCGGCAAATTCTGGCGCGCGATGGTCTGCATCCGGTGGCAGCACTTTCGCTGATGATCCTGGAGGATGCGCCGCTGTTTGTGGCCGATACGCATATCAACGCGGAACCGACGCCACAGCAGATCATGGAAACGGTGATCGGGGCGGCGCGTCATGTGCGGCGCTTTGGCCTGACGCCAAAGATTGCGCTGTGCACGCAAAGCCAGTTTGGCAACATGGATACAGCGAATGCCATTCGGATGCGGGCCGCGTTGGAACTGTTGGATGCGCGCGAGCCGGACTTTTGCTATGAAGGTGAGATGAACGTGGATGCGGCACTGGATCAGGCGCTGCGCGACCGGATTTTCCCGAATTCGCGCCTGCAGGGCGAGGCGAATGTGTTGGTCTTCGCCTCCACCGATGCGGCGTCAGGCGTGCGCAACATCCTGAAGATGAAGGCAGGCGGGCTGGAGGTGGGGCCGATCCTGATGGGCATGGGCAACAAGGCGCATATCGTGAACCCGTCAATCACGGCACGCGGTTTGCTGAATGTGGGGGCCATCGCATGCACGCCCGTGGCGCATTATGGCTGACTTCGGGCCAAGGGCGCGGGTGAACGACCGTGACAGCGCCATGCTTGCGGTGCGCATGGCGGGGTTGCCGGTGTTTTTGCTGGGGCGGCTGTCGGTGCTGTTTGCCGTGGTCGCTGTGGGCACAGTTGCCGCGATGGATGATATTGCGGTCACAAAACCCATCCCGGCAGCTGTCACTATTGTCGCAGGCGCGGTGCTGGTGGTGATCGGCCTTGCCTTGCGGCGCGAGGTTGCCGCGCTGGCCCCTGTGGCGGCCATAATCATCCTTGGCAATGCAGTGCTTTCCCTGTGGGTTGGCGCGCTGTGGGCCGTTCCACTGCAGGCCATCGTCATGCTGATGGCGGTATCAGGCTTGCGGGGCTGGTGGTGGGTGCGCCGGAACGCGGTATGATCCGCGCCACCCGCCATGCCGTGCTGATAGTCATGCTTACCCTGCTGTCACGACTGGGCGGCATCGCTTGGCTGATCGCGCTTGTGTTCCGCCGTCTATAGTCTTGGCCGGCGCACTGCGCTGCCCTGCTTTGGTGAACCATTGCGCATGCAATCGGCCTTGTATTGCGCGCTGAACCGCCAATATGTCACCGCTGATCTGGCTGCCGTTGCCAACGATGCCGCAGCGCACATGGCAGCCGCGCAGCCCGGCAGTGCGACCCTTGCGCTAGATGGCAGCTTTCCCTTCCTGACCGGCATGCTGGTGATCCCGCATCTGTCGCATGGTGATGGCGAAACGCTGGATCTGGCCCTATAAGACTCCGCCCCCGATGGCCCTATCTACCCGGCAAAACCCGCGCCGCCCTTGGCTGTTTCGCGTTTGAAACCCTGCCCCCCGAAACCTGCCCGGCCAACCACCTGAACCCGCTTGATGCCTTCCGCACTGCCTCCCTTATCCGCCTGATTGCCGCTGACACTTGTGTTGCAAAAATCTTTGTCGAACTCCCGCTTGCCGCAGCTCTCGGCCTCGCGCACCCTAAAACCCGCTTTCAAGTCTGCCGCGCCGCCCGCCATGATGACCATATCCATTTCAACTTTGCCCAAATATCCGCGCCGCAGGCCCCGGCTTGCCGCGCAAATCACCTTTTGAAACAAATCGCACGTCTGGTTGACCAACCGCAGTTTGGTTTCGCCAATCAAAACGCCAGTGCTAACCAGCGGACATGACAACCCAAAGGATCACACCCATGTCTGCTATCGCCGCCACCCGGCTTCCTGCCCTCAGCCTGCAAACCCTTGGCGCAATGTGCGCAGCCGGGATGTTTGCCACCATGGCATTTGATTTCTGGGGGCAGATCATCAGCCCCGGTCTGGGCTTTGCCAACCTGTCGCCCCACGGTCTGGCCAAAAGCCTGCTAGGCGCACTGGGCCTGCCGAGCGGCGATTTCGCTGGGTATTTCATGCATTTCTATCTGGTCGGGCTGATCGGCTATCCCATCGGCTGGCTGTTCATCTTCAACCCGGTCTGGCAGCGCGTGATCGGCCAGACAAACTGGATCATCCCCGCCACGCTCTATGGCGCGGGGCTGTGGATGTTTGCCATTGGTGGCATCACTGCCATTGCGGGACTGCCGTTTTTCCTTGGGTTCAGCGGCATCACCTGGGTCGCACTCGTGGGGCACACGCTGTACGGCATTGTGCTGGTTGCGGTGCTGAACCGCTTTTCACGCGTCTGATCCGCCACGTAGGATGGGCAATACTGCCCATCCACCCTTTCGCCCCTTACGCCTTGTCGGCCCGCCACAGCCAAAGCGCCCCGGTCAGTGCCACCACCACCACCAGCATGGCCACCAGCCCGTAACCCGCAATCCATGTGCCGATGACAAAACACAGCGCTGCCAGCACCTCGCCGATCACCCGTTGCAGCGCCATCAGCGCCGCCCCCGTGCCCGGCCGTTCGGCCAACAGATCCTGCACATAGGCCATCGGCATCAGCAGGATCACCGCCCCGCCCACCGCCCCCGGCACCACCAGCAGCCAGACCCAATTGCTGGCCGCGATCCATGGCAGCAGCAGCACATGCACCCCGTACAGCGCCACGCCGCCCGCAATCAACGCCGTGCGCGATGCGCCCCGCGCCAGCCGTGGCAACAGCAGCATTACCGGCACCTCCAACCCCGCAATAAGCCCGACATACAGCGCCGTATCGGCGGCACCGCGCCCTGCCGCCTCGGAAAACACCAGCCCCGCAATCACCAGATACACTGTCATCGGCGCATTGACCGCCCCCAGTGCCACCAACCGCTATGACACGCGCCTGTCGGCCAGTTCTGCCAAAGCCGCCGCAAGCGTCAGGCCCGATGCGCGGTCTTCCCAGGCCACCTGTCCATCACGCGGCCAGTCACGCCAGCACAGCGCCGCCATCGCAAGGGTCAGCAGCATGGCGACCGGATAGATCCACGTCACCGCCACACCGGCCAGCAGGGCCACCGACCACAACGGCAGCACAATCACAAAGGGCAGCGCGAAAATGGCCCTGATCACCGCCATGTTGCTGTCGCGCACCGGCGCATCATACCGCCCCGATGCCTGCCGCGCCGTGGCAAAGACCTGCCCCCAGATCGCCCCACCCAGCGGCAAAATCAGCGCATGCGCCAGCACAAATGTGACCGGCCCCGGTACCACCACCATCAGCGAAAACCCGGCCAAGGTAGCGGCCACCGACGACAGCATGATGCCCCGCCTGCGCGCGGTCTGATCGGCCCTGATGCCCAGCAGCACCGACGTGGTCACCGACAGCAGCGTGCTGACCACCAGCACGGCCGCATAGCCCGCCTCACCCAACCCGAACACCTTGATCCCAAGCGTGGAAAGGTAGGCCCCCATGGCCGACAGCGCCGCGCCATACAGCAGCATCACCAGTGCGGCGGTGCGCAGCACGCGGTCTTCAAGAAACGGCGTCAGCATGTCAGGGCAATATCTTTCCCGGATTCATCCGGTTGTCCGGGTCCAGTGCGTGCTTCAACGCCCGTATCACATCCAGTGCCACCGGGTCTTTCTGCCGCGCCATGGATGGTTTTTTTGACAGGCCCACGCCGTGTTCGGCGCTGAAACTGCCGCCAAGGGATGCCACGATATCCTCAATCCGGTTGACCACACGGTCAGAAAGCACCGCATCATCCCGCGTTGGAAAGACAGTGAAATGCAGGTTGCCGTCGCCCAGATGCCCCACGGCAAAGGTTTCCGCCCCTATGTCCAGCCCCGGCAGATCGGCGTGAATCTGCGCCAGAAACGTGGTGATCGCGTCCAGCGGCAGGCTGATATCGGTATCAATCACCGGTTTGCGCGCATAGGTGATTTCCGCCGCCAGTTCGCGGCGTTCCCACATGGCACGCCTTTGCCCTTCGGTCTGTGCCACTTCGGCATTCAGCAAAGTGCCATCCGCCAGCATCGGTCCCAGCACATCTTCCAGCAGGGCCACCAGCGGCACGCGCCCGTCAGGGCCCGGATCGCTTTCCTTGGCCGCCACCGCCCCCAGTTCCACCAGTACCGTCACCGGCGGGGCCGGATCAAAGGCCTGCCGGATATCGGGCCGCGCCTCGCGCAGGCGGCGCATATAGGTGTCGGGCATGTATTCAAACGCTTCAACCAGCCCGCCACTGGCATCGCGCAACCGGTTCAGCAGGCCCAGTGCCGCATCCACCGATGGCATGGCCAGCGTGGCCGTCGCATAGGCGCGCGGGGCTGGTACCAGTTTCATCACGGCGGCTGTGATGATGCCCAGTGTGCCCTCGGCCCCGATGAACAGATCGCGCAGATCATAGCCCGAGTTATCTTTGTGCAACTGGGTCATCAGGTTCAGCACGCGGCCATCGGCCAGCACCACCTCCAGCCCCAGACACAAAGCGCGCGTAGATCCGTATCGCAGCACATTCGACCCACCCGCATTGGTGGACAGCACCCCGCCAATCATCGCAGAGCCCCGCGCGCCAAACCACAGCGGAAAGTAAAGGCCCTGTTCCGCCGCCGCCTCATGCAGGCGCGATAGCACCACACCCGCCTCAACCACTGCCAAACGCGCATCCCTGCGCACCTCGCGGATGTGGTTCAGGCGTTCGACGCTGATCATCAGCCCGCCATCCGTCATCGCCCCGCCGACAATGCCGGTCAGCCCGCCCACCGGCACCACCGCCACACCGTGCGCGGCAGCCACCTTCAGGCAGGCGGCCACCTCTGCCGTATCAGCGGGCCGCACCACGGCCACCGGGTTGGCTGTAAACTTTCCGGTCCAGTCACGCCGGTAGCGTTCGCTGTCAGCCCCTGTCAGAACATGGCCCGCCCCCACGACCGCCACCAGATCATCCTGCACTGTCATTGCCGCCCCCGCCTTGCCTGCGCGCAGGTTCACGCTTTTCCGGCCTGAGTGCCAGAGGGGATGTTGACCAAATCACCGCCCGGCGCGATGGTCATGCACCTGACCGGAGTTTGCCCATGTTCCGCGCCCTGACCCTTGCCCTGCTGTTTGCCACACCCGCACTGGCACAAGATCTGCCCACGCCGCCTGCGGGCACCTACAGGCTGGACCGTGGCCATACGCGGCTGTTGTTTCAGGTCAGCCATCTGGGCATGTCAAATTACACGGCGCTGTTTACCGACATGGACGCGACGCTGACCTTTGATCCGGAAAATCCTGCAAGCATGACCCTTGTCGCCTCGGTCAACCCGGCCTCGGTTGAAACGCACTACCCCGACCCGGCAGTCGATTTCAACGCGGTGATTGCTGGGGCAGAGTTTCTGGACAGCGCGCAATTTCCCGAAATCATCTTTACCAGCACCCGCGTGATCCTTACGGGGAAGGAGGCCGCCGATGTGACCGGCGATCTGACCATGCACGGGGTGACGTTGCCGGTCACCCTGCAGGTGACGTATAATGGCGGCTATGGCGTGACGGATTTTGACCCCTCAGGCGCACGCATCGGATTTTCCGCCACGGGCAGCCTGCTGCGTGGATCTTACGGCATCGGCTTTGGCATCCCGGCACCGGGGACGGAATTCGGGGTGGGTGATGCGGTCAAGATCATCATCGAGACTGAATTCACCAATCCCGATGCCAAGGCCCCCTGAGACAGCAATTTCATCTTTGCCCAAACATCCGCGCCGCAGGCATCCGCACTCAGCCGCCTGTCCGGCCGATCAGGTCGATCACCGCAGGCCCCATCGCCCCCACCGCCGCTGCCACGCCTGCGCGGTTGGGGTGAATGCCATCCGCCTGCATCAGTGCGGGGTCGAAAATCCCCTGACCCGTCAGGATCAGCGGCGAAAAGTAGTTGGGCACCAGCCCCGCTCCAAACCCCTGCGCCAAATCCGGATAAATCGCATCAAACGCCGCGCGGTAATCCGCGCCATAGTTGCCCGGTGCACGCAGCCCCACCAACAGCACCGGCAGGCCCCGCGCGCGTGCCCCCTGCATGATCATGGTCAGATTGCCCCGCGCCTCGCCGGGATCAATGCCGCGCAGCACGTCATTGCCGCCAAGGTTCACGATCAGCGCATCCACATCTGGCGTCAGCGCCCAATCCAGCCGTGATGCCCCCCCCGCCGTCGTATCGCCAGATACGCCTGCGTTCAGCAGCACCGCCTCGGCCCCTGCCGCATCCAGCCACGCCTGCATCTGCGGCACAAATCCATCTTCCGCCGGCAATCCGTAACCTGCCGTCAAACTGTCCCCCAGTGCCACAATCGTCACCGGTTCGGCCACCACTGCTGATAACGACAAAATGAACGGCAAAAGGCCGTTGCGCGCGGCCCGGAATGCGCCATATCGAACAGATCGCGCGAAAAAGGACAGAAATTTCATGACAGACCCTGTGTTGAACCTGAAAGATACGCGGTTGACGCTGGCCGGCAATGCCGGACCCGTGGAAATCTTGAAGGGGATCAGCCTGACTGTCCAGCCGGGTGAGACTGTGGGGCTGATCGGGCCATCAGGCTCGGGCAAGTCATCCTTGCTGATGTTGATGGGGGGCCTCGAGCGTGCGACTGGCGGGTCCATCCACGCGCTTGGCCATGATCTGACGACGATGAACGAAGATGCGCTGGCGCGCTTCCGGCGCAACAAGATGGGCGTGGTGTTCCAGTCGTTTCACTTGATCCCGACCATGACAGCGCTGGAAAACGTGGCCGTTCCCCTGGAACTTGCAGGCCACGCCGATGCCTTTGCAAGGGCCGAGGCGGAACTGGCCACGGTGGGGCTGGCCAGCCGCATGCACCATTACCCCAGCCAGCTCTCGGGGGGCGAACAGCAACGCGTGGCCCTTGCCCGCGCCGCAGCCCCGCGCCCGGCGATTTTGCTGGCCGATGAACCCACGGGCAACCTTGACGGCGCAAA
>JAYUZO010000079.1:0-4796 GCA_043751715.1 Rhodobacterales bacterium | reverse complement strand
GCGCGGGGGTTACACACCCCCGCACCCCCGTGGGATATTTGTGGACAGATGAAAGAGCAAAAAGGAAGGTCGGTTAGACCATCATTTCCTTGGTCGCCGTCAGCCGCAGGTCCGGATAATCCCGTTCGATCCGGTCAATATCCCATTTCAGGCGGGTGAGGTAGACAAGGTCACCGTCGTTATCAATGGCGATATGGCCTTTGTTGACGGATGTGAATTTTTCCAGTTCAGGCTTTGGCCCGGCCACCCAGCGGGCGGATGTGAACTGGCTGGGTTCAAACCGGACGGGCAGGGAATATTCCTGTTCGATCCGGCTGGCCAGCACCTCAAACTGCAATTGTCCAACAACACCAACGATGTAGCCTGACCCGATCATCGGTTTGAACACCTTGGCCGCACCCTCTTCGGCGAATTGCATCAGCGCCTTTTCCAGATGCTTGGCCTTCATCGGATCAAGCACCCGAACGCCTGACAGCAGTTCCGGCGCAAAGGACGGGATGCCGGTGAAATGCAGCATCTCACCTTCGGTCAGCGCATCGCCAATGCGCAGCTGGCCGTGGTTCGGGATGCCGATGATATCGCCGGCCCATGCCTCTTCCGCCAGTTCACGGTCGGCGGCCAGAAACATCACCGCGTTGGCGATGGCCATCGGTTTTTTGCTGCGCACATGCATCAGCTTCATGCCGCGCTGAAAATGCCCCGAGGCCAGGCGCACAAAGGCCACGCGGTCACGATGTTTGGCATCCATGTTGGCCTGCACCTTGAACACAAAGCCCGCAACGGTGTTTTCATCTGCGCCGATCTGACGTTCCATTGCGGTTTGCGGCTGGGGTTCGGGGCCGTATTCGGCAATGCCTTCCATCAGGTCTTTCACGCCAAAGGAGTTGATCGCCGAGCCGAACCAGATCGGCGTCATGGAGCCGTTCAGGACAGATGCCCGGTCAAAGGCGGGCAGCAAAGCGCGTGCCATTTCAAGCTCTTCCAGCAGCTTCTTCAACAATTCAGGCGGCACATGTTCGGCCAGTTTCGGATCATTCAGGCCGTTGATCTTGACCGATTCCGCCACCTTGTTGCGGTCCGCGCGATCCATGATTTCCAGCCGGTCATGCAGCAGATCATAAGCGCCGATGAATTCGCGCCCCACGCCGATGGGCCAACTGGCAGGGGTAACATCAATTGCCAGATTTTCCTGAATCTCGTCAATGATATCAAAGGTATCACGGCTTTCACGGTCCATCTTGTTACAGAACGTCAGGATCGGCAGGTCGCGCAGGCGGCACACCTCGAACAGTTTGCGCGTCTGGCTTTCCACACCTTTCGCCCCGTCAATCACCATGACGGCGGCATCAACGGCCGTCAGCGTGCGGTAGGTATCTTCGGAAAAATCGCTGTGGCCGGGGGTATCAACCAGATTGAACCGGAACGGGCCGAAATCGAAAGACATGGCCGATGCCGATACCGAAATGCCGCGATCGGCCTCGATCTTCATGAAGTCAGACCGCGTGCGCCGCGCCTCGCCCTTGGCGCGCACTTGACCGGCCATCTGGATGGCCCCGCCGAACAGCAGGAACTTTTCGGTCAGCGTGGTTTTGCCCGCATCGGGGTGCGAAATGATCGCGAATGTGCGGCGGCGGGCAACTTCGGGCGGAAGGCTGGGCTGATTTGTCATGGGCGTGGGTATAGGGTGTTGCTGGCAAGGCTGCAATTGCCGCGTGGGGCGATTCTTGCTATGGTGAACGAAGGATGAACATGGAGGATGCGATGAACCTGAAAGAGATTGCCGAAACGCTGGTTGCAGGCTGCCGGGCGGGGACGGAACGCGCGAACCTTGATCTGCTTTATGCAGCCGATGCCGTATCGGTCGAGGCGGCTGATATGGGCGGTGGTGCCACGACCACGGGCCTTGCGGGCATTCACGGCAAGCATGACTGGTGGGAGGCGAACCATGAGGTGCACAGCACAACAGCCGAAGGGCCGTTCATGCACGGCGATGACCGGTTTGCCGTGATTTTCGGCATGGATGTGACCAACAAGGAAAGCGGGCAGAACTTCAAGATGAACGAGGTTGCTGTATACCACGTCAAAGATGGAAAGATCGTGAAGGAAGAGTTCTTTTACACGTCTTGACCCAATCGCAGGGCTGACAGGGCTGCGCGCCCGGCTTCGGTGCCAAAGTGCTGATGGTGTGACAGGCCGGGAAACTGGGCCTTGACCTCGGCCGCAAGTTCGGGCGGCAGGCGGTGCAATGTGGCCTCGGTTACCATCAGGCTTTCGGCGGGAATGCCCTCGGCGTAGATGATTTCGTGGGCGTCAAAGATCAGGCTGAAATAATCAACCATGCCACCTTCGCGGATAAAGATCGCCTCATCATCGACCAGATGCTTGGCCTGCACCAGCAGTTCTGACGTGGCCAGACCGGGCAGGCGTTTGCGCTGATACAGGAACATGCGGTGGTGTTGGCTGACCACCAGATCGCCGGCATTGCCCATGCTGCCTGCCGGAATGACCACAGGCGCAAAGGCACCGACAGCCCGCAATGTGGCGCGGCCAACCCAGCGAATGGGTTGGGGGCCATGATCGCGGGTCAGCACCATGGCACCGGGTTGCAGCGTTTCAATTTCAACGGCGCGCCCTGAAGGAAGGGTGATAAGTGTGCCGCTGGCAAAGGAAATATTCAAAAGGTCGGTCAGGCGCGTGGCCTGCGGGGCGGTATCAATATCAAGCAGAACATAGGACACGCGCCGTGCAATGGGCGACAGCGGCAAGGCAAAGCGCAGGCCGGCAGAGGTAAGCGCCATCAGTTCGATGCGGCTGCCTTGCGGATCCATCAGGGTGTAGCGCGCCTCAAGCGTGACGGGATCGCCGGGGTGGCCTGCTTCGGTGCCCTGTGCCAGTTGGGTCTGGCCACTGCCCGGTGGGGCAATGATCAGGCGGACGGCGCGCGCCTGTTGCACCAGGGTGTAGGCATCGCCCAGACACAGGTTGTGCGGCGCATCAAGCGGATCGCCCTGATTGACACCGCTGGCCACGTACAGATCATCGGCATGAAAGACCTGAAAGGCCTGACCGGGCAACAGCGTGGGGGGCGGATTGGCGAGCATCAGGCAGCTTTCAAACACGGTGCCCGGAAGGGTCCGCAGGGTATGTCCTTACAACCACAGGGAAACTGGGGTCAATCTTTTGATCTGTCGCACAGCGCTGCGGCAAAAGCATGGCAGGGCTGCGGGCTGTGTGCCCCTTGCTGTGGGGCAGCGGCACTGTTAGGCAAATCTTGATGAAATCAGTCGGATGAATGCCTTGGACACTGGTCCGCGCGTGGCAGCAGAGCATGTGACCCGGCGCCTTGGCGGGCGGGCGGTGGTGGATGATGTGTCGCTGGCGCTGCAGGCGGGGCAGGTGACGTGCCTGCTTGGGCCATCGGGGTGCGGCAAGACCACGACGCTGCGGATGATTGCGGGGGTCGACATGCCGGACCGGGGCCGCATTCTGATTGATGGGCAGGATGTGACGCAGACCCCGCCCGAGGCGCGCGGAGTGGGGCTGATGTTTCAGGATTTTGCACTGTTTCCGCATCTGACAGTGGCCCGGAATGTGGGCTTTGGCCTTTTGGGTGATGCACGCACGCGCATGAAAAGGGTTGGCGAACTTCTTGAAAAGGTGGGTCTTTCCAGCTTTGCGTCCAAACACCCGCACGAATTGTCAGGTGGTGAGGCGCAGCGCGTGGCACTGATCCGGGCGCTTGCACCGCGCCCGCGCGTGATGCTGATGGACGAGCCGTTTTCGGGGTTGGACAATCGGCTAAGGGACGGCATCCGCGATGCGACGCTGGCGCTGCTGAAGGCCGAAGGCACGGCGGTGCTGCTGGTGACGCATGAACCGGACGAGGCGATGCGCATGGCAGACCATATTGCGCTGATGCGGGGCGGGCGCATTGTGCAACAGGGCGCGCCCTATAACATCTATAACGCGCCGGTAGACCGCGAGGCGGCGGCATTTTTCAGTGATATCAATATCATCCGGGGTGAAGTTCAGGGGGCGCTGACGGCGACGCCGTTTGGCGATTTTCTGACGCCGGGGCATGCGGATGGCACGAAGGTGGATATCATCATCCGCCCGCAGCACCTGAAAATCGACTTTGACCGGGGCGGGCGGGGGCCAAACCCGACGGCGGTGGATGGCACGCCGGCGCGGGGCACGGTGACGCGGTCACGGTTCATGGGGCGCGAAAGTCTGGTGGATTTCGCGATGGATTTTGCCGGGGCCACGCTGACTGCTTCGGTGCCGGGGGTGTTCTTGCCAAAGCCGGGGACGGTGCTGTGGTTGATGATCCGCAGGGACCGGTGTTTCGTGTTCCAGAGTGCTGCGTAAGTTATTGTGAACGCTGTGTTAATCGGGCTGATTATTGAGACGTTAATGGTATGGCAATCAGCCAGATCGGGGCCAGCTTTCGCCCCGATTTGCATGCCGCGTTGGCCGGGTTAACCAAGTGGCGCGAATCACCCGTTTGGCAGGGGCGCATCAGTGGTGGCGGCGAGATGGGCGCGGTAATCTTCGAGCGTGCGGCCGGGTTCCTGCGCAAAGACCTCACCCGTGGGGGTAAGGGCCACAATCCGGTCAATGCGAAAGCTGCGGAAATCGTTGCGCGCGTCGCACCATGCGGCAAGGTTCCAGACCCGGCCCCAGAATTCCAGCTGCAAGGGGCGGATATCGCGGTGCGACTGGCGGCCTGAGGGATCAACATAGGTGATCGCCAGCCGTTCATGGCCCCGGATTGCCGCGCGGATGGCGGGCAGGTG
>JAYUZO010000078.1:0-9932 GCA_043751715.1 Rhodobacterales bacterium | reverse complement strand
GCCAGCGCCAGCAAGGCGGCCCCAAGGAAAAAGCCCAATCCCTTGACCGCATTCTTTGACCCGGTCAGCAGGGCGACCCAGCGGAACAATCCGCCATTTTCCGGCGGTGCCAACACTTTGACGGCAGATTTGGACGACATCTTGGCCAGATCCTTGGCCACGCCCGACACACCCTGCACCGCCATGACAAAGGCCACCGATGCAGCAATACCCCAAGCCGGATCAAGCTGCGCCAACGCAATCAGCGCCACCACCTGCAACGCAAGCCCGCCATACAGCGTGGCGGCAAGGCCAAACCTTGCGGCCAGCCACCCGGCAGCAAGGTTGGTCACAATGCCGGCCACCTCATACAGCAGGAACAGCCATGCCAGTTGGATGGGCGAAAAGCCAAGGCTGTTGAAATGCAGCAAAACCAGCATCCGCAACGCGCCATCCGACAGCATGAACGCCCAATAGGCGGCTGTGACGGCGGCATAGGCGCGCAACGGGTTTGGCGCGGTCACAGTGATGCCGCGACCATGCGGGTGATATCAGCCAGTCGGCAGGCATAGCCCCATTCGTTGTCATACCAGGCGTAGATTTTCACCTGCGTGCCGTTGATGACCATGGTTGATTGCGCGTCAATGATCGACGACCGCGGGTCATTGGTGAAATCGCACGACACCAGCGGGCGCGTCTCATACCCCAGAATGCCCGCCAGTGGCCCGTCAGCGGCGGCCTTGAACAGGGCGTTCACCTCGGCCACCGTGGTTTCGCGCTGCACTTCAAACACGCAATCGGTGATCGACGCGTTCAGCAGGGGCACACGGACGGCGTGGCCGTTCAGACGGCCCTTCAGTTCGGGGTAGATCAGCGTGATGGCGGTGGCTGACCCCGTGGTGGTGGGGATCAGGTTCAGCAGGGCAGACCGCGCGCGGCGCATGTCCTTGGCGGGTCTGTCAACGATGGTTTGGGTGTTGGTTACATTGTGCAGGGTGGTGATCGAGCCGTGCCTGATGCCGATGCCTTCGTGAATGACCTTTACCACGGGTGCCAGGCAGTTGGTGGTGCAACTGGCCGCCGTGATCAGCGACTGGCTGCCATCATACAGGTGATGGTTCACCCCGTAGACAAGGTTCAGGGCACCGCCATCCTTGACCGGGGCGCTGACGACAACCTTTTTGACGCCATCCGCAAAATAGGGGGCAACCTTGGCGGCGGTCTTGAACACGCCAGTGCAATCAATCACCAGATCAACGCCCAGATCGCGCAGGGGCAGCGCGTCAATGGTGCGGGCGTGCGTCAGGCGGATGTGCTGGCCATTCAGCACCAACGCGTTGTCATCATGGGCGACGGGGGTTTTCCAGCGGCCATGCACGCTGTCAAATTCCATCAGCAGGGCATGCTGTTCGGCGTCACCCACCGGGTCATTCAGCAAAACGATGTCACCGCCAGCGCCCCTGTCGATCAGATCGCGCAGCGCAAGTTTACCGATGCGGCCAAGGCCATTCAGGGCAATGCGGGCCATAGGATCAGCCCTGCACTGCGGCGTTATCAGCCACGCCGATCTGATCGACACGGGCTTGCAAGGCCAGCCGTGACAGCTGATCAAACGGCAGTGCGACAAAGGCCGCAATCCGCCGCCGCAATGCGCCATAGGTCTGCGCAAAGATCAGCGCCTTTTCGGCATCGGTGCCGGTGGCGCGTGCCGGGTCGGGCATGCCCCAATGGCCGGTGATGGGCTGGCCGGGCCAGGGCGGGCAGTCTTCGCCCGCCGCCGTGTCACAGACGGTAAAGACGAAATCCATGCTGATTGCACCCGGCTTTTGAAACTCGGACAGGTGCTTGGCGCGCAGGTCGGCCACAGTGTGCCCGTTGCGCTGCAACACATCCAGCGCAAAGGGGTTCAGCGCACTGCCGGGCCGGGTGCCGGCGGAAAAGGCCTGAAATTTGCCCTGCCCCAGATCGCGCAGCAGCGCCTCGGCAAAGATCGACCGGGCAGAGTTGCCCGAACAGATGAACAGCACATCAAAATCGCTGTCGTGCATGGCATTGGCCTCTTTTTGGGCGGCAATCAGGGGGGAAAGCAGGGATGGAATCAGATCCGCGCGCGCGCGACCAACATCAAGGGCAAGATAGCCGATCAACGCCTCGGTCACGTCCAGATCAACGCTATAAAACAGCGACCGGCCTTGCCGTTTGGCCTGCACAAGCCCTGATGCGGCCAGATCGGCAAGGTGATGTGACAGGCTGTTTTGTTTCAGCCCAAGGGCGACGGCAATTTCAGTCGGGCGCACACCTTGCGGGGCAAACCGCATCAGCAGCCGGAAAACGGCAAGGCGGCCGGGGTGGCCAAGGGTGGCGAAGGCATGGGTGGCGCGATACGTTTCCATATATCCGGAATATCGGAAATACAGATTTTCGCCAGTGAAGGTTTTGTGACAGTCTGGGACGGATCAGATACGCCCGGACGCGTGGCTGGCTGCAGGCGGCGCAATGCCGCCTGCAGCCAGTTCAGTTCAGTTCAGTTCAACTCGGCTGCGCGGTCGGCGGCGACGGCGGTTTCGGCGGTGGCTACGGCGGCGTTCAGTGCATCCAGCACCTCGGGTCCGCCTTTGACATTGGCCTTGAACCAGTCAAACACCGGGGCAACCGCCTCTTTGAACGCAAGTTTTTCGGCGGGTGTCGGCACATAGATTTCACCACCCGCCGCGCGGAAATCGGCATAGGCCTGAATTTCCTTGCGCTTGGGGCTGGCAAAGGTGGCCTGTTGCAGGGCCGAAAAGCCATCAACCACGATCTGCTGCTGTTCGGGCGTCATCGAGGTGAAGCGGCTGTTGTTCATCCACCAGAAGGCGCCCATGTAGCTGTGGCCATCCAGCGTGATGTATTTGATCCCGGCATCGGTGAATTTCATCGACATGATATCGGTGATGCCGTTGGCGGTGCCTTCGACCACGCCGGTTTGCAGTGATGTGAACAGTTCGGGCCATGGAATGGGCGTGGGGGCAGCGCCCAGCGTGGTGGCAAGGGTCTGGGGCAGATCGGCGGGCACGGTGCGCATTTTCAGGCCGGCCAGATCGGCGGGGGCTGCAATGCGGCGCTGCGTGTTGGCATAGTTGCGCCAGCCGCCGGTGTTGCCGATGGTCATCAGGCGGATGGAATCACCGCTGTCGGCCAGGGCAAGGCCGCGCAGCATCGCCGTCAGGTTGGTGCCGGTCAGCACCTCTTCGGCGATACGGTCATCCGACATCAGGTAAGGCAGATCCAGCACCTGAATATAGGGGAACAGCCCGGCCGCCCCGCCGCTGGTGGACACATAGACATCAATCGTGCCGTCGGCGACACCGGCAAGGCATTCATCGCCCTTGGCGCAAATCTGCGTGCCCATGAAAATTTCAACGCCGATGGTGCCGTTTGAGGCATTTTCGATATAGTTCTTGAACACGACCAGACCGTCATAGTCTTCGTCCTGTTCGTTGGAATTGGCGGTGGCGCGCAGCATGATATCCTGTGCGAAGGCTGCACTTATGGTGCTGGCCAGAAGGGCCGCCAGTGCGACGGATTTCAAGGTTGTCTGGATCATCTTGTTTCCTCCCTAAGGTGATCGGTGAATGGTCTGGTGCCGGGCCCTGATGTCAGGGTGCGGGCCAGTCGACGAAGCCAAAAAGCCTTGGCAGCGTGAGCGAGATTGCGGGGATGTAGGTGATCAGCAGGATCACCAATACTTCAACCGCAAGAAACGGCAGAACGGCGCGGGCGATGGTTTCCACCCGCAGGCCGGACACGGCCGAGGTGGCAAACAGCACCAGCCCCATGGGCGGGGTCAGCAGGCCCACAGTCAGGTTCACCACCATGACAATGGCAAAATGCACAGGATCAACGCCAAGCTGCAAAAAGATCGGGCCAAGGATAGGCCCAAGGATGATGATGGCGGGCCCGGCATCCAGAAACATGCCAACGATGAACAACAAAAGGTTGACCAGCAGCAGCAACAGGAAGGGGTTCTGCGTCAGCCCAAGCAGGGTATCGGCCAGCAGTTGCGGTGTGCCCGCCAGTGCGGCAACCGTCTTGAACGCCATGGCCGCCCCCACCAGCAGCAGAACGACGGCCGATGTGATGCCAGCACGGGTCAGAACGCCGGGCATATCGGCCCAGCCAAGGGTTTTCAGGACAAAGATCGAGATAAAGAAGGCGTATCCGGCGGCAACGGCGGCAGCCTCGGTCGGGGTGAACACGCCGGTCAGGATGCCACCCATCAGCAGCACGGGCGTCAGCAGGGGCCAAAGGGCGGCATACCCTGCGCGGCCCGCATCACGCCAGCTGGCCTTGGGCAATGCAGCGGGCAGGTTATAGCGGTTGGCCATCAGTTTGATGGTGATCATCAGGGCGATGCCGATCAGGATACCGGGTACGATCCCGGCCAGAAACAGCGCTGCCACGCTTTCACCCATGACATAGGCATAGATGATCATGATGCCGGACGGCGGGATGATGGGGCCGATAATGGCGGAGGCGGCAGTGATGGCGGCGGCAAAGGGTTTGGAATAGCCCTTTTGTTCCATCTGCGGAATGATGATTGACCCGAGGGCCGAAACATCAGCCACGGCAGACCCGGAAATACCGGCAAACATCATGGAATCCACGACGTTGACCTGCGCCAACCCACCGCGAAAATGCCCGACCATGGATTGCGCAAACCCGACGATCCGGGCGGAAATTCCGCCACGGTTCATCAGCTCGCCTGCCAGCATAAAGAACGGGATCGCCATCAGGGGAAAGCTGTTCATGCCTTCATAGACATTGCGGTACAAAAGCACGATGTCGCGCTCCTGCCCGTTCAGCCACAACAGGATGCCGGGGGCAGCAATCAGGCCGAACACCACCGGCAGGCCAAGAAACAGAAACAGCAGGAACAGGGGCAAAAACAGGCTGAGCATTATTCGGCCCCCAAAGTGATGGTTTCGGGAATCTCCATCAGCCGGTCTTCGGCCCCGGCAAGGGCTGCAAGGCTGCGCAGGAACAATTCAACCGCCACCAGCAACAGCAGCGTCAGGCCAACCAGAAGCGATGCCATCATCCAGCTTTTGGGTGTTTTGAACCAATCGGTGCCATTCAGTGATACGGGCAGCCACAGCGAATCTGTTTCGAACCGCCCGCCGATGCCGGTGACCTCGGACCAGCTTAGCTGCAATCCGACCCATAGGATGATGATGGTCAGCGCCATCAACAGGCTGGCAAGGCACAGGACGATGCGGGAATGCAGCAGGCGCACGACCATGTCGATGGCCACAAAACCGCTGCGGCGAAAGGCGGTGGGGGCCATCAGGCCGGTGGACCACAGCATGAAAAAGCGTGATGCCTCTTCGGGCCAGGCCAATGCGCTGCCAAGGACATAACGGCAAAACACCTGCAACAGGATCACGATCACCATCAGGCCCATGGCGGTGGCCCCCAACCAGCGGCCAACGGCCAACAAGGCGGCATTCACGGCACCAAGGCCGTTCGCAAGGCCGATGATCGGACCCATGGGTTTCCTCCTCCCTATCTGGTCGTTCGGCGGGGCTGTCTTTTGCGGCCTTCCGCCTTGGTGTTCACCGGGTCACCCCGGCGGCAGCAGTTTTCCGTATTTCCCCCCGGCAAATACCAGTGGCAGGCCTTCGGTCACCACGCAGCGCAGCACGCGGCCAACGATGATAAGATGATCACCGCCATCAAAGGCGGCGTGGCGTGCGCAATCAAACCGGGCAAGGGCTGCGGGCAGCACGGGCACGCCTTCGGCATTATGGTCATACGCAAGGTCTGAAAACCCGGCCCCGCCCCGGATAAACCGCGTGGACCAGTCCTGCTGGGCATCTGACAGGATGTGAATGGCATAGGTTTGTGCCGCCTCATACACCGGGAACCGCTGGGCCGACCGGGCAGGCGACCACAGCACAAGCGGCGGGTCCATCGACAGGCTGGCAAAGCTGTTGGCGGTAAAGCCCATGGGGCCAGCGGCGCTGTTGGTGGTGATGACGGCCACGCCGGTGGCAAAGCGCCCCAAGGCATCACGGAACGACCGGGCATTGGCCGCATCGGGCACAAAGGTGGTCGCCGCTGCAAGGGTGCCCGCCTGCATCATGGCACCTCGTGGCCTTGGGCAAGGCTGTACAATTCAAACCATGTCTGGCGGTCCATCGGAACGCGCAGGGCATCGGCAATGCCGCTGATGCGCGACAGCGTGTTGGTGCCCAGCACCGGAATGATCCGGGCGGGGTGGTGCAGCAGCCATGCAATGGCCACCGCCGACCAGTCGGCATCGGCGCTCATGCCGATTTCGGTCATACGCGCACGCAAGGCAGCGCTTGCATCAGACAGCAGCGTGCCACCGGCCAACGGGCTCCACGCCATGGGGGCCACGCCGCGTTCCTGCAGAAAGGCAAGATCGCCGTTGGTCAGGGGCGCGCGGCAGTGCAGCGAAAGTTCGATCTGGTTGGTGACCAGCGGGGTGGTCATTGCCGATTGCAGCAATGTGAAATCCCAGGGGCGGAAATTTGACACGCCCACGGCGCGCACCTTGCCGCTGGCCACCAAGGCATCCAGCGTGCGGCCCGTGTCATGGTGGTTCATCAGCGGATCGGGGCGGTGGATCAGCAACAGATCAACCCGGTCAGTCGCCATGTCACGCAGGCTGGCCTCAAGGCTGGCGGTGATATGGGCGGCGGATGTATCGTAATGCTTGACCCGCGCTGTGGCATGGCGGCCCACCGGGGCGACAATATCACATTTGGTCACAATCTCGATCCGGTCACGCAGGCCGGGGGCTGCGCGCAGAGCCGTGCCCAAAATCACCTCGGCCGTATAGCCGCCATAAATGTCGGCCTGATCCATGGTGCTGATGCCGATGGCCAGACAGGCCTCGATCTTGGCCTGCACATGGCGCAGCGTGGTATCGGCATCATCGCCCAGGCGCCACATGCCATAAACAAGGCAGGACACATCGACGGGGCCAAGACTGACACGGTGCATCATCATCGGCGCAGTCCGGTGCCAAGCGGTGTGGCAGGTGTTGTGGCAGGCACCCGGCCATAGGCCTGCGGCAAGGCACAGGTGTTCAGATGCGGCATGACCAGCCGTCCGAAATGCCGGGCCTCATCCAGATGCGGATAGCCTGACAGGATAAATGCGCGCACGCCCATGTTCTGATACGCCTCCAGTTCCGACAATACCTGATCTGCCGAGCCCACAATGGCCGCCCCGCACCCTGAACGGGCGCGCCCGATGCCCGTCCAAAGATGACGTTCGACATAGCCGAATTCATCAGCCAGTGCGCGCGCGCGGGCCTGATGCGATACCCCCAGCGAATGGGCATCATGGCTGCGCTCGCGGATCAGGCGGCCATATTCATCATCCAGTTTTGACACGAGGCTTTCGGCATATTCGCGGGCCTCAGCCTCGGAGTCGCGCACGATCACATGCACGCGCAGGCCGTAATCCAGCGTGCGGCCATGGGCTGCGGCGCGGGCATGCGCGGCCCGCATCCGTTCGGCGATCTGGTCTTTTGGTTCGGGCCACATCAGATACACGTCGCACTGCGCGCCGCACAACTCCAACGCCTCGGGGGAATAGCCGCCGAAATACAAAAGCGGGCCACCGTTCTGCTGATAGGGCACGGCGGGGGCGGTGCTGACCTTGTCGAATGTATAAAACTGCCCGTCATAGGTGACATGGTCCTGCGTCCAGCATTGGCGCAGGATTTCAACCACCTCATGGCTGCGCCGGTAGCGCGTGGCGCTGTCGGCCTTTTCGCCGGGAAAATCGGATGAGATGACATTCAGCGTCAGGCGGCCCTTCAGCATATGGTCAAGGGCGGCCACGGTGCGCGCCAGCATCAGGGGGTGCAACTCGCCACAGCGGATGGCGGCCAGCATCTGAATGGACGTGGTCAGCGGTGCCATGCCTGCAACAAAGGTCAGCACATCCTGCCCGACCTGATAGGACGATGGGCACAGCACGTTGCGAAAGCCCTGCGTTTCAGCCGCAAGCACGATGTTGCGGCAGTGGTCCCAGGTGGGGGCAAGCGCGCTGTCGGGCACACCAAGATAGCGGTAATCATCACCGCACAGCGCGGAAAACCACGACACCTCGGTGGATTGCAGATCAGCCGAGGTGACGGGAACAACGGTCATGATTCTCTCACACTGCAAGTCGATTGGACTTGCGTAGCACCTGAATTGATGTAGATCAATACTATATCAATTTTGTGTGGGACATCGGTTATGGCGGGGGAAGCGGCACCTGCGACGGGATCAGAGGCACCGGTACCGGTAGGGGAAGCGGGCGGGCGGGCAGCAGGGCCGGGCAGCCTACCGCTGTATCAGCAGATCACCGAACTGTTGATCCGCGATATTGCGGCGGGGCGGTTGATGGACGGTGAAAAGCTGGCACCGGAACGGGATATGGCGGCGGGTCTGGGTATTGCGGTGGGCACGTTGCGGCAGGCGCTGCAATCCTTGACCGAAAAGGGCTTGCTGGACCGGGTGCAGGGGTCTGGCAACTATATCCGGGCCAAGGCGGATGCAGCGTCGGTCTATGCGCTGTTCCGGCTGGAGCGGGTGGATGGTGGCGGCCTGCCGACGGCACAGGTGATTTCGGTTGATCGCTGCATCAAGGACCCGGCGCTGCCGGTGTTTGGTACCCATACGCACGCGCACCGCATCCGGCGGTTGCGGTTTTTGTCAGGGCAGGTGGCTGCGGTCGAAGAGATTTGGCTGGACGCTGCCCATGCCGAACGCATCACCACGGCCGACCTTCTGGAATCGCTGTATCTGTATTACCGCCAACGCCTGCGCATCTGGATTGCGCGGGCGGAAGACCGGATCGGGCAGGGGCATTTGCCAGACTGGGCCCCGCCGGCATTTCCGCATGCGCCGGGTGCGCCATTGCCGCTGGTCACACGGGTCAGCTGGGCGCAGGATGGCCAATCGGTTGAGGCGTCGCGCACCTGGTATGACCCTGACACAGTGCGCTATGTCGCACGTCTGAAATAGGAACACGGCAATGCTGCACTACGGGATCATCGGCTGCGGGATGATGGGGCAGGAACATCTGCGCAATATCGCACTGCTGGACGGGGTGGGGGTTGCGGCAATTTATGAACCCGATCCGGCGATGCGTGCGGCGGCGGCGGCACTGGTGCCGGATGCGGCAATGGTGGGGTCGGTGGCCGAGGTGCTGGCCGATGCACGGGTGAACTGCCTGCTGATTGCCAGCCCGAATTTCCTGCATCTGGCCCAGTTGGAACAGATTGCGGCCATCCGGCCCCTGCCGATCCTGTGCGAAAAGCCGCTGTTCACCGACCCCGCTGATGCACCGCGCCTTGCCGTGTTGCGCGCGGCCTATCCGGCCCCGATCTGGGTGGCGATGGAATACCGCTATATGCCGCCGGTGGCGCATCTTTTGCGCGCGGTGCAGACGGCGACAGGTGGCGTGAAAATGCTGACCATCCGCGAACACCGTTTTGCGTTTCTGACAAAGGTCGGCGACTGGAACCGGTTCAACCACCAATCCGGCGGCACCCTGGTGGAAAAATGCTGCCATTTCTTTGATCTGATGCGCCTTGTGGCGGGCTGCAACCCGGTGCGTATCATGGCGTCAGGCGGGCAGGCGGTGAACCATCTGGATGAGGTGTATGGCGGGCAGCGGTCGGATATTTGGGATCATGCCTATGTGATTGTGGATTTTGAAAATGGCATGCGGGCGATGCTGGAGTTGTGCATGTTCGCCGAAGGCAGCCGCTATCAGGAAGAGATTTCGGCGGTGGGTGCCGCTGGCAAGATCGAATGTCTGGTGCCGGGGCCGGGGCGGTTCTGGCCGGCACATCTGGGGGCGGCACCGGTGCCAAAGGTGATTGTCAGCCCGCGCCACCCGGCGGGCCCGGCAGAATTGGACATGCCGGTAGACCCGGCGCT
>JAYUZO010000077.1:0-14356 GCA_043751715.1 Rhodobacterales bacterium | reverse complement strand
CGCATCACCGCAAAGATAACCACAACGAAAATTTTCACCCTTTCCCGATGTAATTCCCTGTTACATCACCATGTCATATCACGTTACCCGTCAGGAGGTTCCCATGGCCGATTTTGAAACCCAGATTCAGGAAAGCCAGCGTCAGGTTGCTGATGCCCAATCCAAGATTTCCGACATTACCAGCCGGATCGAAACCGCCCGTACCAAGATCGGCACGGCCGAGGCGAACATTGATATCGAAAATGCCACGCTGGATGATGTGCACAAACACACCGACCTGATGAATGCCAACATCGCCGAACTGATCATGGGGCTGGATGATGTAACCACCGGATTTTCCAAAGATTTTGATGACATGCGGTCCAAGACCGGCATGGAAAGCCTGATCGGTTTCTTCTCCAACGCCAAGTCGGAATCGATGCGCCAGGAACGCCTGCGCACGGCGTCGATTGATGACAAACTGCAAGACCTGATCGCAAAATCCGATGTGATCGTGCGGCTGCTGCAAAGCCAGCTTGATCTGCTGAACACCCAGAAAACGCGGGTTGAGGCGAACCTGTCGGCCACCCTGACCGACCGCGAAACAACGGTGGGTGAACTGGAGGCGCTGCGCGCCAAGATCGCCGCGATGGACCCGAAAATCATCGAGCTGGAAAACAAGATCAGCGTCGAACAGGACGCGGCAGCGCGCACGAAACTGGAATCCGAACTGGCGCTGATCAATGCGGAATTCAACAGCTACGTGCAGGATGAACAGGTCAAACTGGCCAAAAGCCAAACCCTTGAACGCTATATCGAAAAGGGCAAAACCTGGGTGGATTCCCTGCAAAATCAGGCCGCTACGCAGATGGTGCTGATCAACAAACTGCAGACCGATACCAAGCAGCGCGTGGTTTTGTATGATGCGCTGACCAGCAGCTTGAAGACCGCGCAGCAGCAGGACGTGGCCCACCGCATCAACGAAATCGGCGTCAAAACCGATCAGGAAGCACAAGCCGCCATGGCCGGCATCGGTGCCGCGACAAACGCCAAAATGGCCGACATGCTGGAGGCGCACGAAGAACACATGGTGTTCGCGCGTGAGGTGCTGGAGCAAAAAGCCAAGGCGGACGAACGCTTTGCCCGGCGGTTCGCGGCGATTGTCGAAAAGCACGACAAGAACGCGTATGGGGAATGAGGTTTAGCCAACAGGTTCGATGGAGCCGAAAATGGGGAGCGATCACATTGCTGCTCGGATGTTTCATGTTTGCAGCCATTTATGTATTGGCCGAGAACGGACAGAAAGATTTTGCCCTGTCACTGGCAAACTCTTGCACGGCCGTAATTTTCTTGGCGTCAGTCTTAATCTTGATTGGTGGAATTATGCGGCCGTTGCAGAAATCCTTTTACCACTACGCACTTGAGGGGAACGACCGATACCGCAGATATTTTGGAGCAAGCCCCATGTCGCTTTGGGTTTGGGTAGACGGCGAAGGCCGAGATCGTGATGCCTGACGCCCCCATCAAAGACCAACTCACCGCTGACCACGCCGAATTGTATGATACCCTCGTCGCCCGCCGCTATTTTGCCAAGTTCGACACGATCACCGGCCATCTGGCCCGTGTTGCCGCCGAACTGGAAAAGGAAGGCGCGCTTACCCGCCTCGAGGCGCGGCTGCTGGGCGGTTATATCGGCAAGGTGGCCGCCACCTTTCGTGCGCTGTCGCATAAATACCTGATGACGGGCCGTGCCGATGGTGCGCCCCGCATCACGTTTGACCGACACGAAAGCGGCTTTCCTGTCGCACAGGAACTGATGCTGATGGCCGTTGATGCCCAGCAGGCCGACAAGCACCTTGCCGGGCCAACCGAGGCCGAAATCAAGGACCGGATGATCCGTCAGATCCTTGGTGATCTGTCCATTCCCACGGCCCTGCAATACGCCCTGTCGCAGCGGATGTACTACCAGACCCTCAAGGAAGGCGGCATCTTCTGGGCCCGCAATGACCCCGATGCCCAGTGGGTCGAAACCGTCGGCGACCGGCGCAAGTATCTGATTCATTGGGCGGTTTGGGATACGCAGGTCAACCTGCCCATCGTGTATCTGCTGGATGTGGAGGACAGCGGCAAAAAGCCCCTGCCCACCGATGACCGGCGCTGGCCGCTTGCCCAAGCGGCCCTGATGGCGCAATCCTTGGGCGGGTTGAAACTGCTGACGATCGCCACCGGCTTTGACACCGATTTTCCCGATCTGCACCCAAAACGCCTGCGCCGCGTGCATCTGGGGCCGATGTATTCCAACAGCTTCACCCTGCAATCGGGGCCGATCTCGACCGTGCTGAAATCTGCCAATGCCGGTCCGGGTGAGGATTGGGCACTGGTCTGGACGGTCGAAGACCTGCTGTCGGACCGCGAGGAAGACAGTGACGTAGGCTGGTTTTCCACCCGCAAAAAGCAGATTTTCAAACTGAACGCCGTGAACGGTGCCGATACCGGTGCCACGCGCATGCAGCGCATGATCATCCTGCCCGAGGCGCCGTTTCAGGTGCTGGTCGAACAAGACCCCCCCGGTTTTCGCGATGTGCGCAAGTTTGTGGTGGGTGATGGCGGGCGGATTATTCCGCAAAGGTAAGGGGTTAGCATGACGACTCGTGATACGATGGAACTGCGCGAAGACACCATCCGCGCGCATTATGAGGCCGCCCTTGGCCTACTGACCGGCTTTGACCACGCCCCCCGTCTGGGCAAAGCCTCCGAGGTGGCCACGCCGGAACGCAGCCCTGGCATCGGCACACGGCCCCGCCTGCGGTCCACCATCCCCGGCCTTGCCGCACGGTCTACCGCGCGCGCAGGCGGCGTGCGGGTGATTGACCGGGTTGAGGGGCTGGCCGATGGCCTGCTGTCGCCCCTGCAGGCATCCGCCCTGCACGCCCTGCGGCGCGGCGTGGCCATTGCCCTTGCCATCAGCGAAACCTTTGCCGCGCAATCCCCCTTGGGCGAGCTGAAAAAGGCCAATCTGGAAGGCCGTCTGCCAGAACCCCGTCGCGCCGAATTCACCGAACTGCTGACCGCCGATGCCCTGCTGACCCTGTACACCTTCGCCAACGCCACGGCATTCCTGCTGGCCCCGCATCTGGGGTCAACCACCGTTGAACTTGGCACCATTGATGAGGTGCTTACCGACAACGCACCCCTCGCCCTGCAAGGGGCCCTGTGGGAACTGGATCAGGACATCAGCACACGTGCCACCGATGAGACGCATCTGGTCGCTACTATTGCCGCGTTTTGCGAAATGCTGATGGAAAAGGTCGCCCTGCGCGCCCAGACTGCTGTGCGGCTTGATGCCTATATCGGGTCGTCGTGGAAGGTGGAGGCCGACGGCCTGACCATCTCCGGCTTCAAGCCCGCCAAGGCCGCCAAGGGTGGCGCGCTTACGATGCAGTTCAAGAAACCATCGGAAGTTGTGGGAAACCACATCGCCAAATATCAGGCCCTGCGGCTGTCAAAAATGCTGATGGCCTATGATTTTGAACGGCGGTTGAACCCCTTTGCCGAACTGGGCGGCTTTATCTTTACCTTCATGGGCGATGGTAAACCCGGCACGGGCAAAACCACGCTGATCCAGATGATGGCGGGGCTGATCAACGATTATTGCCAGATCGCAGGCTACCCCTTTCGCTATCAGAACTTTTCGATTGACCAGATTGACAGCTATCAGGGTAAATCCGGCCAGAACGCCAAGGCGTTTATCGACAATATCATTGATCCCGGCGTGATTTCATTCGGCACGATTGACGACATTGATCAGGTCGCAGGCAAGCGCGGTGACCGGCAGTCATCCGCAGGCCAGCAAGAGGTGACGGCGGTGTTCATGGGCGCCTTTGCCGGGGCCAATACCGTGGTGCGCGGCAATTGCACCTTCGGGATGTTCTCGAATTACCCCGAGAACGTGGATGATGCCCTGCGCCAACGGGCAGGCGCGCGGTTTCTGGTGGACGGCCCGCAAAGCCGCGAAGATTACATTGATATCCTGTCGCTGCTGCTGGGTAAAAACCACGCCATCCCCTTGGGTGACCACGATTTGTTTGCGGCACAAGAGATCAAGAAGGCTGTCGCTGCGAGTTTTGAGGGGCATGGGCGGCCGCATGAAGAGGGGCTTTTGAAGGTCTGGGATCAGGTGTCCAAAGAGGTAGGCGCGCTGGATACGATTGCCAAGATCGGGACGTATCTGAAGGCCATTCAGGCGGCGGATGAACGGTTCACGGGACGTGCTGTCAAGAACATCACGGACGCCGTGAAGGTGCGGGCGATGGATTTTGAACTGCCGGATGAATGGATGGCAGAGCCGGACCTGTTCCTGTTCAAGGGGTATGATGAGAAATTGGCGATGATCCGGGGCCTGACAACGCCGATCACGGTAGAGATGGTGATCCAGGAGGTGAACCGCTACGCGGACAGCGAATTCCGCTATACGGATAAGTCGGATGAAGCCGAAATCCAGCGGATGACAAGGGACTTTCATTGTACCGAAGAAGCCAAGAGGCGCTATCTGGCAGCGAAATCATGAAGCTGATTGATGTGTCTCAATGGCTTGTTTCGAACCAGTTGCTTATGTTTTCATTGGTCATTCCTTTCTTTTCTGGTGTGATAGCTTACTTGTCCGCTCTTTATTCAGCGCGACGAGCCCTTCGAGAAAACCAAGCAAGTCGCGCTCTTCAGAAACAATTGAAGCTTGCAGATTTTCGTGTGGAATGGATCAACGAGTTGCGGGGCGAACTTGTTCGGCTCCAGGCTGCAATCCAATTGCATCGATCAAAAAGCTCACCAGAAACTGAGCAAGAAATTGTCAAAATGGCCACTGCTGTAATTTTGCGCATGAACCCTGAGGACGAGGACTACGATACCTTGTCCTTGGAGATACGAAAGGGGTTAGAATACTCCATAAAGAAAGGAGATCAGGGCACCTATGAAATTACCCAAGTAGCACGAAAAATTCTCAAGAGAGAGTGGGACCGGCTGAAGTACGACCTTGATGGCTCAGACAGGTGACCCAATGAACCGCCTCATCCAACACGGCCTCATGTTCGGCAACCTCATCGAGGTTGCCTCCCCCCAACTCGTGGACCGGTATAACCGTGCCCTGAAGCACCTCACGGGCAAGGAAACCAAACTCAAGGATTTCCACATTGATATCTCCGGCTACTCCCCCGAAATCGGGGATGAGTTCAAGGATGATCACTACCTCAACCCCAATGGCATGAACCGCCAGTTCATTTTGCTGACCCTCAAGCAAAAATCCGCCCCTCTGCTGAACATCAAATTCTCCACCTCATGGGGTATCCTGCAGCAGTTCTACACCCGGAACGAGGCCCAGCTTTTCGCCTTGACCGCGCGGGATGCTGTAGCGGGGGAATTGCAGAATTCGGTGTATGAGGTCACCACCGCCGCCAAACTGCTGGATATCCGCCAGATCACGGTTGAGGCTGATACGATTGGTGGCCATGTCGCCGATGCCGCCAAGCTCGCCGCGCTGATCGAACGCT
This sequence comes from Rhodobacterales bacterium, assembly GCA_043751715.1. GTDB lineage: Bacteria > Pseudomonadota > Alphaproteobacteria > Rhodobacterales > Rhodobacteraceae > JAAFHS01. Next base: position 8,834 of record JAYUZO010000077.1, on the reverse strand, counting down.
TCAAAAAGGAACCCGATGGCTGGCGCGATGATGTGTTGATTGCTGATATGATCAGCCTTGCCAAAACCACCGGCGATATCAGCCGCGTGCCGATCAACCTGCCAGCGATGACCTTTGCACAGGCCAATTACTGGACCAGCCTGTTTGGCGGCCTGTATGTGTTCCGCGAGGCGCGTCTGCCCGCGGTGATCGCGGCCACCGACAAGGCCACGCTGGGGGCCATGCCGATCTCGCCGGTGATAAACCTGACCGACCGCAACATGATTGCCGAATGGCTGGAGCGGAACGGGATGGTGGAACCCATCGTGCAGGCGCGCGGCATGGACGGTGCTGCAGTGCTGCGTCAAAAGATGGATTTCATTCTGGTCGAGGCGGCGGATACCCTGAACCTTGATATCGGCGATGCGTCGCGCGTGGAGTTGCGCAAGATCGCTCACCGCATCGGTGCGGCCCTGCCAGAGGAATTCCTCGGCCTTGCGGCGCTGCTGCGGTGGGTGGAACGCGCAGGCGACTGGCCCACGATCACTTCGGAACACCCGGCCTATTTCTATACCCTGCGCGCCAAGGCGGGCCCCGACCGTGATCTGGTCAACATGCTGCTGGCCGAACTCGCACCGCTGGACGTGCGCCAGCTGTTCATCATGCACAAAGAGCTGTTCTACCGGCTTTATGCAGGCTGGTCGGACCGCAAGAAAGGCTATGTGGCAGATTTCCTTGTGCGTGAGTATAAGGTTGATACGACCGGCGCGCGCGAGGCGCTGTTCGGGCCGGAACCGGGCATGGATGACAAACCGCGCGCAGCGCCCGTTGAAGGGCCATGGAGCAGGGTAGGAAAAGGCCGATGATCGGGATCATACGTCTGGTGGTGTTCGGCTTTGTGGCCTTGTCGGTGGTCTATCTGCTGGTGACAATCTATGCGCGGTCAGTACGGCGCGAGACGCTGGAAAAAGAATTTGATGCTGGCGGGATCGAAGGCACGCGCGATGCGTTTATGGAATCGGGGATGAAAGAATACCACGGCAGCCTGCGGCGCAAGCTTTTGCTGCTGGTCTACGTGGTGCCGATGACGGTGGTTGCGGCCACGATCTATCTTGTGAATTACCAATAAAGGGGGCGCGGCCTTGCTGACCAAATTCAAATGGGGTTTCCGGATTGTGCTTTTGCTGATCCTGGGGCTGTTCCTGCATTACACGCTGCCGCAGCATGATATTGTGCGGGTGACCAATGCCTATAACCGGCTGACCACCGTGGGGGCCAACTGGCTGTTCTATGCCAGCCCCGATACTGGCACGGCCGAGGGGGCAGAAACGCGCGATATTCGGTTCATTGATGCGGTGTTTCCGGATGGCGATGTGATCGTGTACCGGAATGAGGATACAGGCTGGGTCTGGCCACCCTATTTCAAGTATGACAGTTCCAACCTGCAGGCCGAGGCGACCAACCTGAAATCTACCGCTGAGGCGCCCAAATGGGTGTCGGTCACGCATTACGGCTGGCGGTTTCCGTTCATGTCGATCTACCCGAATGCGGTCAGCATGGCGCCGGTGGCGGGGCCCGATACGCGCATCATCCCTTGGGTGAATATCATCGTGCTGATGACTCTGCTGTTCCTGTTTGTGATGCTGCGCCGCATGTGGGCGCAGTTCCGCGAGCGCAGCATTGATCCGGCCCTGGCCGAGGCGGGTGAGGCTTGGGATGCGGTGGATGCGCGTGCCGATGCCGCACGGGCCAGTGCGGGCGGGTTCTTTGGGCGGATCGGGGCGTGGTTCAACACATGGCGCAGCCCGCGCCGCTGAATTCAAATTCCAAGGGCGGGGGGGTGCAGGTGCGCTTTTCACTCTGCCCAACTGGCAGCGCCACCATCCGATCACACAGACCAAGCCCCGGATCAGGTCCGGGGCGGGGTTGGCCAAATCAGATCCCAGACGCATGGAAAAAGGCCCGGTGTCGCCACCGGGCCCTGTATATTGCTGTAGCCATTCTTCAGTGCAGCTTGGCATCCACCTGTGCAATGGCCGCGTCGATTGACCCTGCCGCCGCCTCTGCCGTCATCTGCTTGGCCAACACATCGCCCGCAGCCGCCACAGCCACCGCAACCGCCTGTTCGCGCACCTGCCGGATCGCCGCAGCCTCGGCAGATGCGATCTGATCTGTTGCCGCCGCCAGCCGCCGCGCGATGGATGCTTTCAGGTCTTCCTTGGCTTGGGCCGCCGCGGCCATCGCCTCTTCCCTTGCCGAAGCGATGATGCGTTCGGATTGTTCCTGCACATCTTTCTGTTTGCGGTCATAGGTCGCCAGCACCGCACGCGCCTCATCACGCAGGTTGCGCGCCTCATCAAGTTCGGCCTTGATCTGTGCCGCGCGGGCATCAAGCAACGTCCCCACTTTACCCGGCACCTTGAAATAAATCAAAACGCCGACAAACACGATGAACGCGATCAGAACGATGAAGTCGGTGTTAGCCAGTGAAAAGAACACGTCGCCCGCCGCCAACGCGGGCGTTGCCATCACTGCGAAAAAGGGGAGAATAAATTTCATCGTCATCACCCTTTCAACCGCGCTGTCACGGCCGCTGCCAGTGCCTTGGCATCCACTGATCCGCCCAATGCCGCCACAAGGGCCGCCGTGGTATCCTTGGCCACCGCCGCCACGGCATCTGCTGCCCCGGCCCGGATCTCACCAATAGACTTTTCGGATTCCGCTGCCTTGGCTGCGATCACCGCATCTGCCTTGGCCACTTCCACATCCACTGATTTCTGGATGTCTGCCTTAGCCTCGGCCACGATCTTGCCTGCCTCGGTCCGCGCCTTGGCCAGCGCATCGTTATAGGCACGCTCGGCATCAACTGCCTTTTGCTTCAGTTCGTCCGCCGTGGCCAGATCATTGGTGATCGTGCCCTTGCGTTCGGCCAGCACCGACCCGATGCGCGGCAGCGCCACGCGGGTCAGCACGAAATAAATCACGACCAGCGTGACCAAAAGCCAGAAAATCTGGTTCGGGAACGTGCTGAAATCAAGCTGCGGCATCCCTGCCCCGCTTGCCTCTGCCGCCCCATGTGCTGCGTCTTCAGTCGCCATCGTTGCCTCCGCCGGACCTTAAGTTTTCAGGGTGGCACCTTGGCGATGCGCACCCTGATCAGTAGGTGTAGGGCGTCAGATCAGACGGCGAACATCAGCAAAAGTGCCACGAGGAACGAAAAGATCCCCAGGGCTTCGGCGAATGCCAGGCCGATGAACAGCGTTGCGGTTTGCGAACCGGCTGCTGACGGGTTGCGCAAAGCACCCGCCAGAAAGTTGCCAGCCACGTGGCCAACGCCGATGGCAGCCGCGCCGGAACCGATGGCGGCCAGGCCGGCACCGATGAACTGGCCCATTTGTGCGATATCGCCTTCCATGATCTTCTCCTTCACAGGTTATAGGTTGGTTAGTGGTCAGACTTGCGTGGTGGCCCTAGTGGCCCGGATGCAGCGCATCTTTCAGATACACGCAGGTCAGAATGGTAAAGACATAGGCCTGAATCCCGGCCACCAGCACCTCAAGCCCATAAATCGCCACGATGGCGGCAATGGATACGGGTGCGATGGCAGCAATGGCGGCAAAGCCTGCGAACACCTTGATCACGGCATGGCCTGCCATGATGTTGCCCGCCAGACGAATGGAATGGCTGACCGGACGCACAAAGTAGGAAATCACCTCGATTAGCGCGATCACCGGGCGCAACACCAGGGGCGCGTCCTTCATCCAGAACAGGCCCAGAAACGCCGGGCCGTTTTTGACAAACCCCAATAGCGTGACCGCAATGAACACGCCAAAGCCCAGCACCGCCGTGACCGCGATATGCGATGTGGGGGTAAAGGACATCGGCAGCAGGCCCAGATAGTTGGTGAACAGGATGAAGACGAACAGCGTAAAGATGTATGGAAAGTATTTCACGCCATCATGGCCCGTCACGTCTTCGACCATCTTGTAGATAAAGCCATACATCATTTCGGCCACAGACTGCACGCGTGTCGGAATGATCTCGCGGCCACGGGTGCCCAGCACGAACAGGGCCACCACGCAGACCACGGCAATGCCCATCCACAGCGTTACGTTGGTGGGGGTGTACCATGCAATCGCACCATCGCCGAACAGGGGATGGATCTTGAACTGGTCCAGCGGGTGAAACACCAGCCCGCCGCCTTCGCCACTCTCTTCTGTTGCCACGTCAACCGTCCTTTGCCTGCGCCGCCAGCTTGGCCACGCGCTTTTCTTCCACTTCGCGGGCCGACCGCAGCATCGTCTTGATGCCCGCCGCAAAACCCACGCCGATGAACAGCACCAGAAACAGCGGGATCGTGCCAAACAGCATATCCAGCCCGTAACCGATGCCAAAGCCAATCCCCAGACCGGCCACCAGTTCAATCACCATCCGCCAAGCAAGCTGCGCCTGCGAATAGTCTTTCTGCATGTGGGGCACCGGTTCAACCGCCCGCTTTGCCGCCGCAATCCGCTGTGTCAGCGCATCTAGCCGCGCACGTTCAGCATCATCCGACATGGCGTAGTAACCCCTTGCAGAAGTTGATGGTGGTTTAGGGGCTGTGCGTGGGCAAGTCAACCGGCTAGCCGCACAGCGCAAAGCATTGAAATGCTTGTGTTTGATGTCTGCCCTGCGGGCGCGCACACGCCTTACTTGCCAACTGCATATTCAACCAGATGGTTGACGAATATGCGCACCATGGCCATGGTTGCCGCCATGACACCCGATCTGGACGCCATCTTTGCGGCATTGGCCGACCCGACGCGCCGGGCCATTCTGGCGATGCTGTTGGAGGATGACATGGCCGTTACCGATGTGGCCGCACCGTTTGCCATGTCGCTCGCGGCGATCTCCAAACATCTGACTGTGCTGGCCGAGGCGCGCTTGATCGCACGTGAACGCCGGGGGCGAGTGATCTGGTGCAAGCTGGACCCCGACGCGATGCGCACTGCGTCAGTCTGGATGCGCAGCTTTGGCCAGTTTGATCCGCTTGATCTGGATGCCTTCGAACGGTTTCTGGAATCCGAACTTGCAGACAAGACTGACTAACCCTTTCAACTTTGCCCAAATATCCCGGGGTCCGGGGCTGGCCCCGGCGCTCAGCCAGCAAACCAGCCGCCATAGGTCTTGCGCAATACGGCCTTTTGCACCTTGCCCATGGTATTGCGCGGCAGATCAGACACCACCACCGCCGCCTTGGGCTGCTTGAACCGGGCCAGCCCCGGCGCAATGGCGGCAAGCGCCACGTCAGGTTCAACCTCCCCCACAATGACCGCAAACACCGCCTCGCCAAAATCCGGGTGCGGCAGGCCGATCACAGCGCTTTCCACCACACCCGGCAGGGCATCCAGTGCCAGCTCAATTTCCTTCGGGTACACGTTGAACCCGCCCGTGATCACCAGATCCTTGGCGCGCCCCACAATTTCCACATAGCCATCCACCATACGCCCCAGATCGCCCGTTATGAACCAGCCGTCCGCGCGCACCTCTGCCGCCGTCTTGTCCGGCATCTGCCAATAGCCCTGAAACACATTTGGCCCCCGCACCTCGATCACGCCCACATCGCCATCCGCCACCACGGCGTCCTTGCCCATGATCCGCACCTCGACCCCCGGCAAGGGCTGGCCCACTGTGCCCGCCCGCCTGTCCCCGTCATAGGGGTTGGACGTGTTCATGTTGGTTTCAGTCATGCCGTAACGTTCCAGAATGCGGTGGCCGGTTGCCGCCTCCCACGCGCGGTGCGTTTCCGCCAGCAGTGGGGCCGAGCCAGAGATGAACAGGCGGCGTGCATTGGCAACAGCCGCAAGACCCGGCTGATCCAGCAGCCGCGTGTAAAAGGTGGGCACCCCCATCATCACCGTCGCATCCGGCAACAGGCGCATCACCTGCGCCGCATCGAAACCCGGCAAAAAGATCATCCGCGCGCGCGCCAGCAGCGCCACGTGCGTTGCTACAAACAGACCATGGGTATGAAAGATCGGCAAGGCATGCAGCAGCACATCAGCGGGCGTAAACTGCCAGTGGTCCACCAGCACCTGCGCGTTGGTCAAAAGGTTGCCTTGCGTCAGCATCGCCCCCTTGGAGCGGCCGGTGGTGCCGGATGTGTACAGCAGGGCCGCCAGATCATCCGCCCCGCGCGCCACAGCATCAATGACCGCAGGCCTATCTGCCGCCAGATCGGCCAGTCCGCCCGCGCCGCCTGCATCCATCGTCAGCACAATCGGCCCGGCAGGCGCCGTGACCGCCGGATCGCAGATCAGCACCCGCGGCGTGGCATCGGTCAGGAAATAGCCCAATTCGCTGGCCGTATAGGCCGGGTTCAGCGGCAGATACACCGCCCCAAGCGCCACACAGGCCCCATAGGTTGCCAAGGCCGCCGGTGATTTGGCCACCTGCACCGCCACCCGGTCACCCGCCTGCACCCCCACACTGGCCAAGGCATACGCCTGCTGCGCCACCATGGCCAGAAATGCCTGCCCGCTGACCGAAGACCCATCCGCCGGCATCAACAGCGCTTCCCCGCGCGCGGCAAGCGGTGCAAACAACGCGTCAAACAACGGGTTGGCCATCACATCCCCCTTTTCGCCCGGCACAATGCGGAAACGGATTGTTTCCAATCTGCATGGACCATCGCAACATCACCCCGCGTTTGTCCAAATTCTGCCCCAACTGGCGGGCACAACATGATTAACGAAAGACACTCTGGGAAGGACGAACATCATGTTGACCAAATTGCTCGCCCGCTTCGGTTTTGGCCGCAAGGACATTGTCGATGAACGTTTTGAAGCCCGCATGAACACGCTGGGCCGCCGTCATGCTGCCCTGCAGGGGCAGGTCCATACCCTGTTCAAATTTCAACTGTAACGCCCGGTAGTTTAAGCGCGGTCATCAGGTCGCGCACCTCTTGGCGCGCGGCCACGTTTGACAGGTTCAACACGTCAACGCCGGTTTCCTTCAGGTCCATCACGGTGATCCCACGCGGGAACAGCTCGCGAAAGATCACCCGTTCGGCAAAACCCGGTGCCACGCGAAACCCGATGCGGCGCGACAGATCTTCAAGCGCCTCACCCACCTTGCGCTTGTTGTGCATCTGTTGCGCACCAAGCCGGTTGCGCAGCACGATCCAGTCAATCGGCTTCAGCCCCGCCTGCGCCCGCAACTGCCGCGCGCCCCACACCATTTCGGAATAAATGCTGGGCCCTTTGACGCGGCCGGTTTCCATATCCATCCGGGCCAGCAGATCAAAATCCACGAAACTGTCATTCAGCGGTGTCACCAGCGTATCGGCAAGCGAATGCGCCACCTGGCTTAGCCGCGTGTGCGAACCGGGGCAGTCGATGATGATAAAGTCTTTCTCCACCTCCATCGCCGTAATCGCCGCTGACAGCCGCTGGTCATAGATGTTTTCACCGGGTGCCAAGCGCGATGCGTCCACCTCGGGCAGATCGCGGTACTCGGGGGTCGGCAGGTGCAGGCCCATGCGCGCGTTATAGGCCACACGGTTTTCCACATAGCGGCCAAAGCTTTTCTGCCGCAAGTCAAGGTCAAGCGCGCCCACCTTGTGGCCCATGCGGGCAAGGGCGGTGGCAATGTGCATCGACGTGGTCGATTTGCCCGACCCGCCCTTTTCGTTGCCGACCACAATGATATGCGCCAAACCGAACCCCCATCAGCAAGAATGCGCCGGTTGGGGCGCGCGGCCTGTATAGGGTGCCATGGGGGGCTTGGGAAGAAGGCGTGCAGTCCGTTTTCGCGTGCTTGTGCCGCCATGTGCTTGATTAGCGCACCTGTCAGGCACCAACAAAAAGGGCGCAAGGTTTCCCTTGCGCCCCGGTTCACGTCGCCACTGGCGTGGATCAGAAACCCAGACCGGCGTATTTGTTCTTGAACTTGGACACACGGCCACCCGTGTCCATCAGCTTGGCGTTGCCGCCAGTCCAGGCCGGGTGCGCCAGCGGATCAATATCCAGCGCCATCTGGTCGCCTTCTTTGCCCCAGGTCGTTTTGGTCTGGAAAATCGTGCCATCCGTCATCTTGACGTTGATGGTGTGATATTCGGGATGCGTATCGGCTTTCATCTATCGCGCTCCTTATTCCGCAGCTTTGGCTTTGTAGGTCGTATCTTCGGTGATACGCGCCGATTTACCGCGACGCGTGCGCAGGTAATACAGCTTGGCGCGCCGCACGCGGCCACGACGCACAACCTCGATGTTGTCGATGTTGGTGGAATACAGCGGGAACACGCGTTCCACACCTTCACCGAACGAAATCTTGCGCACGGTGAATGACGCAGAAATGGTCATGCCACCCTTGCGGCCAATGCACACGCCTTCATAGGCCTGCACACGGCTGCGCGTGCCTTCGGTCACTTTATAGCCAACGCGCAGGGTATCACCGGCGCGGAAATCGGGGATCTTTTTGCCAAGCGCAGCAATCTGCTCCGCTTCGATCTGGGCGATCAGGTTCATCGCAGTTCCTTTATGTCACACGGTTTTCCCGTGACGTGATGCCACCGCATGGCTCTTGGTCTTCAACCGGGTCCGCACCGACAGATGCGCCCGCCAGAGATGCGGTATGCTGTTTGCCTTGCCGCCCCCTTGCACCACGCCTGACGAAGCGGACAGACGCTTGCGGCCAAAAGGAATCGGGCCCGGATAGCAAATGCCACCAGACATGCGGCGTATACGGCGTGGCTTTCGACTGGTCAAGCGCGGGGCGTAGTTGCGTGGTTGCGTTCTTTCGATCAAATGATCTTGCGCTCTTTTGATCAAATGTTAGCCTGACCAAAGCGCTGGCAGCTTTGCCCACGCAAGGAG
>JAYUZO010000076.1:0-6615 GCA_043751715.1 Rhodobacterales bacterium | reverse complement strand
GAAACCGTGCTGTTTGATGAACTGACGGTGGCCGAAAACATCTGGCTGGGCCATGCCCCGCGCGGGCGGTTCGGGCTGATCGACTGGCCTGCCATGCGCGCGGGTGCTGTGCGCCTGCTGGACAGAATCCACGCCAGGCTTGACCCCGATCAGCGCCTGCGCGACCTGGGGATTGCATCGAAACATCTGGTGGCAATTGCCCGTGCCCTGTCAATTGATGCGCGGGTCGTGATCATGGATGAACCCAGTGCGGCGCTATCGCACAAGGAAATTCAGGAACTATATACACTGGTGGAAACGCTTCGGGCGCAGGGCAAAGCCATTTTGTTCATCAGCCACAAGTTTGATGAGATTTTCCACATTGCAAACCGTTACACCGTGTTCCGCGATGGCCAATTCGTGGCCGAAGGTGCGATTGCCGATGTGACGGAAAGTGCGCTTGTGCAAATGATGGTGGGCCGCCCGGTGGACCAGATTTTCCCTGCCCGCGTGCATAATGTGGGTGCACCCGTTTTGACCGTGGCAGGCTACAGCCACCCGACAGAATTTGCCGACATCGGCTTTACCCTGCACAAGGGTGAAATCCTTGGGTTTTACGGCCTTGTCGGCGCAGGCCGGTCCGAAGTGATGCAATCCCTGTTCGGCATCACAACGCCCAGTAAGGGTGCCTGCATGATTGATGGCAAGGCGGCGGTGATCCGGTCTACCGCGCAGGCGGTGAACGCGGGCATTGTCTATGTGCCGGAAGACCGTGGGCGACAGGGCGCGGTCAAGGGCCTGCCAATCTTTCAGAACGTGACGTTGCCCTTGCTGCCCACCGTCACCCGGCGCGGGTTTTTGCAAATGGCCGAAGAGTTCGCGTTGGCGCGGGAATACACGCAGCGGCTTGATCTGCGGGCGGCCAGTCTGGATCAGGATTTGGGCAACCTGTCGGGCGGCAATCAGCAAAAGGTTGTGATTGCCAAATGGCTGGCCACCAAACCCCACATCATCATTCTGGATGAACCGACCAAGGGCATCGACATCGGGTCAAAGGCCGCTGTGCATGCGTTCATGGCAGAGCTTGCGGCGCTGGGGTTGGCGGTGATCATGGTCAGTTCCGAAATCCCCGAGGTGTTGGGTATGTCAGACCGGGTGATCGTGATGCGCGAAGGCCGCATCGTGGCCGAGGTGACCGGCGATGCGATGACGCCGGAACGCCTTGTGCGCGCAGCGGCAGGGATTGAAGAGGGAGCGGCATGATCAAGGGGCCAAAAATTCTTCAGAAGAATTTTGCGAATTTTTTTCTGCAAAAAAATTCCCCACCTGAATCGGGGGGGGTATGACCATCCTGAAATCCCGCGAAGCCCAGCTTGCGCTGGCAACCCTTGCGCTGATCGCCCTGATCACCACGCGCTTTCCCGCCTTTGTTGCCCCTGCCAATCTGGCATCTGTGTTTAACGATACCTCACCCCTTATCATCCTTGCGATCGGCCAGATGATCGTGATCCTGACGAAGTGCATTGATCTGTCTGTGGCCGCCACCCTTGCGCTGACCGGCATGACCGCCGCCCTGATGAACGGCGCGGGCGTGCCTTTACCGCTGATCGTGATAGCGGTGATTGTGATGGGGGCGGCATTGGGCACGGTGAACGGCGTGCTGGTGTGGAAGGTGGGCATCCCATCCATCGTGGTGACGCTGGGCACCATGACCATCTACCGCGGCATCATCTTTTTGATGACTGATGGCAAATGGGTGAACGCGCATGAAATGACCGACGGGTTCAAGGCCCTGCCCCGCATGCACATCCTTGGGCTGCCGGTGATGAGCTGGGTTGCCATCGCCATCATCGCGGCCTTTGTGGTCGTGATGCGCCGCACCGCCCTTGGCCGAGCGTTCTATGCCGTCGGCGGCAACCCGCATGCCGCCGTCTATACCGGCCTCAACGTGGGCCGCACGCAATTTGCCGCCTTTGTCATCTCCGGTGCACTCGCCGGGCTGGTCGGCTATCTGTGGGTGGCGCGCTATGCCGTGGCCTATGTCGATATCGCCGGTGGGTTTGAACTGGATGTGGTCGCTGCCTGCGTGATCGGTGGCATTTCGATTGCCGGTGGTATCGGGTCTGTCGGCGGGGCCGTGCTGGGGGCGCTTTTCATTGGTGTCATCAAGAACGCGCTGCCGGTGGTGGGCATATCGCCCTTCTGGCAAATGGCGATTTCCGGCATCGCCATCATCGCTGCCGTTGCATTCAACGCCCGCCAGTCACGCACCAAGGGCCGTATCATACTGAAGGCGGCCCGATGAACACGCGCATCATCCCCGACCGCAGCACCACCCGGTTGTCCCGCGAATTGCGGTCGTGGGAGGTGTTGTTGGTGACCGTGTTTATCGCAGTGTTCATCATCAACAGCTTTGCCTCGCCCTATTTCCTGAACGTCTGGAACCTGTCGGACGCCACCTTCAACTTTACCGAAAAGGCCATGATCGCCTTTGCCATGGCCATGCTGATCATCGCTGGTGAAATTGATCTGTCGGTCGCCTCTATCATCGCGCTTGCCTCGACCGCCATGGGCATAGCGATGACAATGGGTGCAGGCACGCCGCTGATCGTGCTGGCGGGCCTTGCCACCGGTCTGGTCTGTGGGGCGTTCAACGGGCTGCTTGTGGCGCGGTTGGGCCTGCCGTCCATCGTAGTAACCATCGGCACAATGAGCCTGTTTCGCGGGTTATCCTTCATCATCCTTGGCGATCAGGCGTTCAACGGCTACCCCGACAGTTTCGCCTATTTCGGGCAGGGCTATGTCTGGTGGGTGATATCCTTTGAGCTGGTCCTGTTTGCGGTCTGCGCTGTGGTCTTTACGCTGCTTCTGCACCGCACCCCTTTTGGCCGCGCCTGCTATGCCATTGGCAATAACCCCATAGCCGCGCAGTTTTCCGGCATCCGCGTGGCGCGGGTGCGGTTCATGCTGTTCCTGCTGACCGGGTTGATGAGCGGGATTGCCGCCGTCTGCCTGACATCACGCCTTGGGTCCACCCGCCCGTCGATTGCCACGGGGATGGAACTGGAGGTGATCACCATGGTTGTTCTTGGGGGTATCAGCATTCTGGGCGGATCGGGGCGCATGGTGGGTGTGGTGCTGGCGGCGTTTGTCATGGGCTGCGTGACCTTTGGCTTTGGCCTGCTGAACGTGCCGGGCATTGTGATGAGCATTTTCCTTGGGCTTTTACTGATCTGCGTCATCGCCGTGCCACGCCTGCTGCAGGGAAAATGATGGAGAAGTTCGCGTTCAAGATGCACCTCAGTCCGGGGTGTGAGGCGGAATACAAGCGGCGGCATGATGCGATCTGGCCTGAACTTGTGGCGCTGTTACGCGATGCGGGGGTCAGCGATTATTCCATCCATCTCGACCCCGAAACGCTGATCCTGTTTGGTGTTTTGTGGCGGCGCGATGATCATGCAATGGACAGCTTGCCAACAACGCAGATCATGCAACGCTGGTGGGCGTACATGGCCGATATCATGCAAACCAATGCGGCGAATGAACCGGTCGTGGTGCCATTGATACCGATGTTCCACCTGCCATGAGGTGGATTGCGGTTATTGATATTGGCAAAACGAATGCCAAGGTTGCGCTGGTTGATCTGGCCACGCAAGGAGAGGTGGACGTGGTCACGACGCCGAACAGGGTTTTGCAAGATGGCCCTTATCCGCATTTTGATACGGATGGTCTGTGGCGGTTTGTGCAGGATGGCTTGCGCCAGATGGCGGCTGCGCATGTGATTGAAGGAATTTCTGTCACCACACACGGGGCCTGTGCGGCGTGGCTGGCGGCAGATGGGGCGCTTGCATGTCAGGTTCTGGATTATGAACATGACGGGCCAGACGCTGTGCGCGCCGGTTTTGAACCCCTACGCCCGCCCTTTGCGAAAACGGGATCACCCGCCCTGCCGCATGGGTTGAACCTTGGGGCGCAGTTGCATTGGCAGATCCTGCGCGATTCGGGGCTGGTGCAGCGTGCGGCACAAATTGTGACATGGCCGCAGTATTGGGGGTTTCTGCTGACGGGCGTGGCCGCTTGTGATGTATGCTCATTGGGCTGCCATACCGATCTGTGGGAACCCGCCACAGGGCGCTTTTCACCCCTTGTCGCCACCCTTGGCCTGCAGGATAAATTTGCCCCTGCGCGCAAGCCGGGTACCATGTTGGGTGTGCTGACACTTGCCATGCAAGTGGCCCTTGGCATGGGTCCGGTGCCAGTTTTGGTCGGCATCCATGACAGCAATGCGTCACTGTTGCCGCATCTTTTGGCCCGGCAGGCGCCTTTTGCCGTGGTGTCGACCGGCACCTGGGTGATTGCGATGGCCATGGGAGCGGAACCCGTTTCGCTGAACCCGGCTCGTGATGTGCTGGTGAATGTGAATGCGCTTGGGCAGGCTGTGCCTTCGGCGCGGTTCATGGGCGGGCGGGAATATGAGATGATCCGGGCCGGTGCGGCGGCGGTTGCAACGGCTACGGATGCCGATGAAGTGCTTTCGCGTGGGCTGATGCTGTTGCCGTCTGTCATGCCCGATAGCGGGCCATTTCAGGGCCGGGCGCATGAATGGCTGGGGGATGCGCGCAGCGTGGCAGAAACCGAGGTGGCGCTGGGGTATTATCTGGCGCTGATGACGGCAGAGTGTATGGACTGCATTGGTGCGCAGGGACCGGTGTTGGTGGAAGGGCCGTTTGGGGAAAACCCGTGGTATTGCGCGATGCTGGCGGCGGCGACGGGGCGGGCGGTGGAACGATCAGATGCGCGCACGGGCACAGCGGTTGGTGCAGCGCTGTTGTTTTCAAACGGACGTCAGGGTGAGGTTGCTGGCGCGACAGTGCATCCCGACGCACGTCTGAAGGCCTATGCTGCAGCCTGGCGGGCTGCGGTGACGGCATGATAGCAAGTCCGGGGCGGGCCTTTTTGGGGTGCTGTGGCGGCTACAGTCCGGTTTGTGCCAACCGCAGCAGGCCGGCGCAATCAACATGGGCCTCCAGATGGTCGGCCAATGCGTCCAGCGTGGCATCCACGACCGCATCATAGCTTTCATTTCCCGGTACCGCACCCAGCCCCGACAGAAACGCCCGGCGGAACCCGTCGGCTGCGAACATGCCATGCAGATAGCTGCCCATGACCCGGCCATCGGTGCGCATGGCCCCTTCGGCCACACCTTGCACAGCGAACATAGGCCGCGCGCAATCCGGCCCATCACTGCGCCCGATGTGAATTTCATAGCCCCGCACCGATTGGCCTGAGGCAGGATGCAGGGCTGACACTTCGGTCACGCGCTTATCCGGGGTCATGGTCGTGGTGATATCAAGCAGGCCCAACCCCGGCACACTGCCCGCCGCCCCCTCAATCCCGTCGGGGTCAGCAATGCTGCGGCCCAGCATCTGATACCCACCGCACAGGCCCAGCACATGCGCCCCCCGGCGCAGGGCTGCGGCCAGATCAATATCCCAGCCTTGGGCGCGCAGATAGGCCAGATCGGCAATGGTCGCCTTGGTGCCCGGCAGGATGATCAGATCAGCCTCAACCGGCAGGGGCTGACCCGGCGGAATGATACGCAGGGTCACGCCCGGTTCCTGCGCCAAGGGATCAAGGTCATCAAAGTTCGCGATGCGTGAAAGCTGCGGCACGGCGATCAGGAAACTGCCATTGCCAGAGGTGCGACGCAGATCGGCGGCATCCTCGGCCGGAAGATTATGTGCATACATAAACCACGGCACCACACCAAAGCCGGGCCACCCCGTGCGCTGTTTGACAAAGTCATACCCGTCATCAAACAGCCGCACATCGCCGCGGAATTTGTTGACCATGAAGCCCCGGATCAACGCTGCATCGGCCGGATCAATCACGCTTTGCGTGCCCACCAGCTGTGCAATCACCCCGCCCCGGTCAATATCACCAACCAGCACCACCGGCACAGCTGCTGCTGCCGCAAAACCCATATTGGCAATGTCATTTGCGCGCAGGTTCACCTCGGCCGGGCTACCCGCGCCTTCGACGATCACCAGATCAGCGCCCGCACACAGCCGCGCAAAACTGTCCAGCACGGGGGGCATCAGGCTGGGCTTTAGCGCCGCGTATTCGCGCGCTTTCACCGTGGTTAGCCGCTTGCCCTGCACAATCACCTGACTGCCGGTTTCCGATTCGGGCTTTAGCAGGATCGGGTTCATGTCCACCGTTGGCTGCACCCCGCACGCCCGCGCCTGCAAGGCTTGCGCCCGGCCAATTTCACCCCCCAAGGCCACAGCCGCGTTGTTTGACATGTTTTGTGGTTTGAACGGACGCACCTGCAAACCCTGCCGCGCGAACACGCGGCACAGGCCCGCCACCAACATGGATTTTCCCACGTTGGACCCTGCCCCCTGTATCATCAATGTCGCGGTCAAAACCCTGCCTATGCCCCACGCGGCAAGGGATGCAGCCCTTTGTTATAGGGGTGCCAATCCTCGATATCCGGGTAATAGGTCTTGCGCCATTCCTTGACGCGCTTGTTCATCACACGTCTCCACAGGGGCGGTGCCAGTGCCAGTGTTGTCATCACTGGATAGCCGTATGGCAGTTGCGGTGCTTCATCCGCCGCATAGGTCTGCAACA
>JAYUZO010000075.1:0-3938 GCA_043751715.1 Rhodobacterales bacterium | reverse complement strand
CTTAAGACCTGTCTATGCGGTTGGGGGTGGGGGGGAAGCAGATACCAAAACGGAATTGTGGAGACGGTTCTCATGTGAGAAAGTCGTGTTCCGATATGTCAAGTGAGCGATCAGATATGGTTCCGTTTCTTGGTGAAATATGAGGTTACTATCATGGATTTTTGGCAAAAAGAAACCGTCTGCGACGCGGACGGAGGGCCTTGGTTCTGTGAACTCTGAAGTCCCACGGCATCAGGAAACCTCTTATAGACAGCCCTCGACATTGAGGACGGAAACTTCCTTTCAAATAAATTGGCGGGACGAATCTTATCCGATGGAAGTGGTCGGAGAGAGCCATTATCAGCCAGCTTTCTTAGAAATATGTGGGCCCCATTCGAGATATGGCTATGATGTAAAGCTAGCGGCTGTTTTGGAGTTAGAACCTTCGAATCCGTATGATCCAAACGCCATAAGAGTCCTTATCCAAGGAAAAACTGTGGGCTATCTATCGAGAGAACAGGCAGCCCGTGTTGGGCAGCAGATGCGAAACGAACAGCTTCGGAATGTTGGTTGTAATGCGAAAGTGCGTGGTGGCTGGCGATCCAATCAGCATGACGAAGGCACCTTTGGTGTCTGGCTTGCCGTGCCCACGTGGGGTTGGATTGACTTTGGAACTGGGCGACCTCCTCCAGAAAACGCACAGCGGCGAAAAGTAGTCAGGCCGGAACCGGCTGACAATGGTCCATTGCTAGGTGAATGGGTTGCTATTATTGGTGCGCCGTCAAATGGCGCACTTGCACAGCGGCTTGCTGCGAAAGGTGCCCACATCATGGCTTCTGTGGGCAAGTCAACTACTCTAGTAGTTCTCGCTGAAGAGCGTCCTTTCAATTCAGGCTTAACCCAAAGTTCGCAGTACCGCGCTGCCGAGCAAAGGATAAAGGAAGGCCGCCCGCTGCGAATTGCATCAGAGTCTGAAGTCTAACCTCAATCTGAACTGAATTGATATTGCTGTGCAAAACCCGAATGACGCCGAAATGTGAGTTGTGTTAGCCACCCTCACGCCTCGCTCAGCGCCACCTTCATGTCCTTGACCAGATAGATCACCTCGCCATCCGCCTCGACCCGCCCGTCCGCCACGCCCATTGTCAGGCGGCGGCTTTGCAGCGCTTTGGTGAAATCGACAAAATACGTCAGCTTTTTACGGTCCGGCCGCACCATGCCGGTCAGTTTCACCTCACCCACGCCAAGCGCATAGCCGCGCCCCTGCCAGCCGCGCCAGCCCAGGTTAAAGCCGGTCAGTTGCCACAACCCGTCCAGCCCCAGACAGCCCGGCATGATCGGGTTGCCGGGAAAATGGCAATCGAAAAACCACAGGTCCGGCGTGATATCAAATTCGGCCACGACATGGCCCTTGCCGTGTTCGCCCCGGTCTTCCGAGATATCGGTGATGCGGTCCATCATCAGCATCGGGGGGGCGGGCAGCTGTGCATTGCCGGGGCCGAACAACTCGCCCCGGCTGCATTTCAGCAGGCCTTCCTTATCAAAACTGGATGGATATTGCGCCATGGTATTCCCCCTTGCCCCTGTGCCCATCTAGCATTGCAGGCAAACAGGTGGCAAGTGTGGGTACCCTGTCTGGACGGCCGGGGAGGTGGGAGGATGGCATGACCCCGTATCAACGCTTTGTGGCGGCCAGCGGGCTAACCAACCTTGCCGATGGCGTGGCCGTGGTGGCCTGGGCGTGGCTGGCGTCACTGCTGACGCGGGATGCGGTGCTGGTGGCACTGGTGGCCGTGGCGCTGCGGCTGCCGTGGTTTGTACTGGCCTTGCCAGCAGGCATTGTGACCGACCGGGTCGACAGGCGGCGGCTGATCGTGGCGATGGACGGCCTGCGGGCGGGTGCATTCCTGATGGCGGCGGCGGCGATCTGGCTGGCAACGCCGCTGACTGTGGCCCCGGCCACGGGAATATCCACCCCATGGCTTTATGCGGTGATTGTGGTGGCAGCGCTGCTGGTGGGCGGGGCAGAAGTGTTTCGCGACAACGCAGCGCAAACGATGCTGCCCGCACTGGTGCCTGATGCGGAACTGGAGCGGGCGAACGGGCGGCTGTGGAGCGTGGAGATGGTGGGCAATTCGCTGGTCGGGCCAGCGGTAGGGGCGTTTCTGATTGCGGCCATGGTGGCGCTGCCGTTTGCGCTGAATGCGGTAGCCTATGCGCTGGCGATTGTGCTGGTAGCGGGGATTGCAGGGCAGTTCCGGCCAGCACAAGCGATAACGCGCGATTGGCGGGCGGAATTGGCGGCGGGCTTTGCTTTTCTGCGCGGTGCCCCGTTGCTGCGGACCATGGCAGTGACAACGGGGTTCTGGAACCTGTTTCACCAGATGGTGGCGATTGCACTGGTGCTGCATGCGCAGGAAAATCTGGGGTTGGGGGCGCAGGCATACGGCCTTGTGCTGGCGAGTGGTGCAGTCGGCGGCATTGCGGGCAGCCTGATCGGGCCTTGGGTGGCGGCACGGCTGGGGCGGGCGCGCACGATGCAATGGATGCTGGCGGCCTCGGCACCTGCGTTCATCGCCATGGCGGTGGCACCGGGTGCAGTGATGCTGGGGGTGGCGTTCATGCTGTTTGAACTGTCAGGGCTGATCTGGAACATCGTGTCGGTCAGCACACGCCAAAGGCTGATCCCGGATGCGATACTGGGGCGCGTCAACAGCATTTACCGGCTGCTGGCCTGGGGGATGATGCCGGTGGGGCTGCTGGCCTCAGGGCTGATCGTGCGAATGGCGACAGGGCCGCTGCCGCGTGAGGTGGCATTGGTGCTGCCGTTCTGGGTGGCAGCGGCGGGATTTGTGGCGCTGACAATCTGCGCATGGCGGCCCATCGGACGGGGGTTTGCGGCATTGCAGGAAAAGGTTTGAACGCATGCCGGGTGCGGTCTATATACAACGCAAGCGATAGGCAGTTAAGGCAACCCATGATGGCACTGGAACTGGGGGCGGAATGGTTGACGCGGGGCGGCATGCGCCCGACGCGGCAACGCTTGTCGCTTGCATCCCTGCTGGTGGGTGACGGGCAGAACCGCCACGTCACGGCCGAAAGCCTGTATGCGCTGTCCTGTGCGACGGGCGAAAAGGTGAGCCTTGCCACGGTTTACAACACGCTGCGCGCGTTCTGTGAGGCGGGCCTCATGAATGAGGTCGTGGTCGACGGATCGAAAAGCTATTTCGACACCCGCATGGATGACCACCCGCATTTTTATTGGGAAGACACCGCCACGCTGACCGATGCCCCGGCAGATGAGTTGCAGATCAGCGGGCTGCCACAGGCCCCGGCAGGCACGGTGGTATCGAAGGTGGATGTGGTGATCCGGCTGCGCCGCGCCTAGGACCTGGTAAAACTGGCCGGCCTGTCTTTTTGCACAAATACGCATTCTTTTGGCGGGCTTAGCGCCCAAGATACGCGCTTTCACGCAGGGAAATTCGGCAGATCAGGCCTTGGCGTCAGGCCGCAAGCGCGCGGGCCTGTGCCCATGTCAGCAGGCGGCGGCCCTGTTCATCCCACAGATGCAGGCGCACGTTGATCAGGCTTTGGCGGATTGTCATGCGTTGGGCAGCGGCCAGCGGTGGGAAATCACGCAGCACTTCGGGCAGGCGGTAAAACGGCAGGCGGCTGTAAAGGTGGTGTACATGGTGCATGCCAAGATTTGCCGTCATCCATTGCAGCGGGCGTGGCAGCACGTAATGCGATGATCCGTGCAGGGCGGCATGGTGCACATCCCAATGCGGCTCAGTCTCCCAATGGGTATCTTCGAACTGATGCTGCACATAGAACAACCAGACGCCGATGGTGGCACCGGTCACCACGGTGGGCAGCCAGATGGCAAAGATCGCGCCCCAACCGCCAATCAGATACAGCAGGCCCAGCCAGACAAACAGCGCGGCATTGGTCACCATGGC
>JAYUZO010000074.1:0-17068 GCA_043751715.1 Rhodobacterales bacterium | reverse complement strand
CGCACGTCTTCGGCGGATTCGTCACGCACATCGGCCAGCAGCGGGATTTTCTTCAGGTTGATCAGTTCGGCCAGCTTTTCAATTAACCGCGACTTTGGCACCTGATACGGGATTTCGGTGATGATGATCTGCCAGGTGCCCCGGCCCAGATCCTCGACCGCCCATTTTGCGCGCACCCGGAACGACCCGCGCCCGCTGCGATAGGCATCAAGGATCGCATCGCGCGATTCAATCAGCACGCCACCGGTGGGAAAATCGGGGCCGGGGATCAGGTCAACCAGTGCGGCATCGGTCAGGTCAGGGTCGGCAATCATCGCCTGACAGCCGGAAATCAGCTCATCAAGGTTGTGCGGCGGAATGTTGGTGGCCATGCCCACGGCAATGCCTGATGATCCGTTGGCCAGCAGGTTCGGATAGGCGGCGGGCATCACCACCGGTTCTTCCAGCGTGCCGTCGTAATTTGCGCGGAAATCAACCGCGTTTTCGGCCAGCCCCTCCATCAGGGTTTCCGCAATGGCCGTCAGCCGCGCTTCGGTATACCGGCTGGCGGCCGGGTTATCGCCGTCAATGTTGCCAAAGTTGCCCTGCCCGTCGACCAGCGGGTAGCGCACGTTGAAATCCTGTGCCAGACGCGCCATCGCATCATAAATCGCCGTATCGCCATGCGGGTGATAGTTGCCCATCACATCGCCGGATATTTTTGCCGATTTGCGGAACCCACCGGTGGCGGAAAGCCTTAACTCACGCATGGCAAAAAGGATTCGCCGATGAACCGGTTTCAGCCCATCGCGCGCATCGGGCAGCGCACGGTGCATGATGGTGGACAAGGCATAGGTCAGATACCGCTCGCCAATGGCGCGGGCCAGCGGCTCGGCCTCGATCACGGGCTCTATCTTGGGGGTATCGGGGGCCTTTGTCATGGATGTGGTGTAGTTTGTGGCGCGGGCGCGGTCCAGCCGGAATTGGGGCGGCAGATCACGCAAAATGCGCTGCACGGTCACGGCCCTGTGTTTTTTCCCCTGCGCGGCGTTTTGAATTGTGGTAGTTCTATGGCAACGATGGGTGAGGTTTATTAAATGTTCAAGCTGACAGCAGTGCTTTGCGCAGCGATGTTTGGTGTGCTGCTGATCGCGGGTGAAGATCGCGGGCAGTTGCGCCCCGGTCTGGCCAATGCGCCGGTGGCCATTGTGGCCCCCGCTGCGGATGACCCTGAAATCGTGCTGGTGGCCCCGGCTGACACTACCGATGCGGCACCGGCTGATGTGGCATCGGTTGGCACGCCGGTCAGCGTGGCCCCCGCCACCACCCCGGCAACCGAAGCTGCGATTGAAGACACGGTTTTCTCGCTCGCTACCTATTCCGACGCCCCGGTTACAGACACCGCCGCCGTGCAGCAACCCGCGGGTGCGCTGGCCTATGTTGATGCAGCATCAGTCAACGTGCGCGAAGGGCCGGGCACTGCAAACCCGGTGCTGACACGCCTGACACGCGGCGAAGCAGTGACCATCGTATCAACCGATGATACCGGCTGGGCGCGTATCCGGCTGGAAGGTGACGGGCTGGAGGGGTTCATGTCGATGGAGTTCCTGTCCGCCAGCGCGCCGTAAGGCGGCCTATCCATTCAGTCATTTGCCACTGCCGGGCTTTCACCCTAGGGTGAACGAAAAAAAGAGCAGGGCAAAGCACATGACGGGCAAATCCATTCTGATCACCGGCTGTTCGTCGGGCATTGGCCTTGATGCGGCACGCAGTCTGAAGGCGCGGGGCTGGCGGGTGTTTGCGACCTGTCGCCAACAGGGCGATTGTGACCGGTTGATTGGCGAAGGGCTGGAAAGCTTTGTGCTGGATTACGCTGATGAGGGTAGCATTGCTGCGGCGCTTGCCATGGTGCTTGACCGCACCGGCGGCACGCTGGACGCGCTGTTCAACAATGGCGCGTTCGCCTGCCCCGGTGCAGTGGAAGACCTGCCACGCGGTGCGCTGCGCGAGATATTCGAGGTCAATCTGTTTGGCTATCATGATCTGGCCCGCAGGGTTATTCCGGTGATGCGGGCGCAGGGGCACGGGCGGATTGTGAATTGTTCATCGGTGCTGGGTCTGGTGGGGGCAAAGTGGCGCGGGGCCTATGTGGCGACAAAGTTCGCAATGGAAGGGCTGACAGATGTGCTGCGTATTGAAATGCGGGGCACGGGGATTGCCGTGATCCTGATCGAACCGGGGCCGATTGGAACACGGATCAGGGAAAACGCGATTCCGCATTTCGAGCGGTGGATTGATTGGGAACATTCGGCGCGTCGCGCGGAATATACCGGGCTGCGCGCGCGGCTGTATGAAAAATTAGGGCCGGACCGGTTTGAATTGGGCTGCGATGCGGTGACGGCGAAACTGATCCGCGCGCTGGAAAGCCCGCGCCCGGCGGCCCGGTATTTCGTCACAACGCCAACCTATCTGATGGATGTGGCGCGGCGGATTTTACCAACGCGGGCGCTGGATTGGTTGATTGCCAAGGGGTGATGTCACAGGGCCAGCCCCGGATTTTTCGAAAATTCCGGACCGGTTTCCGCAAAGAATTCAGCGTATTTCAGCCCAGCGTCACCGTCGCCGGTTCCAGCCCGTCAATCGCCACCGTGCAGCTTTGGCCTGCGCCAATCGCCCCCACACCCGCCGGTGTGCCGGTAAAAATCAGATCGCCCGCCTGCAAAATCACCATACGGCTCAGATGCGCAATGATGCCCGCCACCGGCCAAATCATGTCGGCCAGATCGGCCTGTTGGCGCAACACGCCGTCCACATGGCAACTGATCCGCCCTTGGGGTGCATCACCAATCGCAAAGGCCTTGATCGGCCCCACCACGGCAGACCGGTCAAACCCCTTGGCCATATCCCAGGGCCTGCGCGCGGCCTTGGCCTCGGCCTGCAGATCACGCCGGGTCAGATCATTGCCGGCGGCATAGCCCCAGACCAGCGACAGTGCTGCATCTTCGGGCAGAAACGCCCCGCCAGACCCAAGTGCCACCACCAGTTCCGCCTCATGATGCAGGTTGGCTGTGGCGGGCGGATAGGGGATGATTGCGCCGCTTTCAACCACGGCATCGGCGGGTTTGGTGAAAAAGAATGGCGGTTCGGCATGGGGATCATGGCCCATTTCGCGCGCATGTTCGGCATAATTGCGCCCCACGCAAAAGATGCGCCGCACGGGAAAGCGTGCCGCATTACCCTGCACCGGCAGGCTGGGCGCAAGGGGTGCGGGGAACACATAGGCCATCGCTATTCGCCGATGGTAAAGCATTGGATGGCGCGCGCCTGCAGGCGGCGGCAGGCAAGATCGGCCTGATCCTGCGACAGGCCCATGAAATTCGCGTCATAGCCGCCACCGCGTTCCGACACCTTGCGCAGTGAATCGTTCAGGGTGGCGCTTTCGGCCAATTGGGTGCGCAGCAGGGCGCGCTCGGCCTCGGACCGGCTGGTAAACCGCCCGACGTTCACGCCCCAATCCCGCCCCCCGGATGTGGACATGACAAGCACAACCTCTTCGGGCTGCGGGGTCGCGAGGGTTGCATCGGTTGAGGCCAGCAGGACGGGTGCATCTTCGGTGGGTGATTCAAAGTTTGGCGCACTGCGCACCGGGCGCGAGGCGGGGGCGGCTGAGGCCAGCGCCAGTGCCTGATCCTGCAGCGTTTCCGTTGGGGCGGTGTCTGCCACCACCTCAAACGGAACATCTTCGATCACGGCGTCGGCGACCACGTCAAACGGCACCTGTTCGACCACCGCTTCGGCCACCGCAACCGGGGCTGCATCGGTGTTGGCGGCAGGCGGGGTTTCCCCCAACGCTTCGGCCAGTGCGCCTGCGATATCATCCTGCATCGCAAACACGGCTTCTTCGGTTGATGGCGCTGCGGCCGATGCCACGGCAACCGGCGGTTTCGCCCCCGGACGCCGCCGTGGCAGGGGTGATGCGGTCAGCGTCGTGATCAGCCGTATGGTCTTGCCCGCCGAAGTGGCGGCTGATGCGTCGGCCAACGCAGCCTCAATCGCTGCGGCATCATCCACCGGCGCTGCCTGTGCTGCGTCATTGGCGGCAATCAGACCGGGGGCTTCGGCAATGGAAATCGGCGTGTTTCGCGGCGCACGGCTAAAGCCCAGATCCAGCAGTTCGGCCACCTTGGCGTTGCGCGCCGCTGTGGACGTCCCGCCAAACACCGTGGCAATAATGCGCACGCCGCCGCGTTCTGCCGACGCCGTCAGGTTGAACCCCGCCGCGTTGGTAAAGCCGGTTTTGATGCCGTCGGCCCCTTCATAGGCATCCAGAAAACGCCGGTTGGTATTGTTGACCTCGGCCAGCCCCGCATCGGTCGACCGCCGCGAGAAGATGTTGTAATACTGCGGAAAATCGTAAAACAGATGGCGCCCTAGCACGGACATGTCCTTGGCGGTGGACAAATGCCCCTCTTCGGTCAACCCGTTTGCATTGCGGAAGGTGGTATCTGTCATGCCCAGTGCACGGCCAGTTTCGGTCATCCGGCGCGCAAAGGCGGCCTTTGATCCGCCAATTGCTTCACCGATCGCAGCGGCAGCGTCATTGGCCGATTTCACGGCGGCGGCACGAATCAGATAGCGCAGTGCAATGGTTTGCCCCGCGCGCAGGCCCAACCGTGAAGGCGGCTGTCCCGCAGCATCGGTACTGATCGTGACCATGGTGTCGGGTGATATGCGCCCGGCTTCAATTTCCTGAAACGCGATATACAGCGTCATCATCTTGGTCAGCGATGCCGGGTGCAGCCGGGTTTCAGCATTGCGGGCATACAGCACTTCGCCCGAACGCGCATCCATCACATAGGCGGCAAAGGGGGCCGCGCCCGACGGTTCAGGCCGTCCGCAGGCCGCCACAACCGTCAATACCATGAGCAAAGCAATATTGCGGGCAAATTGCCCCATCTGCGCTACCACGTCGCCTGCCCCTTACTTCTGCCTCACGCGTTCCTGTTGTTCGGAACGTCATCATTACGATCACGCTAACATACGCGGCCCGAGTCCTAAAACCCCTTTATTTCAACAGGTTTCAGGGATTTCTTCGTGTGGATAACTATCAAATCGCACATTTTTGTCGACTTGACGCTATATCTAGAGGGTGGCACCCAAGCGAACCACTAGATCAGGGAGTTCGCCAAGGTTCCCTATGGCATGAAACCGCGCATGCCCCTGTGGCGGATCGGCAACCTCCAGCGCCCATGTCAGGGCATGCGGCACATGCACGCCGTGCCCGCCGGCGGCAATCACCGGCAGCACATCGGATTTCAGCGAATTGCCCACCATCACGGCGCGCGCCGCGCCTTCGCCGTGACGCGCGAAAATCGTGGTGTAAGCAGCGGCGGTCTTGTCAGACACGATTTCGACGCCGTCAAACAGATCACCCAGACCCGATTGCGCAAGTTTGCGTTCCTGATCCAGCAGATCGCCCTTGGTGATCAGCAAAACGCGGTAATCCTTGGCCAGTGTTTCCACAGCTTCACGGGCATGCGGCAACAGATCTATCGGATGCGCCAGCATGTCGCGCCCGGCGGCCATAAGTTCGGCAATCACCGGGGCGGGCACCCGGCCATCTGTCACCTCAATCGCGGTTTCGATCATCGACAGCGTGAACCCCTTCACGCCAAAGCCGTAATGCCCCAGATTGCGCCGTTCGGCGGCCAAAAGGCGGTCATGCAGGTGGTCAGGGGCGGCAAAATCAGCCAGCAGGCTGGTAAAGCGGTCCTGCGTCAGGCGAAAGAACGCCTCGTTCTGCCACAGTGTATCATCTGCATCAAAAGCGATTGTGGTGATATGGCGCGCGGTCATGGCGCAAGAATTGCCGCGAATGCACGGCGGCGGCAAGCCCTGCCCCTTTTCACAAACGCAAAAAGCGTTATATTGCGTTATCTGCAAGATTGTCTGCCGTTCTGCCAAAGGTGCACCTTCGTGACCAACCGACCGCTTTCCATGTCTGATACGCCGAACGGCCCCGGTCGCGGGCCGGGCGATGACGTGTCGATCCTGACCAAGCCGAAGACCAAATCGGAACGGCCACCGCTGTACAAGGTGATGCTGCTGAACGATGATTACACGCCGATGGAATTCGTGGTGCATGTGCTGGAGCGGTTCTTTGGCCTGACGCATGCGCAATCGTTCGACATCATGCTGACGGTGCATAAAAAGGGGTTGGCGGTGGTGGGTGTGTTTTCGCACGAGATTGCGGAAACCAAGGTGGCGCAGGTGATGGATTTCGCGCGCCGCCACCAGCACCCGCTGCAATGCACGATGGAAAAAGAATAGCGCGCAAAAGCGCGACGGAAAAGAAATAGTCTGCTTTCGCAGGATGCAAAAAGAATAGCGCGCAAAAGCGCCCCCAAAAAGGAATAAGGCTGCCCGTCAGCCGCCCATGCGTTCTTCCCGACTTGAAATGGCCCTGCAAACCGGTGCCCTGTCCTTGCCCAGCGTTGGTGTGATTGCGGTTTATGGCCCCGACGCGGGTGATGATCTGTCAGCCCTGCCGCTGGACCGGGTAGAGGTGATCACCGGTTTTCGCCCCGATCATGATGCGTTCAAGGCCCAAGGGTTTGCCGTGCGGCATACGGCGGGCGGCGCTTATGGTGCTGCCGTGGTCTGCCTGCCGCGTGCCAAGGCCGAGGCCCGCGCGTTGGTTGCGCAGGCCTGCGCCGAGGTGACGAGCCACGGCATCATCGCCATTGATGGCCAGAAAACCGATGGCGTCGATTCGATGCTGCGCGATCTGCGGGCGCGCGCGGCGGTGTCTGATCCGCTGTCCAAGGCACATGGCAAGCTCTTCACCCTTGCGGCCAGCCCGGCCTTTGCCGATTGGGCCGCAACACCCACCCATTTCGACGGCTTTCAAACCCTGCCCGGCGTGTTTTCGGCCGATGGGCCGGACAGGGGATCAGCGCTGCTGGCCGCGGCCCTGCCCGCCCTGAAAGGCAAGGTCATTGATCTGGGCGCGGGCTGGGGGTTTCTGGCCCGCCAGATTCTGACCAATGCGGCGGTCAAATCACTTGATCTGGTCGAGGCTGATTTTTCCGCGCTGACCTGCGCCGAGGCCAATGTGCGTGATGCGCGCGCGCGGTTTCACTGGGCCGATGCGCGCAGCTTCAAACCCGCAGCGCTGGCCGATCATGTGGTGATGAACCCGCCGTTTCACACCGGGCGCAACGCCGACCCGGCACTTGGACTGGCGTTTTTGCAGGCGGCCCGGCGGATGCTTGCGCCGTCCGGCACGCTGTGGCTGGTGGCGAACCGCACCCTGCCTTATGATGCCCCCCTGCGCACGCTGTTCCGCGAGGTTGAAAACCTTGGCAGTACCGCTGCTTACCGTATTACCCGCGCCAGCTTTCCCGCCCGCCCACAGGAACCTGCCCATGTCGCTGTCCATCGCCGGTAAAACCGCCATCGTCACCGGGGCCGCCAATGGCATTGGCCTGGCCATCGCCCGGCATTTTCTGGACAAGGGCGCGAATGTGATGTTCGCCGACATGGACGAAGACCGCCTCCAAACGGAAATCGGGCAGGCCTGCAAGGCCGAAGGCGAAGTGCGGATGTTCGCGGGCGATCTGCGTGAAAAGCTGACAATGGTGAACCTGCTGGCGGCCACGTTTGATGCGTTTGACCGGATTGATATTCTGGTGAACGCAAGCCGGCAGATGACGATATCACAGCCCCTGAACATTGAGGCCGATGCGGTGGAAGACCTGCTGGAGCAGAACCTGTTCACCAGCCTGCGCCTGTCGCAGATCTGTGCGAAAAAGATGATCGCGCGGGCGGAAAAGGCAGGAGTGGAAGGCATGATCGGTTCCATCATCAACCTGTCATCCATCGCGGCGATGCGCACGCAGCCGGAACTGTTGGGCTATTCGATCAGCTGTGCGGCGGTGGATCAGATGACGCGCAGTCTGGCGGTGGCGCTTGCGCCCAAGGGCATTCGGGTCAACGCGGTGGCGTTCGGGTCAATGATGAGCGCGAGCTTGCAGACGGCGTTGCGCGAACACCCCGATTACCGCGATGCGATTATTGCCGACACGCCGTTGGGGCGGATCGCATCACCGACGGAACTGGCGGAAACCGTGCAGTTTCTGGCATCTGATGCGTCGGGGTTCATGACGGGGCAGGTGCTGACGCTGGATGGCGGGCGCAGTTTGCTGGACCCGGTGACAGCCCCGGCGCACTGATCAGCGCGCATGGGCCCATTCACCTTCGGGCCTATTCACAGTGGCAACAAATATCCTTGCGCGCAGCGCATCTTGGTCGCCAAACATTACTCTTCCGGATAGGCCGCCTTGCAGGCCGCAATCACCTGTTCTGCCCGCCCCAACAGGGCCTGCCGCCGGTCGACCAACCCGTCAAGCTTGCGCTGTTCGGCCACCAAATCAATCGCCACCGGGCGGCGCACGGTTTCGGGCACCTCATCCAGACACAAACGCTGCTGTACCTCGGGCACAGGCGCGCCTTCGGGCACCACCACTTGTGGCGTGCAATCCACATATTCCGTGGTGAAAACCGTCACCTCTTCAAACCCGTAGCCCCGGTCAAGGTTGCCCTGCGTTTCGGATATCAGCCGTTCGACCACGCGCAGATCGCGCGTTTCGCGGTTGATGCATTGTTGTTGCGGCGTGCCGCAGGCGGCAAGAATCACAAGTGTGGATAAAACGGCAGCGCGCATGGCAACGACTCTCATTCAGGTAGCACAACTTAACCGCGCCGGTCGGCATTGCCAAATGCCATGTTGGCGGGGGCATGGCCGGGTGATAAAGAACGCGGGTAACATGTATGAGATACCTGATGACCGATGAATTTGACATCCGCAAACGCCGCGCCGCCACATGGTTCCGCAGCCTGCGTGACCGGATCGTGGCGGCGTTCGAAGGGCTGGAGGCGGGCCATGGCGTGGGCGAGATCGGCACGTTCGAGGTAACGCCAACCAGCCGTGATGGCGGCGGCGGCGGCCTGATGAGCGTGATGCGCGGTGGGCGCGTGTTTGAAAAGGTGGGGGTGAACTTTTCCGAGGTACACGGCGAACTGGCGCCGCGTGCGCAAAAGGCGATGGCGGCGCGCGGTGTGCCGGGCATGGACAGCGATCCGCGGTTCTGGGCATCGGGCATCAGCCTTGTAGCGCATATGGCCAACCCGCATGCGCCTGCCGTCCACATGAACACGCGGATGTTCTGGACACCGGGGGCGGCGTGGTTTGGCGGCGGGTCAGACCTGAACCCCTGCATCGAATACGCCGATGATACGGTGCATTTCCACGGCCAGATGCAGGTGGCCTGTGATGCGCACGATCCGGCCTATTTCCCGAAATTCAAGGCCTGGGCGGATGAGTATTTCTTTGTGCCGCACCGGGGCCGGGCGCGTGGCGTGGGCGGGATCTTTTACGATGATCTGCATACCGGTAACTGGGAGGCGGATTTCGCCTTTACCCAGGCGGTTGGTGCGGCCTTTCTGCCTGCCTTTCAACCCTTGGTCGAAAAGCGCACGGCAACCGCGTTCAACGAAGATGACCGCGAGACACAACTGCGCCACCGGGGCCTATATGCCGAATACAACCTTGTCTATGACCGGGGCACCAAGTTCGGGCTGGAGACGGGGCATGACGCGAATGCAGTGCTGATGAGCCTGCCGCCGATTGCCAAGTGGTATTAGACAACACGACAGCGCCACGATGATCCGCACGCTCGCCGGTCGGTCGCTTGAAAAGGGTGAGTTTGTCGCCTTGGTGGTTCAGGGGGCACGCAGGTTTGCAGGTGCTGGCAAGGATGCGGCTGCAGGCCCAAGGCCGGCCACATGGCCCGCTGGGTTGCACCTGGCGGCGGCAATGGGAAAATGGCGCTTCAGCCGGGAAACTGGCCTTTCAACCAGATAGAACGACAGCGTTGCAGCTATCACAGACACAGCGGACACAACGACCAGCGCGGTCACACCGGGCGTGAACAAAACCGGGTCAATCGTGGCGAAAACCCACCATATGGCAAGGTGGTACATATAGACGCCATAACTGATCTGCGCGAAAAACCGCGCTGTCCGTGACCCCAGGATCGCACCAACCGGCCCACAAAACCCCAGATACGCCTGCATGACGATCAGCGCCAAGGCCGGCTGCACAAGCAACCGATAGCTTTCTGAATGGCCAAAGTCGGCCCACAGCACCAGCGGCGATGCCAGAACAGCCAACGCGAATATCGTGCCCCGGCGTGCCCGTGCCACGGATGCCAACCGCGCATCAAACAGCAACAGCCGCGCGATAACCCCGGCAAAGATCGGATCGTAGCACAGCACGTTCCAGATAAAGTCAGACGCTACACCCAGATGTTCGGCATTCACCCGCGCAAATACCGCCGCAATCCAGATGCTGGCCGCTATGATCAACAGATGTCTGCGTCGCAGGAAAATCACCAGAAATGGTACCACCAGATAGAACTGTTCGACAACATTCAGGCTCCACAGATGGCCGGCAACCCAAGGCTGCCATGGCCCGATGGGCTGGGTCAGGGCAAAATAGATGTTGGACAATTGCGCCAGATGCCACAGCGCCGATGTGCGAAACCCATCCATGTCTCCGGCCGCAGCCACCGCCACGAAAACGATCAGTGCAGGAAACAGGCGCAGCGCACGCCGCATATAAAAGCTGCCGATGTGCAGGACATTTCCGCTGTCTTTTGCCAGGCACAGCACATGCGTGATCAAAAAACCGCTGATGATAAAAAACAGCGACACCCGCAGATCTTCGGTTGCGGGGTTCGTTTCGAACAAATGCACATAAAGCACGCCACACATGGCAATGGCCCGCAGACCATCAAGCTGCGCATGACGATCCACGACGGATTGCAATTCACCCGCCTGAAAGGTCTGCACTATGCCCCGCGCACCGTATCAATCATCAGCTGTACATTTTCCGGGTTGGCATCTGGTGTGATACCATGCCCAAGGTTAAAGATATGCGGCCCGCCTGAAAACGCATCCACCACCCGGCGCGTTTCAACCACCAGTGCCTCACCCCCGGTGACCATATGTTCGGGTGCCAGGTTGCCCTGCACGCAGCCCGTGGTTTGGACATGCGTCGCCGCCCATTCCGGGCTGACCGAATTGTCAATTGCCACGCAATCGGCCCCCGTCGCCTGCGCAAAGCCCACATAACCCTGCCCCGCCTCACGCGGGAAGGCGATGATGGGCAGGCCCGGATGGCGGGTTTTCAGGGCGGCGATAATGGTGGCTGCGGGTTTGACCGCAAAATCAATGAAATCCTGCCCTTTCAGGCTGCCTGCCCACGAATCAAACAGCTTGATCACCTCGGCCCCGGCCTGCACCTGCATTGACAGATATTCAATCGTCGCCGCCGTGATCGCATCCATCAGCGCCACAAACGTGGCCCGGTCTGCGGCCTTTAATGCATGCGCGCGGCCCTGATCCTTGGATCCCTGCCCCGCGATCATGTAGGTCGCCACCGTCCAGGGTGCGCCCGCAAAACCGATCAGCGTGGTTTCACGCGGCAATTCACGCGCCAGAATCCGCAATGTTTCATACACCGGTGCCAGATGATCATGCACCGCGTCCGCCGGTTTCAGCGCGCGCACGCCCGCCATATCGGTGATCATGGAAAGGCGCGGGCCTTCGCCGGTTTCAAACCAAAGGTCCGCACCCATGGCCTGCGGCAGCAGCAGGATATCGGCAAACAGGATGGCGGCATCAAAACCGTACCGCCGGATCGGCTGCAGTGTCACCTCTGCCGCCAGATCAGAATTGTAACACAGCTTCAGGAAATCCCCCGCCTGTGCCCGCGTGGCGCGGTATTCGGGCAAATAACGCCCGGCCTGCCGCATCATCCAGATCGGTGGGGTGGGCAGGGTTTCGCCGTTCAGGGCGCGCAGGATCGTCTTGGTCATGTCTCACTCCGGTTGCTTGCGTTCGTCCCTTGGGGCGCGCCGCTTGTCAATAGAAGTTGTCAGGTTTGATTGACACCGTTATGGCTTGGCGCATGACATTGCAGCTTCCCTCCCCCGCCCAGCCCTTGCGTATCGGAACCCGTGGATCACCGCTTGCCCTGTGGCAGGCGCATGAGGTGCGGCGCTGTCTGATGCAGGCGTTTGATCTGCCCGAGGATGCGTTTGCCATTTGCGTCATCAAGGTGATGGGTGACCAGATATTGGACAAGGCGCTGAAAGATATCGGCGGCAAGGGCCTGTTCACGCGCGAGATTGAAGAGGCGCTGCTGGACGGCAGCATAGATATTGCCGTGCATTCAATGAAGGACATGCCGACGGTGCAACCGGATGGCCTGCTGCTCGATTGTTATCTGCCGCGTGAAGACGTGCGTGATGCGTTTGTGTCACCGGGGGTCACATCATTGGCAGCACTGCCGCAAGGGGCGGTGGTGGGGTCATCATCCTTGCGTCGCAGGGCGCAACTGGCGCTGCGCAGGCCTGATCTGCAGCTCGTCGAATTCCGGGGCAATGTGCAGACGCGGATGAAAAAGCTGCAGGATGGGGTGGCGGTGGCCACGTTTCTGGCCATGGCGGGGCTGAACCGCCTGGGCATGACGCACATGGCGCGCGGCCCGGTCGAGGTGACAGATATGCTGCCGGCGGTGGCACAAGGGGCGATTGGCATTGAACGGCGCATGGCGGACGGGCGGGTGGCCGAGCTGCTGGCGGCCATTCATGATGGGCCAACGGGGGTGCGGCTGTTGGCCGAGCGCAGCTATCTGGCGCGGCTGGACGGTTCATGCGAGACGCCGATTGCAGGGCTTGCGGTGATTGACGGTGACGAGCTGTGGCTGCGCGGCGAGATTTTGCGCCCCGACGGGTCAGAGGCGATTGACGGAGAGGTGCGAGGCGGCGTGGCGGATGCGGCGGATCTGGGGCGTATGCTGGCGGAAACCCTGCTGGGCCTTGCGCCAAAAGGCTTTTTCAGCTGGCATTGACTGCACGCAACCGCGCATCCGGCCCATGCAGGCTGTCGTCGCCGCTCTCAGCGAAGAGCGCCCGCAAGGCAGCGATAAGCGGCACGCCAAACATCACCCCGGCATCCGCACCCCGGCCATCGGTTGCAGCAAATCGCCCGCCACCAGCCGCGTCAGCATGTGCCGCACCACCGGCCAGCCCGACATCGGGGCCAGCAGATGGTTGCGCAGGGCGGGCAGCACCCGGCTGTCGGATTGGTACATCGGCGTGAACGCAGCACTCATCGCCTGATAGCTGCGCACATGCCAGCGGCGCAGGCGCGCATAGGCTGCCAGCGCGTCTTCCACCGGGTGCGCAGCCAGCGCCACATCCAGCGCCAGCGCATCCAGCAGCGCCATGTTCGCCCCCTGCCCCAGTTGTGGGCTGGCCCGGTGCGCCGCATCACCGATATGCACCAACGCAGGCCCATAAGGCCGTGCCAGCGTACCATGCGCATAGCGCGCCGTTGTCATCTGATCCGTGGCCGTGATCCCTGCCAGAAACGGCACCATTGCTGGCCACAGGCCTGCCACCTCGGCCTTCCACGCCCGCAGATCGCTGCCTGCCCAGTTGTCCAAATCACGCACCGGCATTGACCAGAACACGGCCGCACGCGGGGTTGCATCCCCCGGCAAAGGGCCAATCGGCAGCACCCCCGCCATGCGCGCCGCCCCGCGATAGGCCTGCCGCAACTGATCGCGCGGCAACCCGGTTTGCGCAGGCCACGGCACATGGCCCCAGATCGCCCCAAACGGCAGCGCCCGCGCCTGCAACGGTGACAGCGGCGATTGCGCGCCGCCTGCATCCACCACCAGATCGAACGGCCCTGCCGGATCACCGCCCTGCACCAGCAGCACGCGGCGGTTGCCCTGCAATGGGGCCCCTATCACCTTTGTCCCCATCACCTGCGCCCCCCTCACCTGCGCCCCCATCACCTGCGCCCCCGTCACCACGCGCACACCGCTGTTTGCAACCTGCGTCCACAGCACATGAAACAGACTGCCCCGGTGCATGGCCAACCCCGGCGCCCCCGCCGGATAGGCCACCTGCAACACGCGGCGCGCGCCATCATGCCCCAGCATGGACCGCACCGCCTGCCCATGCGCACGGGCCGCCTGCCCTGCCCCCAGCGCATCCAGCACCGCAAGGCCCACCGGCTGAATGACCAGCCCTGATCCCACCGGGCGCGGGGCGGAAAACCGTTCAAACAGCGTCACGTCATGGCCCGCCCGGTGCAGCATCACCGCCGCCGCCAACCCGCCAATCCCTGCCCCGACAATCGCAATCTGCATCATTTTCATGGGCCTAACTGGCAACACTTACCCGAAAAGGTCAATTCCAAGGGCAGGAATTCCTGACTTATGCCGCAAAGCCGGTCAGACTATCGTGAACATGGTTCATTTAAGGTAGGCGCAGTTGGACGAATTTTTCCTGATGGCGGTTCTGCTGATCCTTGCCGTGCTGGCGATCCCTGTCAGCATCGTGGTGCTGTTTAGGCGCACCGGGGCGCTGAAGGACCGGATTTACCGGCTGGAACAGCGCCTTAGTGAACGATCACCCGCCCCGATGCCCGCATCAGACGCCCCATCTGACATGGTTTTGTCAGACGCAGAACCTGCGCCCATCCCTGATCCCACCGTTGATCCGGCCGCAACTGAACCCCAATCCGACCCCGCCCCCACCCCACAGCCGCAATCGTCATCCCCATGGGACAAGGCTGTCGCCCGCCGTCTGGCCGCATCGCCCACCGCACCTGACATGCGCGTCAGCGGTGACGCGTCCCCCGTCCCGGATGCAGGCCAGAACCAGCCCATCGTGTTCCGCCCCGACCGCACCACCGCCCTGATGGACTGGATCAGGGTCAACTGGATTTACGTTGTCGCGGCCGCATCGCTGGGTCTGGCCGGGATTTTCTTTGTGCAATACGGCATGGAACGCGGGCTGCTGCCCCCCGGTCTGCGCGTGATCGCAGCCATGCTGTTTGGGGCAGGCCTGATTGCCGCAGGTGAATGGATTCGCCGCAAACATGGCGATGAAGGCCCCACCACCACCCTTCATTTGCCATCGGTATTTTCCGGCGCGGGACTGGTGTCGATCTTTGCCGCCGTGCTGTCGGCGCGGCATCTGTATGGCCTGATCGGGCCAGAGGCGGCCTTTGTCGGGCTGGTTGCCACGGGTGTGATCGCCATGGTGCTGGGCTGGTTCTATGGTCCGCTGCTCACCGCTGTCGGCCTGATCGGTGCCGCCCTTGCCCCGTTCCTTGTGGCCGGTGGCACATCGGCCGAAGCCTGGCTTTACGCCTATTACGCCGTGATCGCGGCCACCGGCCTTGGCGTTGATGCTGTGCGCCGCTGGGCGTGGGTATCGGTGCTGGCACTGGCCTTGGGCTATGGTGGCGCGGTCGTGTCTTATGCCGCCGGGGCCGGTGATCCGGGCTGGGCTGTGGTGCTGCTGGTGCTGGCGCTGATGGCTATCATCATGCCGCCGCTGTCACTCACACCGCGCCATGAAGGACCCGCCACCCTGCCTGCCCTGCTGCGCCTGTCAGATGGCGCATGGCCGATTTTCCCCACCCGCCTTGCAGCCGGGGCCGCTATCGCCAGCAGCATTGGCCTGTTGCTGCTGGATGCCCCGCTGGGTGTGCCCCTGCTTGCCCCTTTTGCCCTGACGTTGCTGGCGCTGGCCTATCTGTTCTGGGCCAATGCCGCCAAGGGGTTGGCTGACCTTGCCCTGATGCCTGCGGCCGGGTTTCTGATCTGGCTGCTGATGCAGGGCCTGGGTGGTGATGCGTTCTGGGCGTTTCAGGCGCTGGCCATTGATGCGCGTGCGCCTGAAACTGCTGGCCCGCTGACCGTGACCCTGCTGGTGGCGCTTGCCACCGCCATATCCGGTTTTGCCGCCCTGCGTGCCCTGCGCGACGAAGGCCCGTTTGCCAACCTGATGTTTGGTCTGATGGCCGTGCTGGTGGCCCCCGTGGCCGTGCTGATCCTTGAACTTTTATGGGTGCCCGCCCCCGTGATCGGCCTGCCGCTGTGGGCGGGCCATATTGTGGCCATGGCGGCCCTGATGACCCTGCTTGCCACCCGCTTTGCCGCCACGGACGGTGGCCAGATGCACCGCGCCGCCTATGCCGTGCTGTCGGGCCTGTCGCTTGCCGCACTTGCGTTGTTTGTGATGACCACGGCCACCGCCCTGACCCTTGCGCTTGGCGTGCTGATCGTGGTGGCAGCCGCGTTGGACCGCCGCTTTACCCTGCCCGAAATGGGCCTGTTCATACAGGCAGGCGTGGCCGTGCTGACCTACCGCCTGCTGATCGACCCCGGCCTTGAATTTGCTGAAAACGGCCCGCTGACTGCGGTGATTCTGTCGTTCGCCGGCAGCATCGCCGCCCTGGTGGCTGCCCGCATGATCATCCCCGCCCGCCCGCTGACCATGGCCGTGCTGGAATCTGCGGGCGCGGGGCTTGCCGCCGTGTTTGCCAACGTGCTGCTGATGCGGCTGGTTGTTCCTGATACATTCATGGGCATTGCTGGCCACTGGCCCATGTCGATGCAGGCCCTGCCATGGCTGGTGCTGATGCTGGCGCAACTGTACCGCATCCAAAGCAGCCCCGTGATGCGCCGCCTGCGCCTGACGCTTGCCGCCATTGCCGGGGCGATGGCCGCCTTTGTGCTGGGGCTGGCCGCCATTCCCCTCAACCCGCTGGTCAGTGGCTTCGGTGATCCCGGCGGGCAGGTGCAGGGCCCGTGGCTGCTCGATACGCTGTTCATTGCTTATGCTGTGCCCGGCCTGATCCTGCTTACCGCATGGCAGCGCCTGCACAGCCTGCCCCGCCCTGTGCGCCTGGGCTTTGTCACGGTGGGCACGGGCCTTTTGGGCCTGTATGCAGCACTTGAAATCCGCCGCTGGTTTCAGGGTGATTGGCTGGGCGCGCCCGGTGTGATGCAGGGTGAACTTTATACCTATACCCTTGCCCTGATGGCCCTTGGCGCTGCCCTGCTTTTTCAGGCCATCCGCACAGCATCTCCCCTCCTGCGCCGCATTGCCATGGGTGTGATCGGCCTTGTCATCGCCAAGGTGTTCTTGATTGA
>JAYUZO010000073.1:0-10309 GCA_043751715.1 Rhodobacterales bacterium | reverse complement strand
AGCGCCGTCAGACTGCGGTGATCGGTCGTGCGTTCCAGTTGCAGCGCAAGGCAGAAACCGGTGTTGGGGATAAACGGAAACGGATGTGCCGGATCAATCGCCAAGGGCGACAGCACCGGAAACACCCGTTCCAGAAAATGCTGTTCCAGAAACTTCAGATCGCGCGCACCCAGTTTGGACCGGGTCAGGATCACAATCCCTTCGGCCTCCATCTCGCGCTTCAGTTTGTTCAGCGTCACCTGCTGCGTCTGCATCAGCTTGCGCGCATCTTCGTTGATCAGGCGCAGTTGCTGGGCCGCCGTAAGCCCATCTTCTGATGGGGTCAGCGTACCGCGCCGTTCAATCGCGCGCAGGCCTGCCACGCGCACGGTGTAAAATTCATCCAGGTTGGTTGCGGAAATGGACAGGAACCGCAGGCGTTCCAGCAGGGGCACGGCCGGATTTGCCGCCTCATCCAGCACGCGCCAGTTGAAGGCAAGCCAGCTGAGCTCGCGGTTGAAAAACCGCCCCGGCCCGGTGATATCGGCAGGGGGCAGGGTGACGGGGGCGACAAAGGGTGCCTTCAGGAAATCAGCTTGGGTCATACGGGAAACGGGTACCGTGCGAATGTGACAGAATGATAACAGCGGATCATGTGCCCGGTTCCTTGTCCAGTGGGTCAGCACCCATCACATCAGCGGCCAAGGCCCGTGTGATGGGGCGCCCTTGTGCCAGGGCCGTTGCATCCAACGTGGCCACCAGCAGGCGGGCGGCATGCAAAGACCGGTCCATGCGCCGGGTCAGATAGCCGATCAGGCTGGCGGGCACGGCGATCTGGCGGTCAGCGAACAGCTTGACCAGCACGGCGGTCAGCAGGGCATCACCGGGCGCGTCAAGCCGGGTGGCGGGCATCGCCTGCATGCGGCTGACAAGGTCGGGCAGCGTGATGGGCCAATCACGCGGCGGGCAGGCGGCGGTGATCAGCAAGTGCCCTGCGCCCTGCAACATGTTGTGCAGATGAAACAGCGCCGGGGCGGCACTGGCCGGCAGGGTATGGGCATCTTCAACCACCACAGCGCCCGTGGCGGCCAGTGCAGGCAGATCGGCCTTGTCCAGATCGGCGGCGGCGATCACTGCGGCCTGCGCCTGCGCGGCCCAAATCTGCGCCAGATGGGTTTTGCCGGCCCCCGCAGGCCCGATCAGCAGCATCCGCCCTGATGGCCAATCCTGCCAAGCATCCATGGCCGCCAGCGCCAGTGCAGTGGCGGGGGTGATAAAGAAATCATCGCGTGTGAACGCATGCCGCGCTGGCAGATCAAAGGCCAGCTGGCGGCCTTCGGTCACGCGGCACCATCTTCGGTATCCGCGTCATGCGCGCCCCGATACAGCAGGCTGCCTTGATATTTGGCAATGCCGAACCGTGTGATCACGCCAATTGCAGCCGCCACCGGCACGGCCACCAGCATGCCCGCAAAGCCGAACAGCGCCCCGAACAATGACAGCGCGAACAACAGCCACACCGGGTGCAAGCCTACGCTTTCGCCCACCAGTTTTGGCGTCAGGATGTTACCCTCCACGAATTGCCCGACGGCAAAAATCGCAGCGATGATCCCGATGGAAACCCAGTCACCCCAGAACTGAAACAGCGCAAGGCCAATGGCCAAGGCGCCCCCCACCAGTGAGCCGACATAGGGAATAAAGGTAATCGCCCCGGCAATCGCCCCCACGATCAACCCGTATTGCAGGCCCGCCAGCATCAGCGCCACGGAATAGAACGTACCCAAAATCAGGCAGACCGATACCTGCCCGCGCACGAACCCGGCAATCACCGTGTTGATTTCGGCCCCCAGCCTGCGCACCGTGGGGGCGTGGTCACGCGGGATCATGCTGTCGATGCGGGCCATCAGCTTGTCCCAGTCCAGCAGCAGATAAAACGCCACAACGGGCACCACGATGATAAAGATCACCGCGTTCAGAACACCAAGCGCTGATGATAAAACGGAGTTCGCAAGCTCGGCCCCGCGTTCCTGAATGGATGCACCGATCTGCGCCAGCGTCTGGCGCATGGTCGATGTGCTGTCAGACAATTCGGGGAACCGTTCCAGCAAAAACGCCTGCATGCGCCCGGCAATCTGTGGTGCGGCGTTTACCAGGGCAGTCAGCTGCGAAATCAGCGATGGGATGATGGCCAGTACCAACAGCACCACCAGCAGAATGCCGATTGCCGTGATGACAGCCGTAGCGGCTACACGGCTGAGGCCCAGACGTTCCAATCTGTCAGCCACGGGATCAAGGAAATACGCCAGCCCTGCGCCCACGATGAACGGCAGGATCACATCGCCCAGAAGCCACATCAGCGCAAAAAAGCCAAGCGCTGCAAACCCCCAGTATTTCGCCTGATCGCGGATCGGCAAGGCCATGTGCATTTGTCCCGTTGTGCAACCCTACATATCGCGCCTTGAAGCATGCGTTGCAAGGGGCGCAAGGCACAGGTTGCCTATGGCTGAAAGTTGAGGTTTTGCGCCAAGTGAAAACATGGGCTGCGTCCGGCAGTGCTGGATGCAGCCCGATGCAGTCCTTAGTGGCAGGCAGGCCGTGTGCCGGGGATCAGCACCTTGTCAATCACATGGATCACGCCGTTGTCGGCCACAATGTCGGCGATAATGACATTGGCCATGGTGCCCGTGCCATCGGCAATCGTCACACCAGCGGTGCCTGCGGTGATGCACAGGCGCTGACTGGTCAGCAGCGGTTTGAAATAGTTGGAACCGGCGGGAATGGCAGCGGCCGGCAGGTTGCGGTCATCAACGTGGTACAGCAGGATATCGGTCAGTTGCCCCTTGTTTTCTGGCTTCAGCAGCGTGTCCACCGTGCCGGCGGGCAGGGCGGCAAATGCATCATTCACCGGTGCGAACACCGTGAATGGGCCGGGGCCGGACAGCGTTTCGGCAAGGCCAGCGGCAGTGACAGCGGCAACCAGCGTGCTGAACCGTTCATCGGCGGCGGCGATTTCGACAATGGTCTGCGCCTGTGCTGCGGCAGCGCTGAGCGCCAGTGCGGCGATTGCAATTTTCAGTTTCATGTCACGTCCCCGTTGGTGATTGACCGGCCTGATTGCCATGTCTGCGGGTGTTACGAGCGCAAGTTTCAGGCAGATGCCCTTGTTTCAGGCAGATGACGGTTGTGTCAGACTGCGTGATTTGAGCGCTGCCTTTGTGTCACGCCCGCAGCGTGAACCCCCGCGCCAGATACCGCCGCACGAAAAGGATCATCGCCACGCCCGGCACCAAAGACAGCACCGTCATCGCCATGACCATGCCGATATCGGTCTGAAACCCGAACATCGCGTTGATCGCCATGGTGATCGGCTTGCCCGCCGTCACCGTCAGGATGCGCGCGAACACCACCTCGACCCATGAAAAGATAAAGCAGAAAAATGCAGCGACGCCGATACCGGGGGCAATGGCTGGGATCAGGTGGCGGAAAAAGAAGGAAGGGCCGGAATGGCCGTCAATGAACGCGGTTTCGTCAAATGCGCGTGGGACGGCGGCGATAAAGCTTTCAAGGATCCAGATCGCGATGGGCAGGTTGAACAGACAATGCACAAGGGCAATGCCAACGGGTGAATTCACCAGCCCCAGTCTGGAAAACAGGATAAAAATTGGCAGTGTCAGCACCACGGGCGGCGTCACCCGGAATGCCAGCATCATCAGCAGGAAATGCCGGTCGCCCAGGAACCGGAATCGGGCAACCGCATAGGCCGCAGGCAGCCCCGCAGCAAGGCACAGGCCGACGTTCAGAACCACATAGATCAGCGAATTGAAGATTGAGGCGCGCAGGTCAGCATCCGCAAACACCGCCGCATAGTTCATCATCCCCACTGTGCCCGGCGGCAGCGGCCTGTTCGGCACAGTAACCGTGAAACTCAGCAGCACGGTCTGCACCAATGGCAGCAGAATGAAGGCGGCCAGCGCCAGCAGGCACAGCCCCCTCATGCCGCCCCCTCGCGCCGGCGCGACACCGTGACAAATGCCCAGACGACGCTGAGCACGATCAGAAAATAAAGGCCCGCCCGTGCCGCCGCCTGCCCGTAGGAAAAGCCCTTGATCTCTTCTCCCAGTTCAACCGACAGGAACCGCGTGGCGTCATTTGGCCCACCTGCGTTGATCGCGAACGCCTCGGTATAGATCATGAAACTGTCCACAAAGCGCAGAAGCAGCACGATCATCAGCGCGCCTGCAATGCGCGGCAGTTCAATGTATCGAAACACCGCCACGCGCGATGCCCCATCAATCGCCGCCGCCTGCCGGTAGGCCTGCGGAATGGACGACAGCCCGGCATAAGACAGGATCACGACCAGCCCCAGCCAGTGCCAGGTATCCACCAGCAGGATCAGCACCCATGTATGCAGGGCGGTGAATTTGTAATCAAAACCAATGGTATCCAGCGCAGGCCCCAGCAACCCGCCATCGCCGATCAGTTGCAGCCACATGACCGGGATCATGTTCCACGGCACGACCAAAGGCAGCGCACACAGCATCAGCCCCCAGACGGCCCGCGTGCCAAAGGGCAAAAGGAGCAGGGCAATGGCGATGCCAAGGGGCAACTGAATGGCAATGGCAAGGGTTGAAAATAGCAGGCTGCGGGCGAATGAGGCGTGAAACAAGGGCGCGGTGATAATGTCGGCAAACCACTGTGGGCTGACCCAGTGGATGTTCTGCAACGAAAAGATGTCATGAAAGCCGTAGTTGATGATGGTGAGCAATGGCAGCAAGCCCACGACGCCTAGCAGGGTGAGGGCGGGCAATAGAAGCAGCCATGCGCGGTTGTTATGGCGGGTCATGTGGTTGTGCGGGGTGTGCCGGGCGGGGCACCTGCGGCAAGCCATGCGTCATAGGCGGGGTCGGGGTCAAACCGGTTTTCAAGAGTGGTATCCGGCCAATGGTCTGGGCGCTGAACATGAGATGGGAGAATCGTGCTGCTGTCGCCCCAAGCGGTGTTAATGCTGTCTTGGGTCAATGTGTTGCAATCGGAAAGGTCAGCAGA
Organism: Rhodobacterales bacterium; assembly: GCA_043751715.1. Lineage (GTDB taxonomy): Bacteria > Pseudomonadota > Alphaproteobacteria > Rhodobacterales > Rhodobacteraceae > JAAFHS01. The sequence continues at coordinate 5,284 of JAYUZO010000073.1, read as the reverse complement.
TCGGAGCGAAGCGCGCGGTATGGTCCAGCCATCTAGATCAGCCGATTTCAACTGTGCACGCCAAAAGTTTGCCCCAGCTATCCGAGCTTGCCAAAGGTTCGCCCTATCCAACCGCGACTGCTTAAGGTTTGTCCCCTCCAACTGTGCATGCCACAGATTTGCCTCCTCCATCCGCGCCTGCTCGAGGAATGCTCCCTCCATCCGTGCTTCCCCGAGATTTACTCCCTCCATACGCGCCTGCCCGAGGTCGGTTCCCTCCATCCGCGCATGGGCGAGGTTTGCCCCTTCCATCAACGTCTTCCCAAGATGGCCGCCTTCTATACGCGTCTGCCAAAGGTGTGCGCCTTCCATTCGCGCTCGCCCAAGGTTGGCTCCTTCCATCCGCGCGTCACTAAGGTTTGCCCCTTCTATTCGCGCCTGCCAAAGAATTGCCCCCTCCATTCGCGCCTGCCGTAAGACTGCCCCTTCCAATCGCGCTAGCCAAAGGTTTGTCCCCTCCAGCCGCGCTCGCCAAAGGTTTGCTCCCTCCATGCGCGCGCTGTTCAACTTTGCGCCGGAAAGGGTCGCATTTGAAAGGTCTGCACTTTGAAGATTGGTATTGCGTAAATCAGGGCGATAGCCTTGATAGGTGCCGATCACTTTCCGCCATGACAACAGCTTTTGCATAAACGTATTCAGTTCAGCCTTAGTCAGGGCGGCGGCGCCCGGCTTATCTGGCAAGCGATCAAATTTTTGGTCGAACACCCATTTGGCATCAGGATCCTCGTGTCCCCATCGCGCCTCAACAAGTAGTTGGTCTGGCCCGCGCCTACCGATGATCTGCAGCGCAATTGCAATATCTGCGCGCGGCGACGCAAGGGATTTTGCCCACTGGGTCGCGTTCCCATTGCGCAGCATGAAGTTTCCAAACCTCACTTCACGCCACTCAATATGCTTCGCCCGTGCCGCTTCATCTGCATCATCTGGCAGGCTTTCCCAATCCGGCAGCGGAAAGTTCTTCGCCCCACTCGCAGGCGCGTTCTCCCGCACATAGGCGCACAGAATTTCCATCACCCGCACATGATCACGGCCGTTGTCATAGCGCGTGCTGTCCTGAGCGATGCGCTCCAGCCCTAGCAGACCGCCGATGCGCACCTCGATGTTGGGTTTGCTTTCCTCGACCGACACACCATCCTTCACGGTCTTCACCGTCTTCTCCGCCCCCAACTGCTCCACCGCCTTGGAGATGCGGTCGGTGATGTGCCCCTCTTTCTGAAAGTTCAGCGTCGTTTGCTTGATCACCGTCGCCCAGATCAGGAATGGCGCGCCCAGCAGTGCTGCAATCAGCGCGCCTGCGCCAAGGTTCGGGCCTTCGGCATCAGGGCTGGAGACCCGCCCGATGGTATGGACCAGCACCATCACCGCTGCCGTCAGCGCGACCACAAACAACAATGTCAGAACAACCGTAACACCCGCTCCGAACCAGCGGGCGCGCACAAAGGCCGGTGTGTGGCGCAGACCAAGCCAATCAAGGATATCTTTCGGCTGGCGCTGGTCGGTCTTGTGGTCGGTCATGCGTGCTCACCCGGTTTGCAACGGCATCAGGTTGGCCTATTCCGGTGCTGCACGAAAGGGGGGGGGCTTTTGCGAAAGCGGGTGCGGGGCGGCGGGGCTTGCCAGCCTTGCCCGGACGTGCGCTTCCCGGTAACAAGCACCAAACCCGCGTTCAAAAGGCCCTGTCCCATGCGTCTGTCCCGCTATTTCATGCCCGTCCTGAAAGAAAACCCCGCCGAGGCGCAGATCGTGTCGCACCGCTACATGCTGCGGGCGGGGATGATCAAGCAGCAGGCGGCGGGGATTTATTCCTGGCTGCCGATGGGGTTCAAGGTGCTCAAACGCATCGAACAGATCGTGCATGAAGAACAGGCGCGCGCCGGGCACATTCCGCTGCTGATGCCCACGCTGCAACCGGCAGATCTGTGGCGCGAAAGCGGGCGCTATGATGATTACGGTCAGGAAATGCTGCGCATCAAAGACCGGCAGGATCGTGAAATGCTGTATGGCCCGACGAACGAGGAGATGATCACCGATATCTTCCGCGCGCATGTCAGCAGCTACAAGGACCTGCCGCTGACGCTGTACCACATCCAGTGGAAATTCCGTGATGAGATGCGCCCGCGCTTTGGCGTGATGCGGGGACGCGAATTCCTGATGAAGGACGGCTACAACTTTGACGTGGACAAGGCGGCAGCGCTGCATGCCTACAACCGCCACATGGTCAGCTACCTGCGCACCTATGAACGCATGGGGCTGACGGCCATTCCGATGCGCGCAGACAGCGGCCCGATTGGCGGCGATGACACGCATGAATTTCTGGTGCTCGCGGCCACGGGCGAGAGCGAGGTGTTCTTTGACAGCGCTGTGACAGACCTGAAACTGGGCGACCGCGCGGTGGATTATGATGATCGCGATGCGGTGGCGGCGGTCTGCCGCGAGTTTACCACGCTGTATGCCCGCACCGATGAAACGCATGATGCAGCGCTGTTTGACGCGATCCCAGAAGACCGCCGCAAGGTCGCACGGGGGATCGAGGTGGGGCAGATTTTCTACTTTGGCACCAAGTATTCCGAGACGATGGGGGCTTCGGTGGTCACCAAGGAAGGTACCAAGGTGCCGGTGGAGATGGGTTCGCATGGCATCGGCGTGTCACGCCTGCTGGGCGCGATCATTGAGGCCAGCCATGATGACAAGGGCATCATCTGGCCCGAAGGGGTGACGCCGTTTCATGCAGGCATCGTGAACCTGAAACAGGGTGACGCGGCGGCAGATGCGGCCTGTGCGGCGCTGGAAGCGGCGCTGATCGCGGCGGGGCTTGACCCGCTGTATGATGACCGGGATGAACGGGCGGGGGCAAAGTTTGCCACGATGGACCTGATCGGTCTGCCATGGCGCATTACGGTGGGGCCAAGGGGCCTTGCGAACGGTGTGGTCGAACTGACGTCGCGCCGGACGGGGGTATCCGAGGAGATGACGCCGGATGCGGCGGTGGCGCGGCTGGTCGCAATCTACGCGGATCACCGATAAACGATGCGCGCGGGGCAAACCCTCGATTTTCCTGTACTGCGCCGACGCCAGACTGAACTCGCGCTGGCGACAGACATTGCGGGGCTGCCGGGGGCCGGTCAGATTGCTGCGGCGACCATTCCCACCGCTGCGGCGGCATATTTGGCCTATGCCGAACAGCAAGGGTTTACCCTTGGGCGCGGGGCGGGAACTGTGGCCCTGTTGGCCGCGCAGTTCGGGATCGGTTTTCTGCATGACGCAGCATACCCGCAGCTTGCCGCCACCTTTCGTGACGATATTTCCGGGGATGAGGCCTATCGACTGGCGCTCATCCGGCAGTGGGCCGACTGGCACATTTCGCGCGCAGCACACCCCTCTCCTGCCGTACTGATGCAACGTTTGCGCCGTCTGGCCGCGTTGATGACAGCGCAAGGCATGTCAGTTCTTGCCGAAGATCCCCATCAGCTTTACACGGCAATTGACCATGCAAAAGCCGCCATGGGCGACGGCGAACATTGGCGCAAGGTTGCCTTGCAATGGCATGAATATCTGCTGCCCCGCTTTGCGGTCGCGCAGCAATTGCAGCTTGACTATGGACGGACACTTGCCTTTTGTCTGGGGCAATATTTCGCTTTAGACCCACTATGGGCGCGTTTTGGCGACCTGCGCCCTGAAGGCATCTTCGCGTTTCAAGATTGAATGGTTGTGCATGCAAGACGATGTCGCAGAATGTATCAAGAAAGATTATGTCGCGGTTGTTGGAACCAGCGAGTATTTTGAGTTTTTCAGTGGCCAGACCGGGCGCGCTGTTCTGAATAATATCAGTGGTCTTGAGGGCATTTTTACCGGCGGTATGATGGGGCCGGGCTCTGGTGATGGCGAGGTCCGCCGGGGTATTGAAACGATGGATCGAAACCGTGACTATGCCGTCAAGATGATGTTTGCGGCGCAAGCGGTGCGTGGGTTGCGCACCAATTCATCGGGCGCGGATTTCAAAACGCTGATCTATTTCAAGACAGGATATACGACCGAACAGATCGGCGCGATCAAGGCTGCCGGGGCCGCATATGCCAGCGCCGGGCGTACCTTTGGTATTACAAGCACGGATGAGTTGATTGCCAAGCTGAATGAAGCAAATTTTCCGAACGATCCTTGTTCCCGTCGGATATTGCGGATGGACATCTATTCGCATGGCAAACCTGGATATATCGCCCTGGGCTATGACGGCGCGCGTGATCAGGAGTTGAATTTCGGACCGCTGCGCGCACAAAAGCTGGACCGTGCGCGCTATGACATCCACGGCAGTCCTGGGCGGATTTATTCGTGGGCCTGCCGCACGGCGATATCAAAGAGTGGCCAACACGGTGGCCTTGCACAGGATTTGGCAACTGCCACGGGTGCCACGGTATATGCGTATTCAAGGCGATCAAACTATGCCAACACATGGAATACCGGCAAGAAGACGCCGGAAAAAGCCGGGTTGACCGAAATTGTCAGCGCCGGGTCACGCGTGCTTTGGCACGCATCAGGTGCGCTTGGCGGTGTCAGCGAAGGTTCAAGCCCGCCTGAAAACCCGTCGGGTTATTTCATGTTCAAACCGAAATGAACCTCGCCTTGTCAAAAAAATGGCCAAAATGGCTTGCGATCTTGGCCCTCGCCGCAGTCGTGATCTTGGCGATATCAGGGAAAATACTGATGGAACTTGAATGGACGGCAATGGACCCGGACCCTGCGCACATCGCGAACCTGCGCCGTGATGCGGCCGTGGGCAACGCCTATCAACCATTGAATGAACCCTGCATGATGCAGGCGACAACCATTGACCTTGACCTGATGCTGGAGGGGCCGTTTCCGATTGGAACCGGGCGCGAGATCGTGATGGAGGTCAGCATCAGCAGCGATATCCTGCTGTCGCCGCGTGTTTATGTCGGCCCGCCGGTCCGGCAGCTGGTCTTGCGGGGGCTGCCCGCCTGCGTCGCTGATGCGCGGGTTGTGCCCGGCGTTGCAGATGACATTGCTTATGGCTATGTCACCGTCACGTTCAGTGACCTTGCAGGCGCGCAGTATATGAACTTTGGCGGGCAAGACCCGTTCGCGGTTTTTGCTTGGCGTCATATGCGTGTTGATTGGAGCGTGGTGCCGTGGTGGATCGCGAAAACCCAGACCCCTTCGCGGATCATGGTCACACCGCTGTAGCCTTCTGCGGACAAAGAATTGGGTGTGGCGGCGCGAAACGCGGCGT
>JAYUZO010000072.1:0-9319 GCA_043751715.1 Rhodobacterales bacterium | reverse complement strand
CCGCCATCCGGGGCGGGGCAGAGGTGATTTTGACCGATCCGCTATAGCCGCGCCAACCGTTCGGTCAGCAGCGCATAAAACCCGTCGGCATCCACCCCGCCCATGAACATCGCGTTCTTCGGGCGGTTGGTGACGCCCCACCAATCGGCCACCGTCATGCCAAGCGTCAGGTCCGACGTGGTTTCAATCTCCACATTGATATGCCGCCCGGTGAACAGGTCAGGCGCAATCAGATAGGCGATCACGCAGGGGTCATGCAGCGGCGCGCCCTGGCTGCCGTATTTCGCGACATCGAACCGCTCAAAGAAATCCGTCCAGGCCGCCACCATATCACCCACCCGGCTGCCCAAAGCACGGAACGCATCCACCCGCGGTTTGGATGTCAGCGCCTTGTGCGTCACATCCAAGGGCATTACCACAAGCGGAATCCCGGATTTGAACACGATTTCAGCTGCTTCCGGGTCGACGTATATGTTGAATTCGGCGGCCGGGGTGATATTGCCTACCTCAAAATAGGCTCCGCCCATCAGCACAATTTCCTGCACCCGCGCCGCAATATCCGGCGCGCGTTGCAGGGCTACGGCGATGTTGGTCAGCGGTCCCAGCGGGCACAGGGTGACGGTGCCAGCCGGTTCACGCCGCAAGGTTTCGATGATGAAATCCACCGCGTGCTGATCCTGCAATGGCATCACCGGGTTATCCATCGGCGGGCCATCCAGCCCGGTTTTGCCATGCACATGTTCTGCCGTAACCAGCTTGCGTTTGATGGGTGCTGCGCAGCCCGCAAAGACCAGCATATCAGCTTTGTCCGCCAACTCACAGATAATGCGTGTGTTTTTCTGGGTCAGGGGCAGGGGCACATTGCCGGCGACAGCGGTAATCCCCAGCACCGTCATATCCTCGGGGCTGGCCAGTGCCAGCAGGATTGCCACGGCATCATCCTGTCCGGGGTCCGTGTCGATAATGATCTTGCGTGGCATGTGATGCTCCTGTTTGGCCGCAGAAAAGACCATTGGCACAGGGTTGTCCAGCCATCACACATTTCCTGTTTGGCCGTATCACATCCGGGTGTAACCTGCGACAAAACGTCCATATGCAAGCGGGATACTTCTTATGCCTGACCTTTTGATCGGAACCACCAAGGGGTTGTTCATATTGGAACATCGTGATGGCTGGCAGGTCAGTGGGCCGCATTGTGACGGCGCGCCGATCAACCATGCCATTGGAAGGAATGGGGAAATCTGGGCTGGTGGGGGTAACGCTTGGGTCGGCGTCGGCGTCTGGCATCGCAAGGATGGGGTCTGGTCCAGTGCGGCGGGCCAGTTTGATGCGGCTGATTCGATCTGGTCGCTTGCCCGCAATTACGACCGGTTGCTTGCCGGTACCCGCCCGGCCACCCTGTGGGAAAGCCGCGATGATGGGGCAAGTTGGGCAAAATTGCCCGCGCTGACCAATCTGGAAGGGGCCGAAAACTGGGATCCGGGGGCGGCTGGCCTTGTGCTGCATTCCATCCTGATGGGGGCGGATGGCCAATTGTGGGTGGGCATTTCGTCGGCAGGCGTGTTTGCATCAGCCGATGGCGGCGACACGTGGGTGCAGCAGGGGCGCAGGTCAAACCGGCCCGGCCCGGCAGGCAATCTGGCGCGGCACTGGGACGGTGTGGAAATTCGCGGCGAAAGCGAAATTTTCAAATGTGTTCATAACCTTGCGATGGGTGCTTCACCGGGTCTGATCTACATGCAGAACCATCAGGGCGTCTATCGCAGCCGCGATGGCGGCCAGCTGTGGGAGGAAATAACCGAAGGCCTGCCCTCCACCTTTGGCTTTCCGGTGGGCGCGCACCCGCGTGATGCAGGCACGCTTTGGGTGTTTCCGCTGAATGGTGACAGTCAGGGGCGGTTTCCGGTGGATGGGCGCGCGCTGATCTGGAAAAGCACGGATGGGGGCGAGACATGGCAGCCAAAGGGGCAGGGCCTGCCCGCGCAGAATTGCTTCTTTACGGTGCTGCGGCAGGCGATGGCGGTTGACCGGGCCACGCCGTGTGGCGTGTATTTCGGCACAAACACCGGGTCGGTCTTTGCCAGCGCGGATGAGGGTGAGACGTGGAGCGAGATTGCACGGCATTTGCCGACGGTGCTGTCAGTGGAGGTGATGCACTAACCCAAAGGCGGGATGGGCAATATTGCCCATCCTACATAACTGTGGGCACCGACGCAGGATGGGCAATACTGCCCATCCGCTTTTTGAAACAAGCACTTAGCCGTCAAAGTTCACTTCTTCCATGATGCGCAGGGCGGCTGTGCGGTGGCTGGCCACATCCGTCAGGCTGATGCTGTCAGCCACGAAATCACCCCAGCCCGCCACCAGTGCCGACCGTGCCACGCCCGGTTTGACCGGGTATTCGTTGTTGGTTTCAGCATACAGCGCCTGTGCCGCATCGCCCGAAAGCCATTCCATGAACTTCAGCGCCGCATCGTGGTTCGGCGCTGATTTTGTCATCGCGATGCCGGAAATATTCACATGCACCCCGTCACCTTCAAACGTCGGGAAAACAATCCGCACCGCCTCGGCCGCTGCTTTCTGCTCCGGATCGGCCAGCATCTGCCCGATGTAGTAGGTGTTGCCGATGGCAATATCGCATTCGCCCGCCGCAATCGCCTTGACCTGATCCCGGTCGCCGCCATCGGGCTTGCGCGCAAGGTTGGCCTTCAGCCCTTCGGCCCATGTCTTGGCCGCAGCCTCACCATGATGCGCAATCACTGCAGACAACAACGCGATGTTATAGTCATTCAGGCCTGAACGTGTGCAGATGCGCCCTGCCCATTTCGGATCAACCAGATCCTCATAGGTGGTCACTTCGCCATCAGCCACCCGGTCATTGCTGGCATAGATAATGCGCGCGCGCGTGGTAAGACCGAACCACAAGTCACCCGGATCACGCAGGGTTTCGGGAATGTTGGCCTCCAGCACGTCTGATTGCACGGGCTGGATCACATCCGCCTCAACCACCTGCATCAGGCGGGCGATATCAACCGTCAACACCAGATCGGCGGGTGAGCGGTCACCCTCGGCCACCAGACGTTCGGCCATGCCCTTGTCGACAAAGGCCACGTTCACGGTGATGCCGGTTTCTGCGGTAAAGGCATCAATCAGCGGTTGGATCAGTTCAGGCTGGCGGTGCGAATAGATGTTGATCTCATCTGCGAAGGCGGGCAGCGCTACGGAACATAGAGAAAGCGCAAGAAGGGAGGGGCGAAACATTGTTGACCTCTTTTGTCAGGTTATTTGCCGCACTGCATAAGGCCGATTCGCCCCGCCCGTCAATGCCTGACTGAATTAGTCGGAAACTTTCCGCGCCTTCTCTTCGGCCTTGGCACGATCCCACAGCGCATCCATTTCTGCCAGATCAGATTGCGCCGGGCTGCGGCCCGCCTCTGCCAGCCAGTCTTCAATGCGGGCAAACCGCCGGGTGAATTTGGTATTGGCGGCGCGCAGTGCGGCCTCGGGTTCAACATGAAGATGCCGGGCCAAGTTGGCCATCACAAACAATAAATCACCGAATTCTTCCTCTACCTCTTCCGCCGTCAGCCCCTCGCGCGCCTCAACCAGCTCTGCCGCCTCTTCCGCGATCTTGGCCACCACCTCATCCGTGGAAGGCCAGTCAAACCCCACCCGCGCCGCCCTAGCCTGCAGCTTTACCGCCCGCGTCAGCCCCGGCAGCCCCATCGCCACACCATCCAGCACGCGCGCCGGGCCACGCTCGGCGGCCTTTTGCGCCTCCCATGCCGCCGTCTGCTCATCCGCTGTGCGCACCGCCGCACCCCGAAACACATGCGGATGACGCGCAATCATCTTGTCGCAGATCCCCGCCACCACATCGTCAAAGCTGAAATGCCCCGCCTCCTGCGCCATCTGCGCATGATACACCGCCTGAAACAGCAGATCGCCCAATTCACAGCGCAGATCGCCCCAGTTGGCGCGGGCAATCGCATCGGCCACCTCATAAGCTTCTTCCACCGTATAGGGCGCGATGCTGGTAAAGGTCTGTTCCAGATCCCACGGGCAGCCGCCATCGGGGCTGCGCAACGCAGCCATAATGGCAATCAGCCGGGGCATGCCGCCCTTGGGATCGTGGATCAAAGCGTCATCCATTGTATGGGCCCCCGCATCACGCTACCGTTCAGGCATCAAGGAGAACCGCACATGCCCGTCCTGAACCGTATCGCCGACTATGCCGAGGAAATGAAGGGCTGGCGTCGCCATCTGCATGCAAACCCGGAGCTGAAGTTTGATTGCCACCAGACGGCGGCCTTCATCACTGACCGTTTGCGCGACATTGGCGTGGATGAAATTCATCCGGGCATTGCGACCACGGGCATCGTGGCCATCATCAACGGGCAGGGGCCGGGCGGCACGATTGGCCTGCGCGCTGATATGGATGCGCTGCCGATTACGGAAATCACCGGTGCGGATTATGCCAGCACGGTGCCCGGCAAGATGCACGCCTGCGGGCATGACGGGCATGTGACGATGCTGCTGGGGGCGGCAAAATACCTGTGCGAAACGCGGCGTTTTGCGGGGCGTGTGGCGCTGATCTTTCAACCGGCCGAAGAAGACGGCGGCGGTGGTGAGGTGATGGTGCAGGAAGGCATGATGGACCGGTTCGGCATTGGCCAGGTTTACGGCATTCACAATGCGCCAAACATCACCTTTGGCCATTTCTTTACCACGCCCGGCCCGCTGATGGCTGCGGTGGATACGGCGACCGTTGTCATCACCGGCAAAGGCGGGCACGGGGCCACGCCGCATGAATGCGTTGATCCGGTGGTGGCGGTGGTGGGTATGGTCAGCGCCATTCAGACCATCATCCCGCGCAATGTCTATGCACTGGATGAGGCGGTGATTTCGGTCACGCAAATTCATACCGGGTCGGCGAGCAACATCATTCCGGAGGAGGCGATGTTCTGCGCCACGATCCGCAGCTTCAAACCCGATGTGCGCAGCCTTTTGAAAAAGCGGTTTCATGAAATTGTGCAAGGCCATGCCACGGCCTATGGCGTGACGGCTGCGCTTGACTATGAATGGGGCTATCCCGCCACGGTCAACCACCCCGATGAGACTGATTTTGCCGCCGATGTGGCGCGTGAAATATCGGGTGAGGCGGGCGTGGATGCACGCGCCAACCGCGAAATGGGGTCTGAGGATTTTGCCTACATGCTTGAGGCACGCCCCGGCGCGTATCTGTTCCTTGGCACCGGGCCGGGGGCTGGCCTGCACCACGCAGCCTTTGATTTCAACGATGATGCCGCCCCGATCGGTGCCAGTTTTTTCGCCCGGCTTGTGGAACGCGCCCAACCCTTGCCCGGCTGACTTGACGGGTGCTGGTCGCATTTGTTATACAGCCGTATAACAACGAGGTCTGCCATGCTGTCCCGCCGCAACACGCCATCACCCCAAGACTTGTGGGATATGGATCAACGCACTTCCCTGCACCCGTGGACGAACTTTGGCGCGTTCCGCGACACGGGGTCTTTGGTCATCACACGCGGTGAGGGGTGCTATCTGTGGGATGCGCACGGCAAGCGCTATTTCGATGCGGTAGGGGGGTTGTGGTGCACCAATATCGGCCTTGGGCGGCGCGAGATGGCGCAGGCGATTGCGGATCAGGCCGAACGGCTGGCGTTCTGCAACACGTTTGTCGATATGACGAATGATGTGTCGGCGCAGCTGTCTGCCCGCATTGCCGATCTGGCGCCGGGTGATCTGAACCGCGTGCACTTTACCACCGGCGGGTCCACCGCCATTGATACTGCGGCGCGGATGGTGATGTATTACCAGCACTGCATGGGCCGCCCGGAAAAGACCCGGTTGGTGGCGCGCGATCACAGCTATCACGGATCGACCTATCTGTCGCAAAGCATCGGCAAGCGGCCGGGTGACCGGGTGGAGCAGTTCCGATATATGGAGCAGGGCATCCATCACCTGTCGGTGCCCAACCGCTATCGCCGCCCGGACGGCATGACTGAAGCTGAATTCTGCGATCATCTGGTGGCGGAGTTTGAGGCGCTGATTGACCGTGTCGGGGCAGACCGCATCGGAGGGTTCTTTGCCGAACCAATTCAGGCCTCGGGCGGCATCATCATCCCGCCCGACGGCTATCTGAAACGCATGTGGCAGGTCTGCCAGCGCCACGATATCCTGTTTGTGGCGGATGAGGTGGTGACAGCCTTTGGCCGCCTTGGCCACTGGTTCGCATCATGGGATGAATTCGGCGTGCAGCCCGATATGATTTGCACGGCGAAAGGTTTAACTTCGGGCTATATCCCCCTGGGCGCGCTTATTTTTTCAGATCGGATATGGGATGCGATGGCGGCCGATGGCAACCGCTGGTTCACCTCGGGCTATACCTACGCCGGCCATCCGGTGGCCTGCGCGGCGGGCCTGAAGAACATCGGGATCATGGAACGTGAAGACCTTTTGGGCAATGCCACCCGCGTGGGGGGCTACTTTGAGGACCGCCTTCAGGCGCTGCGCGACCTGCCCATGGTGGGTGACGTGCGGGCGAAAAAGCTGATGCTCTGCGTGGAAAACGTGGCCGACAAGGCGACCAAAGCGCTGCTGCCGGATGGCGTCAACGAATCCAAACGCATCTCGGATGCCTGCGAGGCGATAGGCCTGCTGGTGCGCCCGATCGGCCATCTGAACGTGATGTCGCCGCCCCTGACGATCACCACGCAGGACGTGGATTTCGTGGTTGAGACGCTGGAAAAGGCGATCAGGACAGTGGCCGATGATCTGGTGCGCGAAGGGGTGAAGGTGGGCTAGGGTTGGAAAAGCCGCTATTGTCGTGCGAATGCGAATATTGCAATATTCTCCCCTACCGACATTGAGCTGTGATCACCTGGCACGCAAGGAATGTAACACCATGGCAACGAGCGATGTTGATGTTTCTGCGAGACGAATTGCCTGTCAGGTATTAAGGGATTTTATCTCTGGAAGAATTACAAACGATGAATTTGAGAAAAGGCTCCCTGATACGCGCGATGGCGCAGTAGGTGCGATTTGGGATACATCATGGGTCTTCTGTGATGACTTCAAGGCCCATCGCCTTGATGGCAAACACCGTTTGTCTTTGAATGAAAGACGCGTTTGCATGCGATGGCTTCTGTTCCTGCATGGTAAGCTTCCTTACGAATGGCCTGACTTGAATTTGCCGGGACTTGATCCTGCACCGCGTATGCAAAGTAGCTTTTGGCGACGGCTCTTTTCTCAGCATCAGAATTTAAGTGAACCTGAAGTGAAACGGTTTTTGAGTTCTGGTCACTTTCCGGTTTGGCCGTTTACAAGGGTTTCTGATTACAAGAGGGCGTTGGCTTCACCGAAGTTCTTTGCGGGAGGCGGGCCAAGTATTCGCCCCCACCCTTGACTCCCCCCCACCCCAATGGCACCACCCACACACTCCGGATCGGCGGCGTCTCCGGGTCATGTAACGACACCGCATTGCCCAACATCGGACCCCCATCATGGCCATGGAAGATGCAAAAGACGCGGTTGACACTGCCTTCACCCGCAAGAGCCAGCGCGGCCTGTCTTACGAAAACGCCTTTGGCGGTGCCACCTCATTCCTGCGCCGTACTTACACCAAAGACCTGACCGGCGCCCACCTCGCCATCACCGGCGTCCCCTTTGATCAGGCCGTCACCCACCGCACCGGCACGCGTTTCGGCCCCCGTGCTATCCGTGAGGCATCGGCGCTGCAGCCCTACGATCCGCCCTATGGCTGGCCCACCAACCCCCTGGAAGACCTCAACATCATCGACTACGGCGATGTCGCCTTTGACTATGCCAAGACCAGCACGTTCCCCCAAACCCTGACCGACCATATCGCCACCATCCTGCATGCGGGCACCGGCACGATCACCCTTGGCGGCGATCACTTCATCACCCTGCCCATCCTGCGCGCCTATGCCGCCAAATACGGCCCCATGGCTGTGATCCATTTCGATGCGCATTCCGACCTGTGGGCCGATGATGATATGGACCGCATCGACCACGGCACCTTTATGTACAAAGCCGTGAAGACCGGGCTGGTGGACCCCGCCCGTTCAGTTCAGATCGGCATCCGCACCCATTGCGATGATTATCTTGGGATCGAATATATCGACGCCCGCACCGTGCACGAAAAGGGCACCGCATGGACCGTCGCCCGCGCCAAGGAAATCGTGGGCAGCCAACCCACCTATGTGACCTTCGACATCGACGCGCTCGATCCCGCCTTTGCGCCGGGCACCGGCACCCCGGTCTGGGGTGGGCTGGCAAGCTGGCAAGCCGCCGCGTGCTTGCGCGATCTGGCCGGTATCAACATGGTTGGCGGCGATGTGGTCGAAGTCTCGCCCCCCTATGATACCACCGGGGCCACGGCGATTGCCGGTGCGCATGTCGCCTATGATCTGATTTGTCTGTACCACTGGGCCAAAACCCGGCGATGAAAAAAGGATTGCGCAACATGGGTCTTTTCATCGCCTTTGCCATAATCGCTTTGCTTGGCCTGATGGCATACGTCCGCCTTGCCCCCAGCGATCCCACCGTCTGGGATGTTTCCCCCGTCATCTATGGCTGGGAACACGGCGCGCCTTTTGATACCGTTATCCCGATGATGGGTGGCGCTTCCCTGCGCCTGTCCACCACCAAGGGTGATCCCGCCGCACTGCTGGCCCGCCTTGATACCATCGCTTTGGCCACCCCCCGCACCACGCAGTTGGCCGCCGATTCCACCCGCATCACATGGGTAACCCGCTCTGCGCTTTGGGGCTTTCCCGACTACACCACAGCCGAGGTCCGCCCCGACGGCCTTTACATCCTCGCCCGCCTGCGCTTTGGCCAAAGCGATCTTGGCGTCAATGCCGCCCGCCTGAATGACTGGCTGTTCCGTCTCTGACGTCATTTTTGGCCCTCAAATATCCCACGGGGGTCCGGGGGTGTGAAACCCCCGGCTTGACCCCGCCTGCACAAATCGCCACACCGCCCAGATGGTTCCTTTAGACAAACTCGCCCAGATCACCCAGCGTTTCGAGTTTCTCGAGGCCCGGCTGAACGCTGGCGCATCGCCCGCCGAAATCGCCACGCTGTCGCGCGAATACAGTGATCTTGGCCCTGTCGCGTCCGAAATCGCCGCCTACCGCCGCGCGCTTGATGATCTGGCCGAGGCCGAGGCGATGCTGGCCGATCCCGAAATGCGCGCACTGGCCGAAGATGAAATCCCCGCCCTCAAGGCCCGCATCCCCGAAATGGAGGCGCGCCTGCAAATCGCTCTGCTGCC
>JAYUZO010000071.1:0-3797 GCA_043751715.1 Rhodobacterales bacterium | reverse complement strand
GATGGCCTGCAGTGCCTGACCGCCGAGGTGACGTGGTGATGGCCCCCCTTTCTGGCCTGCGCATCATCGAATCCAGCGCTTTCGTGGCCGTGCCCTTTGCCGGCATGACCATGGCCCAGATGGGTGCCGATGTGATCCGCATTGACCGCCTGCAAGGGGGGATGGACGCGAAACGCTGGCCCGTCACCGCCACAGGCGAAAGCCTGTTCTGGGCGGGCATGAACAAGGGCAAGCGCAGCCTTGCCGTTGATTTTGCCACACCGGAAGGGGCCGAGATTGTGGCCGCCCTGATCACCGCACCCGGCCCCGATGCCGGCGTATTCATGACCAACCTGCGCGGCAAAGGTACGCTTGATTATCCCGCATTATCCCAAACCCGCCCTGATCTGATCATGGTCAGCCTGACGGGCACCCGCCGGGGTGAACCTGCCGTTGATTACACGGTCAACCCCGCCCTTGGGTTTCCCATGGCCACGGGCCTGCCCGGCACTGATCCTGTTGCACATGTGCTGCCTGCGTGGGATCTGATTGCCGGCCAGATGATCGTGAACACGGTGCTGGCCGCCGAACGCCACCGCCTGCGCACCGGTGCCGGGCAACTGGCCGAACTCAGCCTCAAGGACGTGGCGGCGGGGGTGATGGGGCACCTTGGCATTGTCGGTGAAGTGGTGGTGAACGGCGTTGACCGGGCGCGTTACGGCAACAGCCTGTATGGCGCCTATGGGCAGGATTTTGTCTGTGCCGATGGTCACCGCGTGATGGTGATCGGCCTGACAGACCGGCAGTGGAAGGGGCTGGTGCGGGTGCTGGGCATGGAGGATGCGATGGCCGACCTCGCCACGCGCCTGAACCTGAACCTGGTGCAAGAGGCAGATCGTTGGCAGGCGCGGGCGGCGATCACGTCGCTGTTCCAGCCCTGGTTTGCCGCGCGCACAGTGGCCGATATTGCCCCGCTGTTTGATGGCGCGGGCCTGACATGGTCGGTGTTTCGCACCCTTGCCGGGGCTGTTCAGCATGACCCTGACCTGTCAGTCGCCAACCCGATGTTTGCACTGCTGAACCAACCCGGTATCGGCCCCTATCCCGTGCCGGGATCGCCCGTCGCCTCAACCGCGTTTGAACGTGCGCAGCCCCGCCCTGCCCCGCGTCTGGGTGCCGATTCAGAACAGGTGCTTGCAGAAATTCTTGGCCTGCCCTCCGGTGCCATCGCAGCCCTTGTGGACCGCAGGGTCATAGGTATCTGACATGGTGGATCGGCAAACGGGGGATGGGCAAACGGGGGATGGGCAATATTGCCCATCCTACAATCCGGCAAACCGCGCCGCCTGCCGGACCGTCCAGCGGACTGCTATCTGATAGCCGGCCTCGCCCGCCGTCTCGGATATCACCACGCCTTCGCCGTGCAGCCACGCCCGCCGCTTGCCATCTGCAAAGGGCAAATCCAGCGTGACATCCTGTTTCGCCTCATCAAACGCCCGGCTGATCGCCTCCAGCAGCAGATCAATCCCGGCCCCTGTCAGCGCCGATGCCGCAAAGACCGTGTCAGACCGCGCCGCCTGATCCACAAGTGCCGGTTGCAGCGCCGGATCAACCAGATCCAGCTTGTTCCACACTTCCACCATCGGGATCGCCGCATTCACCTTCAGCGCCGCCAGAATTTCCTTCACATCCGCCGCCTGTTCCGCACTTTCGGGGTGCGAGATATCGCGCACATGGCAAATCAGGTCCGCCTCCAGCACCTCTTCCAACGTCGCCCGGAACGCCGCCACCAGCTGCGTTGGCAGATCGCTGATAAACCCCACCGTGTCTGACAAAATCACCTTGCGCCCCGATGGCAACGCCACCCCCCGCATCGTCGGGTCAAGCGTGGCAAACAGCATATCCTTGGCCAGAACATCGGCCCCCGTCACCCGGTTGAACAGCGTTGATTTGCCCGCGTTCGTGTAGCCCACCAGGGCCACAATCGGAAACGGCACCTTGCGGCGTGATGCCCGGTGCAGTTCGCGCGTTTTGACCACCCGGTCCAGCTGCCGCTTCAGCCGGATCACCTGATCGTCAATCGCCCGGCGGTCTGATTCGATCTGCGTCTCGCCCGGACCGCCGACAAAACCAAAGCCGCCGCGCTGCCGTTCAAGGTGCGTCCAGGCCCGCACCAGCCGCGTGCGCTGATAGGACAGCGCCGCCAGTTCCACCTGCAGCACGCCCTCGCGCGTGCGCGCCCGATCCGCAAAGATTTCCAGAATAAGCCCGGTCCGGTCAAGCAGCTTGACCCCCCATTCCTTTTCAAGATTGCGCTGCTGCACGGGGCTGACTGGCCCGTCGACCAGCACCACCTCAACCTCCAGCTCTTTCAGGCGCGCGGCAATTTCGGCCACCTTGCCTGATCCGAACAACGTTGCAGGCGTGATCCGCGCCACGCGCGCCACTTCGCCGCCCAGCACATCCATGCCCGGCAAAGCCCCGGCAAGCGCAATCGCTTCGGCCAGACCATGTTCAGGCAAACGCCGCTTGCCGCCCGACTTCAGATCAGGATGCAGCACATATCCGCGCGTGGCCGGGGCTTTGGTATCAAACCCCTGCTCGCGCTGCGGAACCCAGTCATCGCCCCCGGCTTCGTCACGTTCGGGAATTATTCTTCACCTTCATACAGGTTGATTGGCGCGCCGGGCATGATCGTGGAAATCGCATGTTTGTAGACCAGTTGCGATTGGCCATCCCGGCGCAGCAGCACGCAGAAATTGTCAAACCACGTGATCACCCCTTGCAGCTTGACGCCGTTGATCAGGAAGATCGTCACAGGCACCTTGGCCTTGCGCACGTGGTTCAGGAATGCATCTTGCAGGTTTTGTTTATCGCCAGCCATTGTCTTCTTTTGCCTTTGTGGGTGTTGGCTTGTTCTTTTCTTGTCCCTGTGTTGCAGCGCCCGTGCCGGCATTGCAACCCGTCCCTTACCTAAGCGCAGACAGGCGTCACTTTCCAGATACAATATCAGGCGGATCGTCGCAGATCATGGCCTTTTATCAGCGCCGCCAGCTGTCAGGTGCGAAAAGCACCAAAAGCGCCAGCGTTTCCAGCCGCCCGATCACCATTGCTATCGCCAGAACCGCCTGTGACGCGGCTGACAAAGCCCCGTAGGAAATCGGCACAGGCCCCGCAATCGCCGCCAGCGGCCCTGTCGTGCTCAGCGATGAGACAGCCAGAATCATCGCATCGGTAAAGGTGTTTCCTGTCAGCGTCAGCGCCGTCATGATTGCGCCCAGCGTCAGCGCAAAGATCATAAAGAATATCCACGCCAGATACGCCCCTTCCTGACGCAGCCGCCGCGCTGTATCACCCCGCCCGCTTACTGCATTGGGGTGCACAAGCCGCACCAGTTCATGCTCGCCCTGCCGGAACAACGCATACACCCGCAGCAGTTTCACCCCGCCCGCCGTGGTGGCCACCCCGCCCCCCATGATGACCAGCCCGATCAGCAGCAAACCCGGTGTGCCATTGCCTGCCCAATCAGAAATGCCGGTCCAACCATCCGCAAGATAGCCCGTCGTGGTCAGAAAGCTAAGCGTGGTAAACGCTGCCGCCCAATAGCCTGCCACCAAATCAACAACGGTTGTGCCGGCCCCGCTATCCGCCCGCGCATGCCAATAGCGCAGCACCAACACCGTTGCCGTCAGCGCCACAATCAGAAAGGCCAGCCGCATTTCCGGATCATCGCGCAGCCGCCCCTTGCGGTTGATGATGGCAAGGCCCGGCATCGTGCGCCGCGTCACCGAAATGCACAGGAATACAAACAGCAGCAT
>JAYUZO010000070.1:0-3905 GCA_043751715.1 Rhodobacterales bacterium | reverse complement strand
GAGGTGGCCGGGCTGTTCAAGGACTGGCTGGATGCGCATGTGCCCGACCGCGCGGCGCGGGTGATGGGGCGGGTGCGCGAATTGCACGGCGGGCGGGATTATGATCCGGCCTTTGGGGTGCGGATGACAGGGCAGGGGATCTGGGCCGACCTGATCCGCCAGCGGCTGATCAAGGCGCGGACTCGGCTTGGGCTTGCCAGTGGCCTGCCACCTCTGCGCTGCGATCTGTTTGCGCCGCCCGCGCGGGCGGGTGACCAGCTGTCATTGTTCTGAGGAGCGAATTTTCTGCGAAAATTCAGGTCCTTGATCCTGAAGGGTCAGCCCCGGCGGCCGCGGCGTTCGCGCTTGGGTTCACCCGATTGGTCACCCGTGCCATCGGACGCGGATGAAAACCCGCCCAACAGTGCGCTGATCTGTTCCAACGATGGAACATCCCCGCGCGGACGGGTTTCCAACGCAGCCCGCATGGCGCGCAGGTGGTCAGGCATGGTGCCACAGCAGCCCCCGATGATCCGCACGCCTGCATCGCGCGCAAGTACGGCATATTCCGCCATCAGTTCGGGCGTGCCGTCATAGTGAATATGGCCATCGTGGTATTTCGGAATACCCGCGTTGCCTTTGGCAATCACCGGCCGCTTGGTGCCCGTGGCGCCAAAGCCGAGCACCGTGCGCATCAGATCAGACGCGCCGACGCCGCAGTTGGCCCCGAATGCGATCGGCGGGTTCGGCAGGGTTTCCACCATTGCGGCCATTGCGGCTGATGTCAGCCCCATCATCGTGCGGCCTGCGGTGTCAAAGCTCATGGTGCCGCACCAGGGCATGCCCGCCAATGCTGCCGCTTCGGCCGCCGCCTTGTATTCCTCGGCGGCGGAAATCGTTTCCATCCACAGCACATCTGCGCCGCCCGCTTTCAGCCCTTCGGCCTGTTCGTGGAACATTTCCACGGCGCGGGCGTGGGTCAGGCTGCCCATCGGTTCAAAAATCTCACCCGTGGGGCCTACCGAGCCCGCCACAATCACCGTTCGGCCCGATGCATCGGCCACCTCGCGCGCAAGGGCGGCCCCGACGCGGTTCAATTCATGCACACGACCCTCGGCCTGATGCAGTTTCAGGCGGCTGGCATTGCCGCCAAAGGTGTTGGTCAGAAACAGGTCAGACCCCGCATCCACCGCGCCTTTGTATAGCGCGCGGATATTGCCCGGCTGATCGACGTTCCACAATTCGGGTGGTTCGCCCGATGACAGGCCCATGTTGAACAGGTTGGTGCCGGTCGCACCATCGGCCAGCAGCCAGTCATGGCTGGCAAGCATTTTTGTCAAAGCGTCGGTCATTCTGCCCCTCGGGTCGCGCGGATCACGCGCCCATGTGCCATGCCTGCGTGCCCCGTGCAATTTCATTCGGCGCAAGATGATGATGCGGAGGTTGCAAGGGTCGCAGCGGTGGTGGCGCATGAATGGCGCGTGCAATTTCCGCGGCGGTTATGCCAAGCGCCCACCCGGACGGGGCGGTCAGGTACAGCGGCTGCCATGTGGGTGCGAACATCTGCTTGAACCGTTGCAACCCTGCGTCGTCTGCACAAACCCTGCGTGCAAGCCGGGGGGGCAGGCATGATGGCAGCCCCGCAGCCGCCAGCGAAAACCGCCCCGTGCCCGCCGCATGGGCGCGCAAAATGGCATGGGTCACGATGACATGCATCGTCCCATCGGGGCAATCAGGCGCGCTGCGCATCAGATCCAGCGCCCATTCCTGCTGCCCCTGATGAAACGTTGCAAACGCCAGCAGGCGGCCATCTTGCCGCGCCTCAATCACCAGTTGGCCTGCTACATACGCCTCGGCGTAGCGCCCCATGGAAAAGCCGCGCTCGCCCTTGCGCGCCCGCGCCCACAGCTGGGCAACCGCTGCGCGTTCGGCGGCACCGCGGCCATCACCGGGGTGCAGGGTAACATGCGCAGCCTCGGCCCGGCGCAGTTTGCGCCGTAGAGCGGCATGTGTGGGGCCTTGCAGTGAAAATGTGGCAGGGTTCAGCACCGCCTCGGCCCCAAGTGCCACCACCTGCCAGCCGATGCTGCGCGCCATGGCTGCCGTGTGCGCACTGCACTTGTAAATCGCCGCAACACGGCCTTCGCGCTGGGCCTGCAGCGCCAGTGCGCGCAGTGCGGCCCGTTGCGGTTGATCCGCCCCGATAGGATCAAGCAGCCCGATTAGCCCATGTCCGGTGCGCCCCGTCAGCCATGCCCCGCCAAGGCGGCTCTCCATCACCGCCAGATGCCCCTGCCGCGCAAGGCCTGCTTCGGCCCGGTACGATTGGGCAATCAGGCTGTTTTGCCGTTGCGCGCTGACAATCCGCAGAACCGGGTCGGCGCCACGCGCAGCCACAGCCGGCCCACGCAGCGCAACCAATGCCGCCAGAACCGCCGGGATACCGAAATAAACCATGCGCCAGCCCATGATCGCCGCAATCAGCGGGCCATCCGGCACCTGTGGCAACAGGGTGATCAGCGCCACCTCAAACGGGCCAACCCCGCCGGGTGACCCAGACACAAGGCCCAGACCAAGTGCCACCAGAAACGCAGGCAGCAGCATGTCAAACGGCACAAGCGCCGGATCCGGCAACAGCATATACAGCGCAAGGCAGGCGGCAAACGTGTCTATCACCGTCAGTGCAATCAGGCGGCCCTGGATCAGCGCGTTGGGCAGGTGCAGACGGCGCAGCGCATGCGGTTGCCACAGGCCCAGTGCAAACACCACCAGCCCTGCCGCGCACATGCACAGGCCCGCCTGCCACATCATGCCGCTGGCCAGCACCGTCAGCACCGCCCCTGTCACCACCGCCCAGCCCGCTAGAAACGACAGCGTCACCGCCATGGCAATCCGCGTGGCCTGCCACAAAGATGTGCCCCGCAGCATGCGCCAGCGCACAAGCGCCCCGGTAAACACCCCCGCACCCACTGTCTGGCTGATCGCGATAGCCACGATGCCTGCCCGGCGCGCCTCGGCCGTGGGCATGGCCGTGCCAAGGTGTTGATGCACCACACCGTCATAGCGCCCGATCGCCCAGAAACTGATCGCCGTTGCCCCGCAGGCGCATATCCACTGATCCATGCGCAGGTTGCCCAGTGTGGCCACAGCCAGATCAAGGTCCAATGCCATGATCCGGTCGCGCAGCAGATAGGCAAACACCGCCATCAGCAGAAAAGACAGCCCGATCCGCTGTACGGCACCCTCCACATGCCTTTGCCTGATCGCCGTTTGCAAAGTGCCACCCATACGCCTGTTCCCCGCTGCCTGTTGGTGCAGACACTGCTAACGCAAAACTGGCAAAGGCCGGGTTAAAGGGTCAAATCCAATGGAAATATGGTCATGCAAAAGGCCGCCCGGATGGACGGCCTTTCGGGGCAGTTCACCAAAATGGTGTCAGACCTCGTCCATCAGCTGTGCCTTGGCCACGGGCAGCAGTTCCGCCATCTTGGCACGCACGTCATCTGCCGTGGACAGGCCTGCCAGATCACCGGCCACCTTGCGCACCACATCTTCGATGCCCGCCTCTTCGAAATCAGCGCTGACAACTTCCATCGCATAGGCGGTGGCGTCATCACCCGATTTGCCAAGCAGGCCCGCAGCCCACAGCCCTGTCAGCTTGTTGCGCCGCGCCTCGACCCGGAACTGCAGTTGCGTGTCATGGGCGAACTTGTTTTCAAAGGCGTTTTCGCGGTCGTCAAAACCAGACATTGGCGGGCTCCCTGCAGGTGATTGCTTTGCGTCTATATGCCCCCGGTCCTGCCATCCTGCAAGGCCGTTCAACCCCGCCGCCGCTGATACCGCGTGCCCGAAAGCGTGGTGCTGACAGCGCAGGCCTTGGTATCCACCATGCCCAGCCCGCGCAGCGCCGTGCGGATCGTGCTTTC
>JAYUZO010000069.1:0-9999 GCA_043751715.1 Rhodobacterales bacterium | reverse complement strand
TGCTGGCGCGGGCCAACCATACGGGCACGCAAACGGCCAGCACGATCAGTGATTTGGCGGCTGCGGTGGCGGCGACGGCTGTTGTGACGGCGAACACCGCCAAGGTGACCAACGCCACGCATACCGGTGATGTGACGGGGGCCACCACGCTGACGATTGCCAATGACGCGGTCAGCTATGCCAAGATGCAGAACGCAGGTGCCAACACGGTTATCGCGCGGGCGGCGGCATCGGCGGGTGATCTGGGAGAGGTGGCGCTGGCCGTGTCACAACTGCTGGGCCGGGGGGCCACGGGTGATGTGGCGGCCATTGCGTTGGGTGCCAACCTGTCCATGACAGGCACCACGCTGAACGCCACGGGCGGCGGGGCCACCGACCTGACCTATGACGCGGTCACGCGCACGGTGGAAAGCAGCACGGGGGTGGATGCCATTCTGCCGCTGGTGGGTGCTGCGGCTGCGGGCATGGCACCTGCTTCGGGCGGGGGGACGACCACCTTTCTGCGTGCAGATGGCACCTGGGCGGCCCCTGCGGGGGCGGCGGCCCTTGGGCTGGCCGACTGGTGGCAAAGCCACCGGATTGTGCCGACCGTCCTGCAATATGGCGCGTTTCTGGGGGCGGGCATTTCGTCGGGCACCAATACCACGGCCATTCCCGCCGCCGGATCCCTTGGCCATAACCCGTGGGGCGTATTCTTTCGCAGCAGCACCACGGCCAATTCCGGCTATCGGTTCCAGACCACCAACCTGACGGCGATGTTTTTCGGGACAACGGCCTACAAGGCCCGCACCAAATTTCTGTGGCGCGCGTTTGCCAGCAATACCGTGCGACTGGGGTTTCACGATACGCCTACCGTTGCCGATGTGGCTGACGGTGCGTATTTCGAAATCATCGGATCGACCATTGCCTGCAAGACGGCGGCATCAGGCACGCGGACCCAGGCACCTGTCACCTACACGGCCCTTGTGGATGCGGTTTACACGTTTGATGTGGACGTGAACGCCGCAGGCACCGAGGCGCGCTTTGTGGTGTATGAAAATCTGAATACCACGCCGGTGCTGGACCAGATGATCAGCACAAACATCCCCACACTTTTTAATCGTGCCTTCGGGGCAGGGATCGTTGCGACCAATTCGGGTGTAACGGCAACGGACATCGGCATTCTGTATGAGTTGGGCGTGGGCACCGGACCTGCATTTCAGCGTGCCATGGGGTAACTTTCCCTTCCGCGCTGCAAACCTGCCCTGCAACGGCGCGTCCGTTGCGGGGTTTGGCCATTTGACAGGCTGAAAGGGCGCGCATAGGAAGATTGCGCAAGCAAAACAGGAACATCATCCATGCGGATCGCAATGATCGGAACAGGCTATGTGGGCCTTGTGTCCGGGGTTTGTTTTTCGGACTTTGGCCATGAGGTGATCTGCGTCGACAAGGATCCGGCCAAGATTGCAGCGCTGCAGGCGGGCAAAACCCCGATTTATGAGCCGGGGTTGGAAGACCTGATGGCCAAGAACGTGGGCGCGGGGCGGCTGTCATTCACGCTGGATCTGGCGGGGGCGGTGGCGGGGGCGGATGCGGTGTTCATCGCGGTGGGCACGCCGACGCGGCGGGGGTCGGGCCATGCGGACCTGACCTATGTGATGGCGGCGGCGGCGGAAATCGGGGCGGCGCTGACGGGTTATGCGGTGATCGTGACGAAATCGACGGTGCCGGTGGGCACGAACCGGGCGGTGGCCGAGGTGGTGGCCAAGGCGAACCCGCAGGCGGCGTTTGACGTGGCATCAAACCCGGAATTCCTGCGCGAAGGGGCGGCGATTGATGATTTCATGCGCCCGGACCGGGTGGTGATCGGGGCGGAAACTGACCGTGCGAAAAAGGTGATGGGCGATGTTTACCGCCCGCTGTCCCTGCGCGAATTTCCGGTGGTGTATACGGGGCTGGAAAGTGCGGAAATGATCAAATACGCGGCGAACGCGTTTCTGGCGACCAAGATAACCTTCATCAACGAAATCGCGGCTTTGTGTGAAAAGGTGGGGGCGGATATCAAGGCGGTGTCCAAGGGCATGGGCATGGACGGGCGGATTGGCAACAAGTTCCTGCATGCGGGGCCGGGCTATGGCGGCAGCTGTTTTCCGAAAGATACCAAGGCGTTGGCACGGATCGGGCAGGATCATGCGGTGCCGATGCAGATTGTCGAAACGGTCATCAAGGTGAACGATGAGATCAAGCGCCGGATGATCGACAAGATCGAAGACCTGTGTGACGGCCATCTGCGCGACAAGACGATCGTGGTGCTGGGGGTGACGTTCAAGCCCAACACCGATGACATGCGTGACGCGCCTTCGCTGACGATTGTGCCGGCCTTGGTGGGGGCGGGGGCGAAGGTGCGGGTGGTGGACCCGGAGGGGCGGCGCGAGGGTGAGGAATTGCTGCCGGGGGTGGTGTGGAGCGATAACCCGTATGGTGCGGCGAATGGGGCTGATCTGATCGTGATCCTGACGGAATGGAACGAATTCCGCGCGCTTGATCTGGGGCGGTTGGCGAAAAAGATGGCACATGCGCGGATGGCGGATCTGCGGAATATCTATGGGCCGGATGAGGTGCGGGCGGCGGGGTTCACGGATTATACGGGGGTTGGGCGGTAACACCCGCGAATTTTCTGCTAAAATTCAGGTCCGGGGCGCAACCTGCTTTTTCGCAGAAAAAGCGGGCTTAGGACGCGATGGGCCCCGGCCCGCGCAGGCGTGCGCGGGCGTTCGGCATTTGAAATGGTCCACTGGACCATTTCATCCGGGCCTGTGGCCCGGACCATCGCTTACCCCTTGGCCCCCTGCCCGCGCGCATAAACATCCTTATATCGGGTGATGTCATCCTCACCCAGATAGGTGCCGGTCTGCACCTCGATCAGCACCATCGGTACGCGGCCCGGATTTTCCAGCCGGTGTTTGGCACCCAGCGGGATGTAGACCGACTGGTTTTCTGTCACGAGGGTTACCGTGTCATCCACCGTCACCCGCGCCGTGCCTGACACCACGATCCAGTGCTCCGCCCGGTGCACGTGCGATTGCAGCGACAGCGCCGCCCCCGGATGCACCACAATGCGCTTGACCTGAAACCGGTCGCCCAAAGCCAGCGTTTCAAACCACCCCCATGGCCGGTGATCACGCGGAAAGGTTTCGGCCTGACGTGCGCCCTTGGCCTTGAGTGCGGCCACCGCCTGTTTCACCTCTTGCGCGCGGGATTTATGCGCCACCAGCACCGCATCCGGCATGGCGATGGCGATCAGGTTATCCAGCCCGATGCCCACCAGTGCGACGCCATCCGCCTCACTGCGCAACAGGCTGTTGGTGCAATCCAGCGCTGTCACCGCTCCGTGTGCCACATTGCCCTGCGCGTCCGGCCCCGCCTCACGCCAGACGGCCTGCCAATCGCCCAGATCAGACCAGCCCGCGCCAAAGGGCATGGCGACGATGTTCGTCGCCCGCTCCATCACCGCATAATCGATGGAGATATCCGCCACCCCCAGCCATGGCCCGGCCGCCAGCCGCAGAAAGCCAAGGTCCGCCACCGCGCCATCTACCGCTGCCTGAACGGGGGGCAGCAGGGTGGGGGCATGGCTGCGCACGGCATCAATCAGCACGCGCGCCTGCATCAGGAAAATCCCGGCGTTCCACAGGTATGATCCGTCTGCCAGCATGGCCTGCGCCGCGGCCGCTTGTGGTTTTTCAACAAAACTATCCAGCGCAACCGGGCCTGACCCCGCAGCATTTGCCATTTTCAACCAACCATAGCCGGTTTCCGCACGATCCGGCATGATGCCGAAGGTCACGATCTGCCCGGTCAGTGCCGCTGGCAAGGCTGCCAGAACCGCCGCCCGAAATGCCGGGGCATCGGGGATCACATGGTCGGACGGGGCCACCAGCAGCATCGCTTCGGCATCCTGCGCCACCAGATGCAACGCCGCCGCCAGAATCGCCGGGGCGGTGTTGCGCGCGGCGGGTTCGATCAGGATGGCCTGCGCCGGGCAGGCGATGGCCGACAGCGCATCGGCCACGATAAAGCGGAAATCGCTGTTGGTGACCACGACGGGTGCGGCATAATCTGGCCCCGACAGCCGCTGTGCTGCGGCCTGAAACAGCGTCACCTCACCCGTCAGCGGCACGAATTGTTTGGGATAGCTTTTGCGTGACAGGGGCCAGAGGCGGGTGCCGGACCCGCCGCACAGCAGCACTGGGGTAATCTGGGTCATCAGGCCTTCCACACAAGTTTGGCGCAGCATCGGGCAGGGAAAGCGGGCTTGCAAGGGGCTTGGCCAAATCCCGGCAAATGGCGCGACATTCACTGCAAAGGCCTGATTTTGGACACGATTCGGTAACAGCCCGCAAATCACCTTTGCCCATTCTGACCCCGGGTGTGAAATATGGGGTAGGGTAGGGTGTATTCCTTTACCGTTGGTGGAACATTTTCTGACGCGCCGTTGGCGGTTGTGTCCGGTATCACGGACCTGACCCTGCGCGCGCATGACGGGGCGCTGACCCTGTATGCCGCGGGCCGCGCGGGTGGCGGGCTGTTGTCGCTGAACGTGACCAGCGGCATCAGCCTGCGTGATTATGTGACAGTGCCCACCAGCGGCGCGTTGTCTGCGCCGTCGCGGCTGGGTGTCATGGTGGTGAACGGCCAGCCAAGTGTGATTCTGACCGGGCCGGGGGGCACGCTGATTGGCGGCTACCGTATTGATGCGGATGGCAGTCTGGGGGCGGCCACGGTGATTACCGGCACACCGACCAGCGTTGTGACAGCGCAGGCCAGCCTTGAGATTGGCGCGAACCAGTTCTTTTACACGGCACCGCAGGGATCAAACGCCATCATCGTGGGGCAGATTTCGGCGGCGGGCGCGATGACACCACTGCAAACGGTCAGCCTTGGGCCGGTGGTGGCGGGCCGTGATATCAGCGCGCTGACGCCTGTGACCGTGGCCGGTCAGACCATGCTGGTGGCCACATCGGCGGCGCGGGATGAGATTGATATCTACAGCGTGGCCACCGATGGCCGCCTGACGCTGCTGACCACGTTTGGCGTGATTGACGGGCTGTGGGTTGATGCCCCTGCCGATATGGCGGCGGTGGTGCTGGACGGGATGACCTATCTGGTGCTGGCGGGCACGGGATCATCTTCGCTGACGGTGTTGCGGCTGGACGCGGCGGGCACCGTTGCGGTGGTGGACCATGTGATTGATACGCTGGATACGCGGTTTGAAGGCGTGCAGGCGGTGGCGGGTGTGATGGTGGCAGGGCGGGCATTCGTGCTGGCGGGGGGGGCGGATGACGGGCTGAACCTGTTTGCGCTGATGCCGGATGGGCGGCTGGTGCTGGTGTCTGCCATGCTGAACGCGCCGGGCCTTGGCATGACAAATGTCACGGCTTTGGCGGCGCAGGCATCTGGCAACGGGATTGATGTTTTCGTGGCGGGTGAAGATGCGGGCATCACGCGGCTGCGGGTGGATCTGGGACCGCTTGCCTTGCCACAAACCGGCACGGCGGGGGCGGATGTGCTGACAGGGGGGGCAGCGGGCGATCAGCTGTACGGCGGGGCGGGGGCTGATGCGCTGAACGGTGGTGCGGCGCGTGATATCCTGTCGGACGGGGAGGGGGCGGATACGCTGACGGGCGGGGCGGATGCTGATATTTTCGTCATGTCGGCAGATGGGGCGACGGACACGATCACGGATTTTCAACTGGGTGTTGACCGGATTGATCTGTCGGAATGGGGCCGGGTCTATGATCTGACAGGGCTGACATGGGCTGCGCGCGCGACCGGTTTTGCACTGTCTTTCGGCGATGAGATGCTGGAGGTGCAGACCGCCGATGGCCAGGCGCTGACGGCGGCAAACTTTGTGGCGGCTGATTTCTTTGGGCTGTGGCATCTGACCGGAGCGGTACCGATTGGGGTGGCCCCGCCGCCGGTGAATGGTGGCAATGATCTGTTTTCGGCGACGGCGGCTGCGGATATTCTGGATGGCGGCGAAGGGTTTGACACGGTTAATTACGCCAATGCGACCGAAGCGGTCATCGTTGACATGCTGGTGCCCGGTGCAGGCGCGGGGTTTGCGGCGGGTGATGTGTTCGTGGGGATCGAAGAGGTGCTGGGCAGTGCATTTTCGGATCTGATCCGGGGCACCAATGGCAATGATGTGCTGCAGGGCATGAACGGCAACGACACGCTGGAGGGGCGGTCGGGCAACGATTCGCTGTTTGGCGGGGCGGGGCGTGATGTGCTGCGTCCGGGCACGGGGGCCAGCACGCTGAACGGTGGCAACAGTATTGATACGGTTGACTATGCGCTGGCCATTGCGGCGGTGCAGGTTGATCTTGGCACGGGGGTGACGGCGGGGGCTGCAAGCGGGCACGTTCTGCAAAGCATCGAACATGTGATTGGCAGTGCGTTCGGCGATTTGCTGGTTGGCGCGGCTGCCACGGGCCAGCTGTATGGCGGGGCGGGCAATGACCTGATGTATGGCGTGGGCGGCAATGACCTTTTGTCGGGCGATGATGGCAATGATACCCTGCTGTCAGGGGTCTTTGCGGAAATACTGGTGGGCGGCGATGGCTATGATGTGGTGGATTTCAGCCTGTCCACACAGGGGCTTCGGCTGGAATTGCAGAACACCGCGCTGAGCACGGGGTTCGCGGCCTATGACGGCTACCAGACCATCGAAGGGTTTAGTGGATCAAATTTTGGCGACACGATGCTGGGATCGCTGGCTGGCGATCACTTTTACGGTGGTGCGGGTGATGATGTGCTGTCCGGTCTGGGCGGCAATGATCTGCTGTTTGGCGATGACGGCAATGACACGCTGATCGGTTCTGCGGATGCCGAAGGGCTGAACGGCGGGGCGGGGTTTGATCTGGTTGACTACGGCCTTGCCGCCTCGGGTATCCTTGTTGACCTGCGGTTGGCGGGGCC
The DNA here is from genome assembly GCA_043751715.1 of Rhodobacterales bacterium. GTDB lineage: Bacteria > Pseudomonadota > Alphaproteobacteria > Rhodobacterales > Rhodobacteraceae > JAAFHS01. The sequence continues at coordinate 3,039 of JAYUZO010000069.1, read as the reverse complement.
GCAAGGCTGGGGCGCTGCGGGTGACAGGCTGGCGGCAATCGAGGCGGTCGCGGGTTCGGTGCACAATGACGCGATCTTTGGGTCGGCTGGGGCTGAACGGTTGTCCGGCGGGGCAGGCAATGACGATCTGCGCGGATATGGCGGCAATGACACGCTGATGGGCGAGGACGGCACTGATGTGATCTTTGGCAGTACCGGCCGCGAACTGTTGTCCGGTGGCGCGGGGTTTGATCTGCTTTACTACAGCGATGCGGAGATGGGGTTTGTGCTTGATCTGCTGACCACGGCCAACAGTACCGGCATTGCGCAGGGTGATACGATCAGCGGCTTTGAGCTGTATGTCGGATCGGCGTTCAATGACACCATGCGGGGGTCTGCCACGACGGAATATCTGTTTGGCAACAGCGGCAATGATATTCTGGTCGGCAATGGTGGCAATGACTGCCTTTTTGGCGAAGACGGCAATGATACGCTGCAGGCCGGAATTTTCGCCGAACTTCATGTTGGCGGCGCAGGCACCGATTTGATGGATTTCGGGCTTGCGACGGCAGGGTTCGTACTTGATCTGCAGAACAACGCGCTGAGCACGAACGTGGCCCGCTATGACACCTACATCGAGATCGAGATATTCTGCGCAACAGACTTTAGCGACACGTTGCGCGGCAGTATCGGCGTCGAGGTGTTTTCCAGCTTTGGTGGGGATGATGTTTTGGAAGGCCGCGGTGGCAATGATTCCTATTTCGGCGGCGCGGGCAACGATACGATCATGGGGTCGGACGGGGTGGAATATCTTGATGGCGGTGACGGGGTGGATACGGTTGATTATTCCAACCACGCGGGGGCGATCACACTGAACCGGGCGACGATGGCCGCCAGCAGCGCGGTGGTGACGGCCGATACGCTGATCAACATCGAAGCGTTCACGGGAACCGCGTTCAATGACACAATGCTGGGCTGGCTTGGCAATGACATTCTGTCGGGTGGCGCGGGCGCTGATTATGTCACGGGCGAAGCAGGCGCCGATGCGCTGTCAGGCGGCGAAGGGCAGGACACGCTTCTGGGCGGTGCGGGGGATGATACGCTGTGGGGCGATGGCGGGGCCGATTATCTGCACGGGCAGGATGGGTTTGATCTGGCGGGCTACCGCGGAACAAACGGGCAGGGCGTTCACGTTGATCTGGGGATCTGGGCCAACAACACCGGGGCTGCGGCGGGCGATCTGCTGATTTCGATCGAAGGGCTTGTGGGGTCACAGTTTGCAGACACGTTGAACGGCGATATGGCGGCCAACCGGCTGTATGGCGGCGGGGGGGCTGACTATCTGTGGGGGCGCGGTGGCAATGACAGCATCTTTGGCGATGACGGGACTGACACGCTGTCGGGTGCGGAAGGCAATGATGTGCTGATCGGCGGGGCCGGGGCAGACCAGCACGACGGGGGTGACGGGTCTGATCTGGTGGTTTTCGAAGGGCAGGCTGCGGTGATTGTCGATCTGTTGACGCCGCAGAACAACCGCAATGACGCCGCCGGGGATACGTTTGTTTTTGTCGAGGGGTTTTCGGGATCGGACTTGGGTGACGGATTTTACGGCAATACCGATGCGAACCTGTTTTATGGGCAGGGTGGCAATGATGCGCTTGTCGGGCGCGGCGGCAATGATGTGCTGGTCGCCGGTGCGGGCGATGATTTTGTGAATGGCGGCACAGGCCTTGACCAGATGTATGGCGGGGCGGGGGCTGACCGGTTTGTGTTCGGCAAAGGCGACGGGGCCGACCTGATCCTTGATTTTTCGCTGGCCGAGGGGGACCAGATTCAGTGTATGGCGGCCCTGTTCAGAACGGCCCAAAGCCCATCTGCCATCGTGCAGCAGTATGGCAGCCTGTCTGGTGGCAACGCCGTGCTGGATTTTGGGTCAGGTGACAAAGTGACGCTGGTCGGTGTCAGCACGCTGAGCGGTCTGTGGCAGGCGATCCAGATCATCTGACCCGACCTTGGCTGATTTCAGCCTTTCAAACTGGCCGCTAATCGCGCTATCCCGTGGCGCAACAAAGGGTGGGGGCGGGGTATGCGCGGACATGTGTTGGTGACGGGCGGTGCGGGCTATATCGGCGCACATGCCTGCAAGGTGCTGGCCGCCGCTGGTTTTGTGCCGGTGACGTTCGACAATCTTGTCACCGGACATGCCGCCGCCGTGAAATTCGGCCCGCTGGTGCAGGGTGATCTGGCCGACCGCGCCAGCATTGACGGGGCCTTTGCCAGATGGAAACCTGTGGCCGTGATGCACTTTGCGGCGCTGTCACTGGTCGGGGAATCTGTCACGGACCCTGGCAAGTATTGGCGCGTGAATGTGGGCGGGTCATTGAACCTGATCGAGGCTGCATTGGCCGCAGGCTGCCGCAACATGGTGTTTTCATCAACCTGCGCCACCTATGGTGATCATGATGGCGTGCTGTTGGATGAAAATACGCCGCAAAACCCGATCAACGCGTATGGGGCCACCAAACGTGCGATCGAAGACATGCTGGGCCATTTCGCCATCAGCCACGGGTTGAACCATGTCATCTTTCGCTATTTCAATGTGGCGGGTGCTGATCCGGATAGCATGGTGGGTGAAGCGCATGATCCCGAAACCCATCTGATCCCGGTGCTGCTGGATGCGATTGCGGGCAAGCGTCCGGGTCTTGTGCTGCATGGCACTGATTACCCCACGCCCGATGGCACCTGCATCCGTGATTATGTGCATGTGATGGATCTGGCGCAGGCGCATGTGCTGGGGTTGGAACATTTGCTGGCGGGCCGCGCCAACCGGGTGTTCAATCTGGGCACCGGGCATGGCTTTTCCGTGCGGCAGGTGATTGATCATGCCCGTATCGTCACGAACATGGCTGTGCCGGTGACCGAAGGCCCGCGCCGGGCGGGCGATGCGGCAAAGCTGGTGTCGGGCAGCACGCGGGCGGCGCAGGAACTGGGGTGGGAACCCACCCGGTCAACCCTGCCGCAGATGATTGCCGATGCGTGGCGGTGGGCGCAATCGGGTGG
>JAYUZO010000068.1:0-31850 GCA_043751715.1 Rhodobacterales bacterium | reverse complement strand
CAGCAGCACGGTCTTGCCCCAGACATCCGCGCCCACCCCGGCCTGCAATTGCAGGATCAGGTGCTGCAAACGCCGGAATGATGTGACGATTGCTGCCTTTTGCCGCCGGTGCGTATCCCACCCTGACAGTGAAAACGCGGCAATCCGCGTTTCTGCCCGCAGCCGCGCGCTGGCAAAATCCACCAGCGTATCAATATCAGCCAGCCGCGCATTGCCGCCTTCGGCATCCGCATCCGCCGGCGCACCCATCGCCGCCAGATCCATCGCCTCGGTTGCCGCTTCGCGAAACAGATCATCATCATGATAGATATGGTCCAGCAGCAGCCGGCTTTGCGCCGACAGATCCAGCGTCACATCCGGCGTCCACAGCCGCGCCTGCGCCGGACCGTCCAGCATCGGCTGCGCATCACGCCCAAGCGCATAGGCGGTTTCCGCGCCAAGGCCCGGCACCGCCTGCAACATCCGGTTCAGCCAGCCATCACGCATGGCCCCCAAGGGCACATCCATGCCCGTACCCGCCTCCAGCAGGTCTTGCCCGTCAAAATGGCTGCGCTTGTCGCGGTAGGGCGTCGATGTGGCATGCACAAACCCCAATTCCCCCGCCTGCCACAACGGCATCAGCCCGCCCAGTTCCGGATGCAGCGCAAAGAACCCGTCCAGATCAGTGCCGCCACCTGCCAGCGTGGGCCGCAGGCGGGCAAAACCGGCATCGCCCACCGGCTGCACCGCATCCAGCCCGTCCATCGCCCCGCGCAGGATCACCACGATCAGCCGGTGATCGCCCAGGGGTGCTGCGCCATTGGATTGCGCCAGCGTCACGGTAGAAAGGAACGGATGTGCGGCGGCGGAACAGGCGATGCCACCCAGCCCGCGCAACAGGAAACGTCGGTTCATCATCACCCTCACCTCCGGTTGAATTCAGGCGAGGCAAGGATCAGCCCTACCCCTTCGCGCTGATCCTGCGAGGCATTCACCGCCCAGATCAGCCGTTCGGATGCACGGTTGCCCAGCGCTGTTACCAGCAGGTCGCGCGGGTCCGGCGGGTGCACAAACTGCTGCGGCATTTCCATCGCCCAGGTGATGCGCGCGGCCATGCCCTGCGGCGTGATCCATGCCTCGGCAGCCTCTTCCCAGCCATCGGGGCCGCCTGATCCGTTCCAGGGCTGGCCCATCGCCTGCAACGGGGTCAGCATGCGGCGGCGCACGGCACCCCGCCCCTGTTCCAGAATTTTCGCCGGTGGCGTTTGCAGCGCACGCAATGCCGCCACCATGAAATCAAAGGGTTGCCGCGCCTTGGTGGCCACGGGCGCAAAGGCCGCCGGGTGCGCGAACATCGCCGCATACATGGGCGCAAGCGCGCCCTTAGCGGCCAGATACGCATCGGCCATAGCGCTTACTTGCGCCGCATCCGGCATATCGGTGATGAAATGCACCACCAGCTTGCGCGCCAGATGCCGCGCGGTATCAGGGTGCAGCGCCAGATCTGCCAGCAGGGCCAGCACGGGGGCCACCCCTTCACCGTCATAGCGTTGCCCCAGCACGGTTTCCGGACCCGGTTCGGCAAGGCGCGGGTTGAAAAAGAACCCTTGGTCCGCGTCTGCCGTCAGCCCGGTCAGCAATTCCGCCGCCTCGCGCACATCATCCTGCCGGTAGGCCGCCCCCACCCCCAGCGTGTGCAATTCCAGCAGTTCGCGCGCCAGGTTTTCGTTCAGCCCCGCCCCCCGGCGTTGGCCCGCAGGCGATGTCGGCCCGACTGACTGCACCTGATCCAGATACAAAAGCATCGCCGGGTGCAGCGTGACCGCCGCTAGCATATCACCAAACTGCCCGCCCACATGCGGGCGGACCGCCTCTTCCACCATGGCCGGGATCAGCCCCACATCATGGCGAAACCGCGCCTTGGCGGTGAAATGGTCAGCCCAGAACTGCACCAGCCGTTCGCGAAAGCCATGCTCTGCCACCACGCCGCGCGTCAGTTGCACCAGAAACCCGCGCGTTTGCTGTGCCTGCGCCGCCTGTGTGGCCGCGCGGTAGGCCGGGCGCAGGGAATCATCACGCCGCACCTCGCGCCGCAGGGTGGCCGCGTCGCGGTACACCGGCAGTGCATCAGTCATCGTCACACCCGGCATGGCCATGGCCAGCAGATCCGGCCCGGCAAGTGCCGCCAGCATCGCCTCCGGCGTGGTTGTGCCCCCCGGTGCGGGCAAGCCGGTGCCAAAACGGATGGCCGACAGGGCGTGCAGTTCATCTGACATGGGCCTCTCCCTTGGTCCGCAATGTAGGGGGCAACAGCGCAGATTTCACCGATGAAAGTGTAACAGTCTGTATCGGGCGGGGTTTTTCGCGCATGTCCGCGCCTGCCCGGTCAGGAAAAGCGAAATCCCGCCGCATAGGCATGAAGCCCGTCAAAATCGGCCTTGCCCAGATCAGCGCCCGCAGCGCGCAAGGCGGCATAGCCCATGGTCAGATGAAAAAAGAAATTCGGCAGGGCGTACAGGTGCAGGAAATCCGCGCCCGTCTGTTCAAGCTGCGCCTGTCCTGCCTGATGGCGGATCATCCGCGCCTCGGCCCCGGCGAAATCATGTTCAGTAAGGGCACGCAGGGCGGCCTCTGCCACCCCGATGCGCGCCATTATCCCGTCGGCATCAAGGCTGCCCTGCAACGGCGGGACATTGCGCCCCACCAGCGGGTAGGTGGCCCGCAGCGTAAACCCTGTGGCACTGGCAAACTGCTGGCCTGCCGGGAACATATCCGCCACCCGCGCGGTCAGATCGCCCTTGCCCACCAGCCCGTGCATCTGCCCAAGGTAATGCAGAAACACCGGCACTGAGGCCGCATACAGGCTCACTCTTTCGGCACCACGCGCAGGTTCAATTCGCGCAACTGTTTCAGCATGGGTTCCGATGGCGCGCCCATCAGCAAATCTTCCGCTCGCTGGTTCATCGGGAACATGATCACCTCACGGATGTTCGCCTCATCCGCCAGCAGCATCACGATCCGGTCAATCCCCGCCGCACAACCACCATGCGGCGGAGCACCATATTTGAAGGCCTTGACCATACCGCCAAAGCGCTTTTCCACCTCATCATTGGGGTAACCGGCCAGTTCAAACGCCTTGAACATGATCTCGGGCTTGTGGTTGCGGATGCCGCCCGAAATCAGCTCATAGCCGTTGCAGGCAAGGTCATACTGATAGGCATAAACCTGCAAGGGATCACCATTCAGCGCGTCCATCCCGCCCTGGGGCATGGAAAACGGGTTATGGCTGAAATCAATCCCGCCATCATCGGTGCGCTCATACATCGGGAAATCGACGATCCAGGCAAACCGGAACGTATCCGTCTCCGTCAGCCCCAATTCGCGGCCAATCTCATTGCGCGCACGGCCCGCCACCGCCTCGAAGGTTTCCGGCTTGCCCCCAAGGAAGAAGGCGGCATCGCCGAGGCCGAGGCCGAGTTGCTGGCGAATTTCTTCGGTGCGTTCGGGGCCGATGTTCTTGGCAAGGGGGCCCTTCCCTACCAATTCATTTGAATAATCTGATCGTGTATATCCTTCTGGTAGCCAAGGCTCTGGTAGCGGTAAGCCCGCCTTAGCGGCCTGCACCCTCTTGTATTGGCCGTCAACATAGAGCAAATCCCCGGTCCCAATGGCTCCTTCCGGCAGTCCTTGTTCTACCCAGAAGATATACCCCATCCCCGGCAGCCCTTCCTTCTGGGCAAACGCATTCATCCGGTCGGCAAACTTGCGGCTGCCCCCCGTGGGGGCCGGAATGGCGCGCACTTCGTTGCCTTCCTGCTCCAGCAGTTTGGCGAAAATCGCAAAGCCGGAGCCTGCAAAATGCGCCGATACATCCTCCATCTTGATCGGGTTGCGCAGATCGGGCTTGTCGCTGCCATACCATTTCAGACTGTCACGATAGGCGATCAGCGGCCAATCCGCCGCCACCTTTTTCCCCGGCGCGAACTCCTCGAATATCCCCTGCACCACGGGCTGCACAGCGGCAAACACATCTTCCTGCGTGACAAAACTCATTTCGATATCAAGCTGGTAAAAGTCCGTCGGGCTGCGGTCCGCCCGCGGGTCTTCATCCCTAAAACACGGCGCAATCTGGAAATAGCGGTCAAACCCCGCCACCATGATCAGCTGCTTGAACTGCTGTGGCGCCTGCGGCAGGGCGTAAAACTTGCCCGGATGCAGCCGCGACGGCACCAGAAAATCCCGCGCGCCTTCAGGACTGCTCGCCGTGATGATCGGCGTCTGAAACTCCGTAAACCCCTGATCCCACATGCGGTTGCGCATGCTACGTACGACGTTGGACCGCAGCATCATATTGGCATGCAGCTTGTCGCGCCGCAGGTCCAGAAAGCGGTAGGTCAGGCGCGTTTCTTCGGGGTATTCCACATCGCCAAACACCGGCATCGGCAGATCATCCGCCGCCCCCAGCACGGTCACACCCGTGGCATAAACCTCAATCTCGCCCGTTGGCAGCTTGGGGTTCACCAGCGCTGCATTGCGCCCCTTCACCCGCCCGTCAATCCGCACAACCCATTCGGCCCGCACAGCGTTCAGCCCGGCAAAGGCCGGACTGTCACTGTCGGCAATCACCTGCGTGATGCCGTAATGATCGCGCAGGTCAATGAACAACACCCCGCCATGATCGCGCACCCGGTGCACCCAGCCCGACAGGCGCACATCGGCCCCGACATGGGCGGTTCTCAGATCGGCGCAGGTATGGCTACGATAGGCGTGCATGGCGTCCCCTTCCGGGCGAAACAGATGATCCGCGCCGATACACCCCGCGGCCAGCCCCAAGTCAACCCCGCCCACCTTTTTCTGTTCGCAAATATCCACCCCGCAACCCGTCCGCGCGCGCAACATACCCCGCCCACGCCACGGCAGTGCCGTCACCGAGCGGCTCAATGCCCGAGGGGATGGCGGCCCCGTTCAGGTATCCGCCTTGCACGCCTCCTTGCCCGTTTCCATCCCCGCCTGAATCATCGTCTCCGCCTCCATCATCGTGATCGCCCGTGTGCCGATCCGCGCCCCGGTTTCCAGATCAACGGCAATCGGCACGTTATCCTTGCCGGTTTCAGTATCGACAAAGCGGGTCAGCGCGCCGCCACCGCGATGTGTTGCCCCCCATGCGCCCAGCATCACCAGCACCGGCAGAAAATCCCACCCCGGTGGCGTCAGCACATATTCATCGCGCGGCGGGCGGTCCATATAGCGGCGCTTTATAGCGGCGCTTTTCCAGCAGTCCCTGACAGGTCAGATCGGCCAGCCTGCGGGTCAGCATGGTCGGCGCACTATCCAGACCTTTGCGGAACTGGTCAAACCGCGTCAAACCCAGAACCGCATCACGCAGGATCAGACTGCTCCACGCTTCCCCCACCGGCAACTTACCGCCCTGATCACCGGCGCGTCATCCAGCATTGGCCGCGCCACTGCCTTGGCCTTGGCAAAGGCGGGCTACCGGGTGTTTGGCACCAGCCGAGGGGCGGTGGCACCGTTGCAATTCAACTGGCCAAACATCTGGGGGCCCATGTCGCAACCACGGCCAGTGCGGCGAATGCCGACTGGCTAAAGGGATTGGGCGCTGATCTGGTGATTGACTACAAATCACAGGATTTTGAAACGGTGCTGCAGGACTATGATGTGGTTCTGCACAGCCAGTACGCCAACACCCTGAACAAATCGCTGAATGTGCTGTCGCGCGGTGGCAGGCTCGTGTCCATTGCCGGCCCCGCAACCCCGGCCTTTGCGGTGGCAACCGGCTTGCCGTGGTATCTGAAACTGGTGCTTGGCGTGCTGTCGCGCGGCGCGCGGAAAAAGGCCGGCGCGCGCGGGGTCGGCTTTGATTTTCTGTTCATGCGGGCCAACGGCCGGCAATTGCAGCAGATCACCGCGCTGATTGAGGCAGGCCATATCCGCCCGCTGATTGACCGCGTTTACCCCTTTGCCGAAACCAACGCGGCCTGGTCACATGTCGCGGGCGGGCGGACCGGGGGCAAAGTGATGATCAAGGCTATCTGACGCCCCCCCACATGCAGCCGCTTTCAGGCGTCAATCCGCACCTGAAAGCAATTGTTGCGCGCAGACCGCACATGCACATAGGCCACGCGCGGATCGGCCAGCAGGGCTGTCGCGCGGCCCACCATCGCGCCCCGCGCCGTCACAGCACCCGTGCCGTACACGATCCGGTCATCCGGGCCATAGCCGCGCAGAATGTAATCCGGGCTGTCCAGCATGGCCGGAACCTCAGCCCCGCCGCCCGCCACGCAGGCATCCGCACATAAAAAGATCGGCCCCACCTCGGCATAGGGTTGTGGTGCGGGAAACGGACGGTGTGCCAGCACCAGCATGCCAGCCCCTTTCGCGATCATTGCCAGACAATGGCGGCAGGGCGTGCCATTCCCATCACTGATATGGCGTTCCGGCAGCTGGCCGTTGGCATCCAGACCACCGGCGCGGTAGGCGCTGACAATATCGGTCGCAATCGGGGTGAAATGTGGCATGGCGGCCCTCCTGTTCCGGGCACTATGCACATCGGTCGCCGCACCAGCGACCCGGAACTTGCGCCTTTCAGCGCAGCAGCATCGGCCCCAACGCCCGCCCGCCAAGGATATGCAGGTGGTAATGCGGCACTTCCTGCCCGCTATCGCCGCCCGCATTGGAAATCACCCGATAACCGCTGCCCAGATCCATCATCGCCACGATCTTGGCACAGGTGCGGTGGAAATCCGCAATTTCGGCCTCGCTGCCATCCGCAGCAAAATGGTCAAACGTCGCATAGGCCCCTTTGGGGATCACCAGCACATGCACCGGCGCTTGCGGTGCAATGTCATGAAACGCCAGTGTATGCGGGCTTTCCATCACCGTCTTGTTCGGAATTTCCCCCCGCAGGATGCGCGCGAAAATGTTCTGGGGATTATAGCTATGGGGCATTGGTCAATCCACAAACAGGTGTTCGGTCGCTGCAATATCGCGCGCCTTGTCCACCGGGATACCAAGGAATTCCTGCAGGGCAAGCGTGTTTTCATCCACCGAGCCCGATTGCCGCAGACGTGAGAAATTCTTGAACCCCACATCCCTGATGCGGTCGCTTTCAAACTTTACGTCATAGCGGATGGTCGGCAACAGCTTGTCCAGCGTTTCCTGCGCCGTGCGACTGCCCGCAAGGCCCACGCGGCGCGCATGGCCCAGCAGATAGTCATCCGAAAAATCACACTCCACCTCCAGCAGCCGCGCCGCCGCCTTGTCGGCAAAGAAATCATGCATCAGGTCCATTGATGCCGGATCAATGCAGATCACCAGCGTGTCTGACTGCCAGTAATCGAACAACATCCGCACCAGTGCCCGCCTATGCCGGGTGCGCTTTTCCAGCGTGGACTGGATACCGCCAAGGTCTGGCAATTCCGTTGTGCCCTCATTGAACAGATAGTCCACACAGGGCATGTTCGTCACCTGCCGCACCCGGTCAACCAACCGTTTGGCCACATGCCATTTCTTGCACGTCACCATCATCAGCGTGCGTTCGCGCCCCACGCTTGCCTCGGTTTCCCAGAACCGCGCGGCAAACCGGCGGCCATTGCGCCCACGTTCGGTCAGAAACGCATGCAGACTGCGGCCTTCGTTTGATATCTGGAACCGCGCGTCGGTAGCCGCATACAGATTGCCCAGCCGCTCCTTCAACGCCTTGGCATCCGGGCTGATCTTGCGCGCGAAAAGGTAATCCTGTGACACCAGCAAGTCATACTGATCATTGTAGAAATTCACCGGCATGCCGTAATCGGTGAACATGAGGAACGTCAGCGTCCGCGCGCGGATTTCATGTTCCGGCACCAGATGGCGCACCAGCGTCTGAAAGAAAGTCTCATCCGGAATCCACGTCGTGCGAAAAAACCGCATCACATCGCCACGTTTGGCGATGAAATCCAGCACCCATTCCACCGTGCGCCTGCGCAGGCACCACCACTGGCTGCCGATCTGCATGCCAAGATCACCCGGCACCTTGCGCGTCAGGCCCAGCTTGTCTTGCAGACGCATCGACGCATAAAACATCGCCTTGTTGTTGCGTTCGTTAAAGTAGTGGCGGTAGATCAGGCGTTCTTCCTTGATCCCGGTCTTGATCCAGTCGGAATTGAAATAATCGAAACTTTCGATGTAATCCACATCGTCGCCATCCAGAAACCGGTGGGCATATTCCGCCGATTTGATCGGCATGCAGTCACCCGACAGCATGTAGAAATGCGTCGCACGCGGAAAATCATCCACCGCGGCGCGCAACGCGCCCAGCGTCGCCTCAACCAGGCTCCATTCCCCCCACCCACATTTCACCCGGCGCTTGGCAAAGGTCACATTGGCGTTGTCTGACAGGGCTGTGCGGATGGCGGTGTAATCTTCTGTCCGCGCCCGACCGTCAAAATGGATCGACACGAAATCGCCCACCGCCGTCAGGCGCTTGGCTTGGGCCACGATTCCTTCGGGGTCTTTGTGACACAGCAAAATATAGGCAATTTTTGCCATTCTGGAAACTTTCACGCATTTTCTGCCGCAACTGTTTCCTAAATAGCTTTATCGTCCATTGAAAAGACAGAGTTTCTTTGTTCTTTTGTCCCAAAGCGTCCGTAGGGGTGCAGATCAGCACGGCAAACGGCGGTAAAGGCAGGCAGGTTATGGGTTTTCCGGGAACGTGGATGACGCAAAGCGAAAGCGTCGTGTATCGGGTTGTGCCGAAATGCGCCTGCTCATCCATCGGGCAGATCATGTTCTATTCCGATCATGGCGAATTCTTTGACGGCGATATCCATGATGCCACGGACCGCATGCACAAATGGGCAATCGAGGCGAGCCAGCCCAAGATTGAACGCAACGTCAAGACCCACAAATCCTATGCGTTTACCTGCGTGCGCAACCCCTACACCCGTATCCTGTCCAGCTTTTTCGACAAGATCTGCGGCATTCAGCGCAACGGCAAACGCTACCGGGGCAACATGGTGCCGCTGCTGACGCAGAAATACGGCATCGACGTGGGCGGGGATGATGGCACCGGCGAATTTGACCAGATCGCCAGCTTTCGGCGGTTTCTGCTGTTCGCGCGCGATACCGTCCGCTTCAAGAAACCGATGGAGCCTGACATTCACTGGTCAGCCATGTCAGGGCACGTCAGCACGTTCATCGTGAACGGCGGGCGGTATAACCATGTTTTCTATACCGAAAAGTTCGATGAAGGCATGCAGGTGGTGCTGAACAACATCAAGACCAAGCACAAGGTGAACCTGAAAAAGATCCCGAAGTTCAACGAAAGCGAAGGCCACGGGCCCAAACGCCTGCATCCGGTGGAAGATTATTTCGATGATCTGTCGATGCATCTGGTCTGGGAAATCTACAAACGTGATTTTCAGGTCTTCAAGTATGATTTTGAAAATCCCGCCAACAAGATGCCCATCGCCGAAATTGATCTGGATGAACTGCACGCCAAACTGGGCGAATAGCGCCGCCGCCTTTCGCTGACACCCGCAAAGCGTGGATACGTCCCTCAGCGCGCCATGATCCCGCCGCGCAGGGCGGCAATATCATCGGGCATCACCGCATGGCCTGCACCGGGGTAAATCTGCAACCGCACATCCGCCCCCTGCGCCCCCAGCACCTGCGCGCTGTCTTCTACCCGCCGTAACGGGATATGCGGGTCGCGCTCGTGCACCGACAGCCACACTTTGGCCCCATCGCGCCGGCCTTCATAATCAAACGCCTTGGGCAAATGGCCGTACAAGTCGGCCATCGGTTCACCGCTGGCGTCCGCCGTGCCGATCAACCCGCCGGAAAATGCAAAACACCCCGCCAGCCCAGTGCCTTCACGCGCAAAGGTTTCCAGCGCCAGACAGGCGCCCTGACTGAACCCCCCCAGCCAGATGCGATGGCGCGGCAGGCCGTCCGCCTCGAGCGCCGTCATCGCGTTGCGCATCAGTGCAATCGCCGCGGCCACATAGGAACCGGTCTGCGCTGACGTGGCCAGAAAACTGGTCGGCCACCAGGTGTTGCCAACCGGTTCCGGCGCAATCGCTGCCACATCTGTCAGACCCGCCATGTCAACCAGCCGCAGGATATCGGCCGCCGAACTGCCCCGCCCATGCGCCAGCACCAGCCCGATCCGTGCATGCCGGGCATCTGCCCCCGCGCGGATCATCCCACCACCAAAGGCGGCAATGACCGCTCCAGCCTTGGCCGCAAATGTTCATGCTGGCGCGGCAGCATCAGCGCCTGCCCCATAGTTTCCACCGGCTCATCAATCGCAAATCCCGGCGGATCGGTGGCAATTTCGAACAGCACGCCGCCCGGTTCGCGAAAATAGATCGCGTTGAAATACTGCCGGTCGATCACCGGGGTGGTCGGATGGCCCGCACTGGCAAGGGTATCAATCCAGCCCAGCTGTTCATCTTGCGTGCGCGCCCGGAATGCCACATGGTGAACGGTCCCCGCCCCCGGCTGACCGGCCATGGCACCATCCTTGCGCACCACATCCACGATCCGGCCCACATCGCCCCCCGGTGCAATCAGACGCAGGCGTTCTGTCCCCTGCCGCAGTTCATGGCCGCCTTCGACATAACCGAACACATCGGTCAGCAGGCGCACCGTCGGGCCAATATCGCTTTGCCACAACGTCACCGCGTGAAACGCGCCAATCCGTTCGGCCGGTGTGTCGGCTTCAACCAACTCCACCGGTGCGCCGTCCGGGTCGCGCAGCGTCAGCACGCGGCCGCCGAACCGGTCTGTCACCGATGCGCCCCCGGTCTGGCCCGCCGCGCGTTCTACCCAGCCATCAAACGCCGCCTTGGGCACAGCATAGGCATAGGCGCTGGCCATGCCCGGCCCGGCCCGCCCGCGCCCAGCCCCAGCAAAGGGAAAAAACGTCAGGATCGAACCGGGGCTGCCGGTCTGATCGCCGTAATACAGATGATAGGTATCGGGTGCATCAAAGTTGACGGTTTTCTTGACCAGCCGCTGTTCCAGCAGGCCGGTATAAAACCGCACATTCGCCTGCGCCGATCCGGCAATGGCTGTAACGTGGTGCAGGCCGGGGATGCGGGTCATGACATGTTCCTTGGCGGGTCAACTGACCCCTTTGCGGTCTCGCAACGTGTAACATGACACTGTTCGGAAAAGGCAGATCACCGCGCGTATTCTGTGCGCCACAGCACAGGTATCATCGTCCGCGTGTGAATGCACGCCCCCCGCGCCGCAGCCGTACCGCCACGGAAACCGCCGCATAGACCAAAAATCCGAACGGATCACGCAACGCCCGCGTCAGTATACCGCCAAGGCCAAGGGCAGCTTTGCCTTCGCGATCAAGCCATTCCGGAAAGGTGGCGGCAATTTCCGCCATGCCGGCATCCTGCCTGCGCCGCACGCGGGTCAGCGCGGCAAAGCCTTCGATCATCGGCCAGTCATAGCGGGCCTGCACTTGCACGCGTTCAGCGGGGGCGAATTGCAGCCGCACGAAGGTGTCATCCGAAATGATAGCTGGAAAGTCATCCCACCGCGCACGACCCGCCGCATTCACCGCAAACAGCCCGAAACCGGGCGCCACAGACTGTGCAAACGGCAAGGTTTGCCAGAACCGCGCATAGGCCCGCGTGATGCGGCTGCGGGCAGGCGGAATGCGCGGTGTGGCCCCGCCGTAGCGCGGCCCATCACCTGCCAAGGCCGCGACCAGCTGCGCCAGCACCGCCGGGGTTACGATGATATCGGCGTCAACATAGGCGCGCATCGCACCCCTCGCCACCGCATCACCGGCATTCAAGGCACCGGGTTTTGACCCCTGCGCCAGATCCAGCACCGTAAAACCCCACCCGCGCGCTGCCGCTTGCCCTGCAAACCCCCGCGCCACATCGGCCGTCAGGTCATGGCAGCCATTGGCCACCACGATCACCTCGGCCTCAACCACGCCCGATGCCAGCAAAGCCGTCAGGCAGGGGCCGATATAGCCTTGCTCATTCGATGCCGGGATGATGACGCTTAGCAATCAGCACACCCTTTGGCCAGCACCTGCCAGCGCGGGCTGTCATCACCCAAATGCCGCATGGCACCCCAGCTGCCCCAACGGTCCGGCGCATACACGTCGACAAAGGCGTTGAACGGTGCATCGGTCAGCTTGGCCCATTCCGTCAGCATTGTGGCATAAAGTGCAGCCATTTCAGGGGTGTAGTTGAAGTAGGTAAAGAATGCCGTGATCTCGGCGTCATCCACCACCGGGCCATAGCCCACCACATGCGTGCCGCCTTCATACATCACCAACCGCAGGCCCGCTTTGCGCGCCACCTCGGCATGATAGGGCAGGATTTCGGTCACCACCGTTTTCAGTGTATCCCCTGTGGTCCCGGTCACAGACCCGTCGCGCAATTCCTGCGCCGTCCGATCAACCGCAAGATCGAACCGGCTGGCCGCATCCTTTGCGGCCCCGTCAGATTCCGCCAGCCAATGCTTGATCGTGACACTCATCGTTTCGGTGCCCAGAACGGCGCTAAAGTATCCCGTCACGGCATAGGCATCAAAATGCGTGTAGGGTGCCGGTTTATCCTCAGCCATCACACGCGGCGCATTCAGGATCATCTCTTCCAGCCCCAGCCAGCCCGTCTGCGTGGCAATCACGCGCACCAGCCGCGTATCCGCGTCCGTGCCAAAGACCTCTGCCCAGATATCTGCCACCTGACTGGCGCGTAGCGCATAGAACTGCACCCCTGCCTTGTCATCACCCCAGCGCGCTCGGGCCTGATCGGCTGCCCATTGGGCTTGGGTGAACTGGCCGTTCCAGACCTCGTTCGAATATTCAACCCAGACCTTGCGCCCCGGTTCCAGATTGTCGCGCGTATACTCCGCATAGAACCGGATCAACGCATCATCGGCCATATGCGGCAGGGTAAACCACGGGTTGGCATCCAGTTCATTCGCCAGCGCCACCATCACTTCAATGGGCGCGCCATTGTTCGAAAAGGTAAAGTCTGTGGGCAATGGGCGGTCATTCAGTGCTGAAAGTGTTGAATTATTGGTGGCCATCCAATCCATGAACCGCAGGCCCTGCACGCCTTGCAGCCGCGCCAGCCAATCCGGGTTGAACATCGCCCCGGATGCCAGCGCCGCTGCCCGGTCCGCCCGCACCACCACGATATCGCGCAGCGGGTCTGATGTATCGGTCACCGTCAGCGTCAGTACCACACTGCCTTCGCCGGGCGCATAATCAAACGTCACCCGCCCCGGTGTAGCCACCACATTCTTCGCGCGTCCCTCCACCAGCAGCGTGCCACGGCCCTGATAGGTCAGCACATAGGGCCCCGCCACGCCGCCCGCATCAGACCGCAGATGTGTCAGGATCAGCGTCGAAAGGCCTGTCACCTCGGGCGGGATCGCCGTTGGCCAGCCGCGCGCATCCAGATAGCCACCTGCCTGCAGCGCATCATGCTCAAACCCGCCCCACTGCCCCGGCAAATGCCCCGTCCAGTTGCGCGCGGTTTTCATCACATCCAGAAACGGCTGTTGCACCGACCAGTCATTGATCCCCGCCAGCCCCAGTTGCAGGTTCGAGTTGGTGACCGGGGTAAAGGCCGGTAACGGCTGTGCGCCGATGATCGCGTCTGCCACCGGCTGCACCTTTGCAACCACAGCCCCGTCATCCACTGCCTGCGCTGTCACAACCGGATTTGCATCCACCACCTCTTGCGCAATCCGCCGGAACACCCGCGCCTGTGCATCGGTTACCATCGCATCCCGGCTGGCCCACGTGCGCGTCAACAACGTTGGCAGATCTGCCACCGGTTCACCCGAAATCGCCGCAGCATGCACCAGTGCCAGAAAATAGAACCCCTTGCCATTGGGGTGAATGTCATCGGCAAACAGATCCCCGATATCCGCAATCCCCGGCACATCCCCCGCCGCAATCGCCGCGTCCAACGCAAGCAAGGCCTGCGCCGCCGGTATCACCTGCACCGCCGCCCCGCCCAGTTGCCCGCTCGCCTTGGCCGCCAGATCACGCCATAACGGCGCGTCCGCCACAATGCGCGCGCGCCATGGCACCCCCGCCCCCGCATCGCCAGCGATCACCGTTGATGGCCCCGATTTCAGGCTGTGCCATATTTCATACAGATAAATCCGCGTGTCCGGGTTCGCCTGCCGCGCTAGCGTGCCAAACGCCACGATCTGCCCGACCGTGTCATTCCAGATCATCTGTTCTGCCAGCGGCACCGCTTCGGTCAGCACCAGCACATCGACGCCGTCCTTAAGGCGCACCCGTGCATTCAGCGCCTCGCCCTCATCCGCGTTTTCCCATGAATACCGCAGCGACGCCCCGTTGATGATCTGCGCCTGCACCACCGCCGCTGCATCGCCCTGCCGGATCAACGCCCCTTCCACCAAAGGCGGCAGGTCCGGCCCTACCAGCGAATGGCCCACGAACAGCACCTTGGACAAGAACGCAAACACCGACATGGGCCTACCCTTTTGGAACACCGCTGAAAGAATACCCTGATACGACCGTCCAAACCACCTCTTGCAACGCGCGCGCTGTTGGCTGTGACATGGGCGCCATCGGTGTGCCATCGGCACGCAGCAGCGCATGCGGCAGGCCCACGGGGGAGCGGTGATAGATCACGGCATAATGGGTCAGCGCGATGATGTAATTGCCCGCATCGCCAAGATGGATCGTGTCAACCTTGCCATCCGTCTGGGCGAACACATCATCCCGGCTGGTCATTCCCGGCACTTTGCCTGCCGCAATCTGCCGCGCCACCTCGGCCAGCACCGGCCCGCCCGGAATAACATGGATCACGCCCACCTTCGGGTCTGCCATCGCGCCTGCCAGCAATTCACCCTGCCACAGGGCCGGGCCATCGGCTGCAATGCGCGCCTCCCACCCCGCCGGATCATCGGTGCGGTGCCATGTTTCGTACAGATACAGTCGCACATCGGCCCGCGCATCCCGCGCCAACACCGCCCACCGCGCCAAGGCGCGCGCGCTGTCGTGATAGGCAATCGCATCGCGCAATGCGACCATTTCAGTCAGCACAATGGCGTCATAGTCGCCACTGCCCACCGCATCATGCGCCGGGCGATGCGCCGCCGTTGCATTTTCAGCACCCATCCCCGGCACATCACCCTGCCAGTGCTGCTGCAGGGATGCCCCCCAGCCCAACTGGCTGTGATAAGCATGCCCGGCCATTTGCGCCAGCATCGCGGGCATGTCCTGCCCCACCAGACTATGCCCCAGATGGTAGACGTGCATCGCACCCACTGGTGCAGGCAGCGGGTCTGCATAGCGCGCCAGCAGCGCCCCCGGCGTCAGGCGTTTGGCAGGCCACGCCAGCCACGCCCCCACCATCATGGCCACCAGCCCCGCGATCACCAGAAGTTTTGTCACATGCCCCCCATCTTTGGCAGATAAGTGGGGCGCGGGCGCATGCTTGCCAAGGGTGCGCTGCAACAGATGACAGCGCAGGGCCTGCCCGCTAAGGTCTGACACAGCACCGGGCAACCAACGCCCCAGTGATATAAGGCGGCACATGGCAGGCGTATCACGCACGGGTTTGTTTCGAACGGGGTCCGACATCGCCACCCGGCTGGCGGTATGGCGCGCCGGGCTGACCGCACCCGCCACCGGTTTTGCATCACAGCCCGAACCGCGCACCATTGGCATGGTCAGCCGTGGGCGGCAGATGCTGGCGGGCAATGTGCAACTGGCCGGGCATCTGGTCACAACGCCTGGTACATCCCTGTGGGATATTCCCGCACCCGACACGTCCTTTGCCGCCGAGGCGCACGGCTTTGCCTGGCTGGATGATCTGGCCGCCGTCGGTGATGGCCCGGCCCGCCAGCTGGCGCAAGCATGGGTCTGGGGCTGGATCGCGCGCTTTGGCACCGGCAAGGGCGCGGGCTGGCTGCCCGATCTGACAGGCCGCCGCCTGATCCGCCTGATCAACCATGCGATTTTTCTGCTGAACGCCCGTGACGCAGCACAATCCTCTGGGTTTTATGCCAGCCTCACCCGGCAAACCGTGCTGCTGTCGCGGCGCTGGCCATCGGCCCCCGCAGGCCTGCCCAGGTTTGAGGCGCTGTGCGGCCTGATTTACGCAGGCCTGTCCTTGCTGGGGATGCAGGCCCTTGTCGGCCCCGCCAGTGCGGCACTGGCGCAGGATTGCACCCATCAGATTGACAGCGCCGGCGGCATCCCGTCACGCAACCCCGAAGATTTGCTTGAGGTGTTCACCCTGCTGATCTGGGCAGCCGAGGCCCTGCAGACCGCTGGCCACCCCGTGCCACCTGCGCATCAGGCCGCCATTTTGCGCATCGCCCCCGCCCTGCGCGCGCTGCGCCACGGCGATGGCGCCCTTGCGCGTATGCACGGTGGCGGACGCGGGGCCGACGGGCGGCTGGATCAGGCGCTGGCATCGGCGGGCGGCAAGGCCGTGGCACTGGACGGCATCGCCATGGGCTTTGCCCGCCTGCACGCCGCGCGTACATCGGTGATTGCCGATGTCGCAGCCCCGCCGCCCGGCCCGCATGCCCATGCCTCAACCCTCGGCTTCGAACTGACCTCGGGCCGCCGCCCGTTGGTCGTATCCTGCGGATCGGGCCGCAGCTTTGGCACCGACTGGCAGCGCGCAGGCCGCGCCACGCCGTCGCATGCCACCTTGTGCATTGATGGCACATCATCTTCGCGCCTTGGCCCCGCCGATACCTTTGCCCAGACCGCCCGCATCACCGCCCTGCGTCTGTTTCCCGGCACCGGTGAACAAGGCGTCTATGCCGCACATGATGGCTGGGCCGCCACCCACGGGTTGACCCATGCCCGCACCCTGACCCTGTCAGCCGATGGCCGCCACCTTGATGGGGATGACCGCCTGCATGCCGCCACCGCCACCCAGGCTGACCGATTCGCCGCCACCATCGCGCGCACCGGCCTGCAGGGCCTGCGCTTTGCCATCCGGTTTCATCTGCACCCCGATGTGGACGCCACGCTGGATATGGGCGGCCATGCCGTGTCACTCGCGCTGAAAAGCGGTGAAATCTGGGTGTTTCGCCATAGCGGGCAGGCGCAACTGGCCCTGCAGCCCTCGGTTTATCTGGAACGTGGGCGGCTGCACCCGCGCCCTGCCACCCAGATTGTGCTGGATTGTCATACCGCCGATATTGACACGCGCATCGGCTGGACCTTGGCCAAGGCACAGGATACTCCCACCGCCATCCGCGATCTGGGCCGGGATGACGGCATGGGCGCATTCTGACAGGTAGGGTAAACCATGCACAACCGCGTTCCGATTGGCCGTGCCCTGATATCCGTATCCGACAAGACCGGTCTGCTGGACCTTGCCCGCGCTTTGTCCGCCATGGGGGTAGAGCTGATTTCCACCGGTGGCACATCGGGCATGCTGCGCACCGCAGGCCTGACGGTGCGTGATGTATCCGATGTGACGGGCTTTCCCGAAATGATGGATGGCCGCGTAAAAACCCTGCACCCCGCCGTGCATGGCGGCCTTCTGGCCCTGCGTGATGATGATGAACACCTGCTGGCCATGGCCGCGCACGGGATTGAGCCGATCGATTTGCTGATCGTGAACCTGTACCCGTTCGAGGAAACCGTGGCACGCGGTGCCGATCACGCCACCTGCATTGAAAATATTGATATCGGCGGCCCTGCCATGATCCGCGCCGCCGCCAAGAATCACCGCTTTGTCGCCGTGGTGACGGATGCCGCCGATTATGCCCCGCTGCTGGATCAGATGCGCAGCAATGACGGGGCCACCACGCTGGCCTTTCGGCAGAAACTCGCGCTGTCCGCCTACAGCCGCACCGCCGCCTATGATGCTGCTGTGTCCGGCTGGATGGCTGCGGCCATCGGTGAACCCACTCCCCGCCACCGCGCCTTTGCCGGGCGTCTGGCCCAGCCCCTGCGCTATGGTGAGAACCCGCATCAGGCGGCGGCGTTTTATACCGATGGGTCAAAGCGTGAAGGGGTGGCCACGGCGCGCCAGTGGCAAGGCAAGGAGCTGAGCTACAACAACATCAATGACACTGACGCCGCCTTTGAACTGGTCGCGGAATTCGCGCCGGCAGATGGCCCCGCCTGCGCCATCATCAAACACGCCAACCCCTGCGGCGTGGGGCGCGGGGCCAGCCTGCTGCAGGCCTACACCCGCGCCTATGATTGCGACCGCACCAGTGCTTTTGGCGGGATCGTTGCCCTGAACCAGCCGCTTGACGCCGAAACCGCCGAGGCGATCTGCGAGATTTTCACCGAAGTGGTGATTGCACCGGGGGCCAGCGACGAGGCGATGAGTATTTTCGCAAAGAAAAAGAACCTGCGTCTGCTGACGACCAAAGGCCTGCCCGATCCGCTGGCACCCGGACTTGCGTTCCGGCAGGTGGCGGGCGGGTTTCTGGTGCAGGACCGTGATGGCGGGCGCATTGACCGCGCCGCACTCAAGGTGGTGACGCGGCGTGCGCCGACAGATGCCGAACTGAATGACCTGCTGTTTGCATGGACCGTGGCAAAACACGTCAAATCCAACGCCATTATTTATGCAAAGGGTGGTGCCACCGTCGGCATCGGTGCGGGCCAGATGAGCCGGATCGACAGCACCCGCATTGCCGCGCGCAAAGCACAGGATATGGCCGATGCCATGGGCCTGACGCAGCCGCTGACCACCGGGTCAGTCGTCGCATCCGATGCGTTCTTTCCCTTTGCCGATGGGCTGATTGCCGCCGCACAGGCGGGGGCCACCGCCATCATCCAGCCCGGCGGATCACTGCGCGATGATGAGGTGATTGCGGCGGCTGATGCCGCAGGCCTTGCCATGGTCTTTACCGGCCAACGCCATTTCAGGCACTGATACCATGCGGCTGCTATCCCTGATTGCCATCATCACCTTCGCCGTCGATCAGGCGTTGAAGTGGTTTGTTGTGCAATACCTTGATCTGGCAACACGCGGCATCATCACCGTTTACCCGCCTTTTCTGGAACTGCGCATGGCCTGGAACACCGGCATCAACTTTGGCCTGCTGAATATCAGCCGCTGGGTGCTGATCGCCATCGCACTGGCCACCACCATCTGGGTGCTGGTCTGGGTGCGTCGCGAAGGGGGCGGGCGCATGGCCATGATCAGCGCGGGCCTGCTGGTGGGCGGTGCGCTTGGCAATGTCGTGGACCGCGTGGTTTACGGTGCCGTGGCCGATTTTCTGAACATGTCCTGCTGCGGCATCGAAAACCCCTATGCCTTCAACGTCGCCGACATTGCCATCTTTGCCGGGGCCATCGGCCTGATCCTGTTCACCGGCAAGCCCGAAGCCAAGGCGCCAAAGCCGCGAAAGACCCCGTGACGCGCCCGCAGGCTTGCGCTAAAGGTTGGCGCAACGCGCAACGAAAGGGCCTTGGCATGACGGCATCACGGATCGTCCTTGCACTGACCGCAGCTGCAATGCTGGCGGCCTGCGGCAATGACGACAATCCGATCCTGATGAACCTGCGCCCCCAGGGCAACGGCCCCGACGAATTCGCCATCCTGCCGCCACAGCCCTTGGAACTGCCCGAAGATCTGGCCGCCCTGCCCACCCCCACCCCCGGCGGTGCAAACCGCACCGATCCGCGCCCGCTTGATGATGCGATCATTGCCCTTGGCGGCACGCCACAGGCCGGCGGCATTCCCGCAGGCGATGCGGGCCTTGTCAGCTATGCCAGCCGTGCCGGGGTGGCGACAGATATCCGCAGCACCCTTGCCGCCGAAGATCTTGAATTCCGCCGCGATAACAATGGCCGCATTCTGGAACGGCTGTTTGATGTGAACGTGTATTTCAAGGCCTACCGCGATCAGGCACTGGATCAGCAGGCCGAGCTTGCCTTCTGGCGCAGCCGGGGTGCCCGCACGCCATCGGCCCCGCCAGCAATTGACGGCGAATAACAACCGCGTGCCCCCGGCTTGCCCCTGCGTCGCAAACCGTTAGCTATACCCCACCACATCGGGAGTGCCCTTATGCCACTGCGCCGCCTTGTCCTTGCACTTGCCTGCGCCACACCGTTGCCCGCCCTTGCCGATGAGGTAAGCCAATTCACGCTGACCAACGGTTTGCAAGTGATCGTGATCGAAGATCACCGCGCCCCCGCCGTCACACAGATGATCTGGTACCGCACCGGGTCTGCCGATGAATTACCCGGCAAATCCGGCATCGCGCATTTTCTGGAACATCTGATGTTCAAAGGCACCGATGATCTGGCCAACGGCGAATTTTCCGACACGGTCGAGGCACAGGGCGGCGATGACAACGCCTTTACCTCGTATGATTACACCGCCTATTTTCAGCGTGTCGCCGCTGACCGCCTTGATCTGGTCATGCAGATGGAGGCTGACCGCATGCGTGATCTGCGCATGACAGAAGATGACGTGACAACCGAACGCGCCGTCATTCTGGAAGAACGCGCCCAGCGCACCGACAGTGACCCCGGCGCGCTGATGTCTGAACAGATGCGCGCCGCCCAGTTTCAGAACCACCGCTACGGCATTCCCATCATCGGCTGGCGGCACGAGATGGAGGGGCTGACGCAGGCCGATGCGTTGGAATTTTATGCCCGCTACTATGCGCCCAACAACGCAGTGCTGGTCATTGCAGGCGATGTGACGCCAGATGCCGTGCGCAGCCTTGCTGAAAAACACTACGGCCCCCGCGCGCCATCCGATGCCATCAAACCCCGCAACCGCCCGTCCGAACCACCCCAGCTTGCCGAACGTCGCATCACCCTGACCGATGAACGCGTGTCTGACCCCTATGTCATGCGCACCTACCTTGCCCCCGAACGCGACAGCGGCGATCAGAAACAGGCCGCCGCGCTGACCATTCTGGCCGAACTGCTGGGCGGCAGCGGCACCACATCCGTCATGGCCCGCAAACTGACGTTCGATACGCAAACCGCCGTCTATGCCTCGGCGTTCTACGATGGCACATCCGTGGATGATGGCACGTTCGGCCTGTATGTCGTGCCGCTGCCCGGCGTGACGCTGGCCGATGCCGAAGCCGCCATGGACAAGGTCATTGCCGATTTTCTGGCAGGCGGCGTGGACGGCGAAGCGCTTGCCCGCATCAAGACCCAGATCCGCGCGGCCGATATCTACGGGCGCGATAACGTCGATGGTCTGGCAAGGCGCTATGGTGAGGCGCTGGCCGTGGGGCTGACGCTGCAAGACGTGCAGGATTGGCCCGCCATCCTGCAATCGGTCACCGCCGAAGACGTCATCGCCGCCGGAACGGCCGTGCTGAACCGCCAAAACGCCGTCACGGGCTGGCTGCAGCCGGAAGGGACCACACCATGATGATGATCCGCACCACCTTGCAGGCGCTTGCCGCACTGGCCCTGCTGACCCTGCCCCTGCGCGCCGAAATCGCCATTCAACAGGTCACATCGCCCGGCGGTATCAAGGCCTGGCTGGTCGAAGACCATGGCATTCCCTTTACCGCGCTTGAAATCCGCTTTCAGGGTGGCCAATCGCTTGATGCGCCCGGCAAACGCGGTGCGGTCAACCTGATGACCGGCCTGATCGAAGAGGGCACCGGCGATCTGGACAGTCAGGGTTTTGCCGCCGCGCGTGATGCGCTGGCCGCCGACCTGAGCTTTGACAGCAGCGTGGATGCCTTTAGCGTCTCTGCCCGCTTTCTGACCGAAAACCGCGATCAGGCCGTTGATCTGTTGCGCCGCGCCATCACCGCGCCCAGCTTTGATCCCGTCGCCGTGGAACGCGTGCGCGGGCAGGTGCAATCCATCATCCGCAGTGACAGTCAGGATCCCGATGCAATCGCCGGTACCCTGTTCAACGCGCAGGCCTTTGGCGCACACCCTTATGGCACCGATGGCAATGGCACCGCTGACAGCGTGGCGGCCCTGAGGCGTGATGATATCATCACAGCCCATCAGGCCACCCTCGCGCGCGACCGCGTGTTTGTCGGGGCGACCGGTGATATTACCGCCACGGAACTGGGCGTGCTTCTGGATACCCTGCTGGCCGGCCTGCCCGCCACCGGCGCACCCCTGCCGCCGGTGGCCCCGGTTGGTCTGACAGGTGGCGTGACCGTGGCCCCCTTTCCCGGCCCACAAGCCGTGATCCTGTTCGGCCACGCAGGCATTCCGCGTGATGACCCCGATTATTTCGCCGCCACCATCCTGAATGAAGTGCTGGGCGGTGGCCGCTTTGGCGCGCGCCTGATGACCGAGGTGCGCGAAAAGCGCGGGCTGACCTATGGCATCGGCACCTATCTGGCCGATTACGATCAGGCCGATCTGATGATCGGGCAAATGTCATCGTCCAATGACACCGCTGCACAGGCCATTGACGTGGTGCGCGCTGAATGGGCGCGGCTCGCCTCCGATGGCATCACCGTCGAAGAACTGGCAACCACCAAAACCTATCTCACCGGGTCCTACCCCCTGCGGTTTGACGGCAACGCCCGCATCGCCAGCATCCTTGTCGGCATGCAGATGATCGGGCTGCCCGCCGATTACCCCGCCACCCGGAATGACCGCGTCAATGCCGTCACACTGGATGATGTCAAACGCGTCGCCGCCCGCCTGATCCGCGAAAGCGATCTGCGCTTTGTTGTCGTCGGCAGCCCCGTGGGGCTCGCCAGCAGCAACTGAACGCGGGCCGCCGTCCTCTGGGTGGCCCGCCCCCCCGCAGAACGGCATTGCCAAGAACAGCCCGACAGCCCCGCGCATCCGTGCAGGCCAATTCACTCTGCCCTTTCATATTAGCCCAAATATCCTCGCCGAAGGCATCCAACCCCAACCACCCGCACAGCCCCGTGCCGTCACGCCATGGCAATGCCGTCGCCGAGTGGCTTAATGCCCGAGGCGACGGCGGCCCCGTCTCAGGATGCAATCCCAGTGGCCGAATCTGCGCGCGCCTGCTATGGCTGGTGGCATGAACGCCGCCAGCCCCAACATATCCCCCGCGCGCCCCATAATCCGCCAGCTGGATGAAAGCGCCATCAACCGCATCGCCGCAGGCGAGGTGGTGGAACGCCCCGCCTCTGCCATCAAGGAACTGGTCGAAAACGCGCTTGATGCCGGGGCCCGCCGCATTGATGTCGCCTATGCCGATGGCGGCAAAACCCTGATCCGCGTCACCGACGATGGCTGCGGCATGACCGCCGCCGATCTGCCCCTTGCCCTGTCGCGCCATGCCACCTCCAAGATTGACGGCAGCGATTTGCTCAACATCCGGTCCTTTGGCTTTCGCGGCGAAGCCTTGCCTTCGCTTGGCGCTGTCGGCCGTCTGACCATTCAGTCACGCGCCGCAGCGCATGACGCTGCAGAAATCACCTGTGATGGCGGCCGTTTGTCCCCCGTGCGCCCCGCCGCCACCGCCCTTGGCACCACCGTGACCCTGCGCGATTTGTTTCACGCCACGCCTGCCCGTTTGAAATTCATGCGCTCTGACCGGGCCGAGGCGCAGGCCATTCATGATGTCATCCGCCGCCTTGCCATGGCCGAACCACACGTCGGCTTTACCCTGCGCGATGTCACCGGCGGGGGTGAAGGCCGCGTGATCCTGCGCGCTGATCGTGAAACCGGCGATCTGTTTGATGCCTGGGCGGGTCGCCTTGGCAGCCTTATCAGCCGCGATTTTGTCGAAAACGCCATCCGTATTGATACCCACCGCGATGGCCTGCGCCTGACCGGCTATGCCGCCCTGCCCACATGGTCGCGCGGGTCATCCGCGCTGCAGTTTTTGTGCGTCAATGGCCGCCCCGTGCTTGACCGCGCATTGTTCGGTGCCCTGCGCGCCGCCTATTGGGATCTGCTGTCGCGCGATCGTCACCCCGCTGCCGTGCTGAACCTGATCTGCGATCCCGAACTGGTGGATGTCAACGTGCACCCCGCCAAATCCGAGGTCCGCTTTCGTGCGCCCGATGCTGTGCGCAGCCTGATTGTGACGGGCCTGAAATCCGCCCTGCTCGGTGCCGCCAACCGCGCCTCATCGACCATCGGCGATGCCACTTTGCAGGCCTTTCGCCCTGAACCCCGCATCTATCAGATGGACCGCGCCAGCCAGCCCAGCCTTGCCCGCGCCATGGCCTTTCAGGCCCCCGCATCCGGCTTTGCCGAAGCCCCGCAAACCCGCTTCGACACGCCCGCTGACACGCCCACCAATTTTCCCCTGGGTGCCGCCCGCGCGCAGCTCCATGAAAACTACATCATCGCCCAAACCGCCACCGGCATGGTCATCGTCGATCAGCATGCCGCCCATGAACGCCTTGTCTACGAACGTCTGAAACGTCAGATGGCCGACCATGGCATTGCCGCACAGGCCCTGCTGATCCCAGATATCATTGATCTTTCCCCCACCGATACCGTCCGTATCCTTGACGCCGCCCCCGCCCTTGCCCCCCTTGGCCTGACGATCGAGGCCTTTGGCGGCAATGCCGTTGCCGTGCGCGAAACCCCCGCCATCCTTGGCACCGTCAACGCCCGCGCCCTGATCATGGATATCCTTGATGAGTTGGGCACCGGCGATACCACCACCCTGCCCGCCCGCATGGATGCCATCCTGTCACGTATGGCCTGCCACGGATCGGTCCGCTCGGGCCGCCAGCTGCGTGCCGAGGAAATGAACGCCCTGCTGCGCGAGATGGAGGCCACGCCCCATTCCGGCCAGTGCAACCACGGTCGCCCCACCTATGTCGAACTCAAACTCCACGATATCGAACGCTTGTTTGGCCGCAGATGATCACCATCGGCCCCTACAGTTTCCGCTGGGATGACCCGCTGACCCTTGCCATCGCCGCAGGTGCGCTTGTCATCATCATATTCTTGTGGCTGATCCTGCGCGCATCCGGGCGGTCTGCCAGCATGGCAGAGCCGCTTTTGCGCGAAATGGGCTGGCTATCGCACCGCGTGCAGGCCCTGTCGGAAGGGCAGGAACGCCTGACCGGCGGGCTGACCCATGTGGCAGATGCGCAGGCCACCAGCCAATCAGCCATGCTGCGCCTGATGGAAACCCGTCTGGCCGAGGTGCAGCGCGGCATGACCGAAAGCCTGCAAGGCACATCGGTGCGCACCGCGCGCAGCCTTGGCGATCTGCACCAACGGCTTGAGGCGATTGACAAGGCGCAGGCCAATATCGAAAAGCTGTCAGGCAACGTGCTGAACCTGCAGGATATTCTGTCCAACAAACAGGCGCGCGGCGCCTTTGGTGAAATTCAGCTGAACGATATCGTCATCAAGGCGCTGCCATCAGATGCCTACACGATGCAGGCCACGCTTTCCAACGGCAAGCGCGCCGATTGCCTGATCCACCTGCCAACCCCCCCGGCCCCATCGTGATTGACGCGAAATTCCCGCTCGAGGCCTATGAAGCCCTGCGCCGTGCCAAAACACCCCTTGAGGTGACCGATGCCGCGCGCAGCCTGCGCAATGCGGTGAAAACCCACATCCGCGCGATATCGGAAAAATACATCATCGAAGGCGAAACCGCCGATGGCGCGCTGATGTTCCTGCCATCCGAGGCGGTGTATGCCGAACTGCACGCCAACCACCCCGAAGTGGTGCGCGAGGGGTTCGCGGCACGGGTCTGGATCGTGTCACCCACCACCTGCATGGCCACGCTGAACACCATGCGCGCGGTGCTGAAAGATGCCCGCATGCGCGAACAGGCGGGGGCCATCCGCAAGGAGTTGGGCGCGCTGTACCTTGATGTCGAACGCCTTGTCGAACGGGTAGGCAACCTTGACCGGCATTTCGGGCAAGCCGCCAAGGATATCGAGGAAATCAAGGTATCATCCGACAAAGCAGCGCGCCGCGCCCGCAGGCTGGACAATTTCGATTTCGAAGAGCTTGGCGCGCCCGACCCGGTCCTTGCCAAACCCGCCGCCGAATGATGCACGTCACCACGAATTTTCTGCGAAAATTCGAGGTCTGTCGATCTGTGCACAGCCCCCTGCCACACTTGAATTTTCGGCGAAAATTCGGGCAGGCCACATGATCCTGCACCGCGCTTGCAATTATCGCATCATGCCATGGGCCAACGGGCGCGGGCACACCATTGAAATGCTGCGCGAAGATGGCCCGCATGGCCTGCACCTGCGCCTGTCCATCGCGACCGTCGCACAGGATGGCGCGTTTTCCCGCTTTGCCGGCATTGACCGCGTGCTGACCGTCATTTCCGGCGCAGGCTTTCATCTGGCAGGTGATGGCCTTGCCCTGCATGCAGCACCGCTGACGCCCGTGGCCTTTCCCGGTGATGTTGCAATTCAGGCAACAGGCGTCACCGGCCTGTCAGAAGATTTCAACGTGATGACCAGCCGCCATCTGCCACGCCCGCGTGTCTGGATCACCGGGCGCGGCACAGTGGTCCCGCAGGGCAGGCTATTCCTGATGCCCCTGCAGCCCACCGTTATCAACGGCGAAACCGTTGCAGCGCGTGATCTGGTGGAAACACGAACGCCCCTGACCATCACCACGGACGGCTCGATGATCGCCGTTGATCTGCCGAATTAAATCTTGAAGAACGGCTGCACCAGCCGTGGCAGCAGACCATGAAATTTCAACGGCGCGTCGCTGGCCGCAAGGCAGATGCATTCCTGCCCGGCCTCGGCCACCGGTGTATGCTCGGTCTCTTGGGTTGCCACATCCACATCACCGCGCCCGAACCGCGTGCTGCCATCAAAGAACGCGCCTTGCAGCACCAATGTCAGCTCTGTGCCCTTGTGGCCGTGGTCTGGCATCGCCTGTCCAGCGGGAATCCGCAGCAGACGTGCCGTAGCTCCGGTATCCGTCTTCAGGATTGCCTGTTTCACGCCCTTGCCCAGTGATTGCCAGCGCAGGCCCCGCCCCACGTAATCTGCCAGCGGCGCTGGATAAATGTCATCCGCCACCATCGGCGCGCGGGCATTTGCCTGCGGCAACGCCTCCAGCCGCGCCATCATCTGGTCTAGACTGTCATCCGACAGGTCAACCATATCCTCTTCATCCAATACTGCACCGCCCACGGCCTCAAACGCCCCAAGCCGCACCTGCGCCTCATCCGACAGGCTGACATGCGTTGCAATCACCAGATTGAACGCCTCATTCAGGGTGCCCGCTGCGTAGCCCATCAGCAGGTTGTCAGGAAGTGTTTGCCGGATCATCATCTGTCTGTCTCTGCCTTAGGTCATGTGGTGGCGTAGCCGTTCCAACGCCAATCTGATGCGGGACTTGATCGTGCCCAGTGGTAGTCCGGTCTCTTCGGCGATTTCCGAATGTGACAAATCGCCGTAGTAGGCCCGTTCGATCAGCTTGCGCTGCTTTTCCGGCAATTGGGCAAGTGCTGCACCCAGCCGCGTGGTTTCCTGCTGCATTTCCAGCGCGTCGGCCTGATCAGGTTCAGGTTCCGGGCCCCATGGCAGGTCTTCCGGCTCGGGCCTGCGCGATTTGCGCAGCGCATCAATCCGGCGGTTCCGTGCGATGGTGAACACCCATGTGCCCACCGACGCCCGGCTTGGGTCAAACAGATGTGACTTTTGCCACAAGGTGGCCATCACGTCCTGCGCGCACTCTTCGGCCAAAGTATCACTTGCGCCCGACTTCATCAAAAACCCCTTTACCCGTGGGGCAAAGTGCCGGAACAACGCCGCAAACGCTGCCTTGTCCTGATGGTCGCGCACCCGCATAACATGGGCGGCCCAGTCTGTCTGTGCCCGGTCTGGTTGTGCCACGTCTGTTTGTGTCACGTCTGTCTGTGTCACGCTGTCCGTCAAACCCAGCCCATCCTGCGGCAACTGCTTCTATATCCGCACGCAGCATAGGCTGGTGCGGTGTGCAATACACCCCAATTATCGCCGGTCTTGCCGTTTCGCATCGTGACAGTTCTACGCAGCCTGTCATGCGCCGGATCACCACTGGCCCAAAAATTCGTATCGTTGTCTGATCTTTCTGGCAGGCACGCGCCAAATTGATCTGCAGCGCAACTTTTTCCGTATATGCCGTATGTCAATTCAGGGGCAAACCAGCTCTGTAAAAACAAACGTCGCGCAGGGAAAGTCCGCAGATGCCTTTTGAAACTGTTGATGGTGCACCCCGGCGCATTGCCGTGATCGGTGGTGGCATATCGGGCATGGCCGCAGCCCACCTGCTGGCGCCCACCGCATCCGTGGCGCTGTTTGAGGGCGAGGGTCGCCTTGGCGGCCATGCCCGCACGGTGCTTGCGGGCAAACGTGGTGATCAGCCGGTGGATACCGGGTTCATCGTGTTCAACAAGGTGAACTACCCGCATCTGCTGAAACTGTTCACCGACCTGAATGTGCCCATCGCTGACAGTGCGATGACCTTTGGCGCATCGCTGAACGGCGGGCGCATGGAATACGCATTGGCCAGCCTGAACGCCCTGTTCGCCACCCGCAGCAATATTGCCAATCCGCGCTTTTACCGCATGCTGCGCGATATCATGCATTTCAACAAAAACGCCGAGGCTGCCGCCACAGACCCCACCCAGACTATCGGTGATCTTCTGCGCCATCTGGGCACGGGTGACTATTTCCGCGATTATTACATCACACCGCTGTCAGGTGCGATCTGGTCCACCCCCGTGCAGGGCATTCTTGATTTTCCCGCACAGGCCCTGATCCGGTTTTTCAAGAACCACGCGCTGCTGGGCGTCTACGGCCAGCACCCATGGTACACCGTACAGGGCGGCAGCATCGCCTATGTGCGCCGTCTGCAAACAGCACTGGTCAGCCACGGCGTTGATCTGCGGCTGGGCGCACCCGTCATGGGCGTCAGACGCGTACCGGGTGGGGCCATGGTGCGCACGCACGGCGCCGAATGGGAGATGTTTGATGAGGTGATCTTTGCCACCCATTCCGACACC
This sequence comes from Rhodobacterales bacterium, assembly GCA_043751715.1. Classification (GTDB taxonomy): domain Bacteria; phylum Pseudomonadota; class Alphaproteobacteria; order Rhodobacterales; family Rhodobacteraceae; genus JAAFHS01. Next base: position 2,979 of record JAYUZO010000068.1, on the reverse strand, counting down.
GCCCTGTCGCTGCTGTCTGATGCCACCCCGGCAGAAACCGCCGCCCTGTCTGCCGTGCGCTATCAGCCGAATGTGGCGGTACTGCATGCCGATACCAGCCTGATGCCCAAACGCCGGTCCTGCTGGGCGTCATGGGTGTATTGCGAACCAGCGGGGCCGAAACCTGACCGGATTGACCTGACCTATTGGATGAATTCGCTGCAACCCATCCCACAGGATGACCCGCTGTTTGTCACGCTGAACAGCACGCAAACCATCCGGGCAGAGTTGATCCATGACACCGTCACCTTCCAGCACCCGGTTTTCGATCTGCCCGCCATCGCCGCGCAAGGCACGATCCGCGCCATGAATGGCACACAGAACACATGGTTCTGTGGCGCTTGGATGCGCAACGGCTTTCATGAAGATGGCTTTCAGTCGGCGGTCGATGTGGTGGATGCCATGCAACGCCAACAGGTGCAGATCGCCGCATGACACGCGTTGAACACATACGCGGCGAAACCTACCACGGCCGCAAAGGGGCGGTGGTGAACCAGTTTCGCTATGCAGTGGATTATGTGCTGCTTGATCCCGAAACCGCGCGCGGCCCGCGCCTGTTTGGCCGCAACCGCGCCAACCTGACATCGGTGCATGACACCGATCACGGCGGGTTACCGGGGCAAGGGCGCGGTGTGGCCTGGGTGCGTGAAGTGCTGGCCCAGCATCAACTGACCGCAGGCCGCATTCTGCTTTTCGCCCAACCCCGCGTGCTGGGCCATGTCTTCAACCCGGTATCGTTCTGGCTGTGTTTTGATGGTGCGGGCGATCTGACAGCCGTGATCGCCGAAGTCTCCAACACCTACGGCGATCGCCATTCTTATCTGTGCGCCCATCCCGGTGGTGCGCCGATCCGCGCCGATGAAACGTTGCAGGCGACCAAGATCTTTTATGTCTCGCCGTTTCAGCCGGTGACCGGCCGCTACGATTTCCGCTTTGATATCAAGCCAGACCGTATTGGCATCTGGATTGATTACACGTCCGACACCGGCGGCGTGTTCACCAACCTGATCGGCCCACGAACACCCCTCACCAATGCTGGTATCCTGAAGGCCTGCCTGCGCCGCCCCTTTGGGTCGCGCCGTGTGCTGGCGCTGATCCACTGGCAGGCGCTGAAACTGGCGATCAAGGGTGCGAAATTCCGCAGCCGCCCGGCGCCGCCTGTTGATGAGGTGACGCGGTGAAAACACCTGATCGCCGCACCCTTGCGCTTTGGTCCCTTAAGGTGCGGCCATGCTGACCGCCACTTGCGCCCAGCCGTTATCCTGCACCACCCTGACCGCCACCGCTGGCCTTTTGCTGGCGGTCCGCGCCCCCAGCTTTCATGCCGTAACCCGCAGCATCGGCCCTGCCACCCTTGGCCCGCCCCCCTTCCGGACCTGTGCCGCACGGTTGGGCACCCGCGCATTGCCCCCGGTAAGCCACCCAAGTGCCGCCCGCGCACCCCGACACGTATCCGCACGCCGCGCACCAAGGCTCCGCCCATGACCCCCACCCACGCCCCAGCGAAAACCCTCATCCCGTGGTCGCTTTTCGCCGCCCTGATCGCTGCCGCCGGTCTGCCCATCTATATCCACGCCCCCACCGTCTATGCTGAAACCTACGGTATCGCACTTGCCTGCATCTGCTTGGCCCTTTGGCCCACCACAAGCATGGCCACCCGCATCCTGATCGCAACCCACAGCCTTGGAGCCACAGGATCACCCCACCACGCACCCGCACGCCGCGCACCAGGGCCCCGCACATGACCCCCACGCACCCCCCCGCGCAAACCCTCGCCCCGTGGTCACTTTTCGCCGCCCTGATCGCGGCCGCCGGTCTGCCCATCTACATCCACGCCCCCACCGTTTATGCCGAAACCTACGGCATCGGCCTTGCCTCACTTGGCCTGACCCTCGCGCTGTTGCGCGTCATTGACGTGGTTCAGGACCCCCTCCTTGGCTGGTTCGCCGAAAGCCGCCGCGCCAGCCGTGGCCTTTGGGTCACCGTCGCCGCCGCCCTCATGGCCGCAGCCATGCTTGGCCTGTTCGCCGTCACCCCCCCAATCGCACCCTTGCTGTGGTTCGCCCTGACCCTGACCCTGCTGTTCTCCGCCTTTTCCTTCCTTACCATCTGCTTTTATGCCGAAGGCGTTGGCCGCGCCCAACGCATGGGTGACGGCGGCCATATCCGGCTTGCCGCATGGCGTGAAACCGGATCGCTGATCGGCATCACCATGGCCTCGGTCGCCCCTGTTGCCCTCGCCAGCCTTACCGACCAGCCCTATGCCGCCTTTGCCGCCGCCTTTTGCGCCCTTGCCCTGATTGCCACCTATGCCATGCGCCACGAATGGGGTGCCGCCACCGCCCTGCCCCCTGATACATCGCCCCTCGCCACCTTCCGCCCCGCCTTGTCTGATCCCCTGGCCCGCCGCCTGCTGCTGATTGCCCTTCTGAACGCCAGCCCCGTCGCCGTCTCCTCCACCCTGTTCCTGTTCTTCGTCGCGCAGGCCCTGAATGCACCCGCTGCCGCTGGCCCCCTGCTGTTGCTGTTCTTTCTGTCTGCCGCAGTCTCCACCCCCCTCTGGTCCCGCGCCGCAAGCCGCTTTGGTGCAAAACGCAGCCTCATGCTCGCCATGATCCTTGCCATCTGCGCCTTTGTCTGGGCCGCCTTCCTTGGCCCCGGTGATGCCCTGGCCTTTGCCTTTATCTGCGCCGCCTCTGGTGCTGCCCTTGGCGCCGACCTTACCCTGCTGCCCGCCATCTTTGCCCGCCGCATGGCCGCCATCGGCAAGGGTGGTGAAGCAAGCGCCTTTGGCCTGTGGTCCTTTGTCTCCAAACTCTCGCTTGCCCTCGCCGCCGCCACCCTGCTGCCCGCCCTTGAATCCGCAGGCTTTACCGCCACCGGCCCCAGCCCTGCCGCCGCCCTGTCCCTTTTGACCGTCCTTTATGCCCTGCTCCCCTG
>JAYUZO010000067.1:0-7325 GCA_043751715.1 Rhodobacterales bacterium | reverse complement strand
GGCCAGCCGCGCTGACAGCGCATCATTCTCTTCGCGCGCCTTTTGCGCCATCGCGCGCACGGCATCAAATTCTTCGCGCGTCACGAAATCACGGTCGGCAAGCCAGCGGTCGACAAAGCCCTTCATCGCCGTTTCCGCCTCGGTCTTGGCACCTTGGGCCACACCCATGGCATTGGTCATCAGTTGCGACATGTCGTCGAAAAACTTGTTGCGGGTCTGCATGGGGCACCTCTTGGCTTGCCTTCCTTATATGGCGCACACCGCGCGCCGCGCAAGGTTGACTTCCCCCCCCTTGCGCCGGAAAACGAAGGCCGCAGCGGCCGACAGGAACATGATGGACTACATCCCCTTTCCGAACATCTCGCCCAACCTTGTGGCGTTTGATCTGTTCGGCATGACCTTCGCCCTGCGGTGGTATGCACTGGCCTATATCGCGGGCCTGTTGATTGGCTGGTGGCTGATCCGCCGCGCGATTGCCAACATGGCGCTTTGGACCGGGGCGGCCCCCGCCACGGCCGAACAGATTGAGCGGTTTTTTACATGGGCCATCATCGGGGTGATCCTGGGGGGGCGCGCGGGGTTCGTGCTGTTTTACCGGCTGGAATATTACCTGGCCAATCCCCTGGACATTCCGCGCGTATGGGAAGGGGGCATGTCGTTTCACGGCGGGTTTCTGGGGGTGGTTGTGGCGGGCCTGCTGTTTTGCCGCCTGACCGCAATTGCACCGGTGAAAATGGGTGATCTGCTGGCGATTGCCGCCCCCGCGGGCCTGATGTTGGGGCGCATTGCCAATTTCATCAACGCCGAGCTGTGGGGGCGTCAGACCACGCTGCCATGGGGCGTGGCCTTTCCGGGTGAGGCTGCGCAGGATTGTGGGGCGTTGGTGGATATCTGCGCGCGCCATCCCAGCCAGTTGTATGAGGCGGCGCTGGAAGGTGCGCTTTTGGGCAGTGTCCTGTTGTGGCTGGCGTTCCGGCGCGGATGGTTCAAGACGCCGGGGCGGCTGATGGGGCTGTTTCTGGCGGGCTATGGCACAGCGCGGTTTGTGGTAGAATTCGTGCGCCAGCCCGATCTGCAGTTCATATCGCCCGGCAATCCGCTTGGCCTTGCGCTGCAATCGGGTGGCTATGGGCTGACCATGGGGCAGATCCTGTCTTTGCCGATGGTCGCACTGGGTCTGTGGTTCATTCTGCGCGCGCGGGTGGCATGACGCCGCTTGGCAACCTGCTGATCCGGCGCATTCATGCGAATGGGCCGATCACGCTGGCCGATTATATGGCCGAATGTCTGTTTCACCCGGTGCACGGCTATTACATCTCGCGCGAACCGTTTGGGGCGCAGGGGGATTTCATCACCGCGCCTGAAATCAGCCAGATGTTTGGCGAAATGCTGGGCCTGTGTCTGGCGCAAAGCTGGCTGGATCAGGGCGCACCTGCGCGCTTTACCCTGGCCGAACTTGGCCCCGGTCGTGGCACGCTGATGGCCGATGTGCTGCGCGCCACACGCGGGGTGCCGGGCTTTCATGCAGCCATGCAGGTGCTGTTGGTAGAGGCGTCGCCACGTTTGCGCAGCATCCAGCAGGCCGCGCTAAAGGGCTATGCGGCGACGTGGCTGGATAATGCAGCGCAATTGCCGGATGCGCCGTTGTTCCTGCTGGCAAATGAATTCTTTGATGCCCTGCCCATTCGGCAATTCACGCGCCACGGGCAGGCTTGGGCGGAAACCGTGGTCGGCGTTGCCGATGGCGCACTGACCCTTGGCCGTGCCACGCCCATCCCCCTTGGCCTGCTGGCCCACCGCCTTGGGGATACTGCTGATGGCGATGTTGTCGAACACTGCCCCGCCGCTGCCGCCATCATGCAGCGCATCGGCCACCTGGTGGCCACGCAGGGCGGTGGCGCGCTGATCGTGGATTACGGCGCTTGGCAGGGCCATGGCGATACCTTTCAGGCCCTGCGCAGGCACGGCATTGCCAACCCACTCGCCGCACCCGGCAAGGCCGATCTGACTGCCCATGTCGATTTCGCAGCCCTTGCTGCCGCCGCCCATCCCGCCCGCGCCACCCTGACCAGCCAAGGCGCCTTCCTGACGGCCCTTGGCATTGAAACCCGTGCCTCGGCTTTGGCCAAGCACCTGCAAGGGGATGACCTGCACAACCATTACGCCGCATCGCACCGCTTGACCGCACCCGCTGAAATGGGCCAGCTATTCAAAGTGCTTGCCCTGTCGCCACCCAACCACCCCCCACTGCCCGGAACCGCATGACACTGGAGATCATCACATCACCCCTGCTGACCACGCGCCACGGGTTCTTTACCCGCAAGGGCGGCGCGTCATCCGGTATCTTTGCCGGGCTGAACTGCGGGCCGGGGTCGACAGACATGACAGACGCCGTACAAATCAACCGGGACCGCGTGGCTGATGCCATGGGCGTTGCGACCGATCATCTGTTGTCGGTGCATCAGGTGCATTCCGCCAGTGTTGTGGCTGTATCCGGGCCCATGCCCCTGCGCCCGCAGGTTGATGCCATGGTCACCGCCACGCCCGGTCTGGCGCTTGGCATTCTGACGGCTGATTGCCAGCCTGTGCTGTTTCACGATGCGATTGCCGGGGTGATTGGGGCCGCCCATGCCGGGTGGCGCGGCACCAAGGATGGCGTGCTGCAGGCCACCGTGGCCGCGATGGAGGGTCTGGGCGCGCACCGTGCCCATATCCACGCTGTCATCGGCCCCTGCATCAGTCAGGCCGCCTATGAGGTTGGCCCCGAATTCCTGCAGGGGTTTCTGGATGATGACCCCGGCAATGCCCGCTATTTCAGCGGCGGCAAAGGTGACCGCGCCCTGTTCAACCTGCCCGCCTTTGGCCTTGCCCAACTGCGGGACGCGGGCGTTGGGCAGGCCGAATGGACCGGGCATTGCACCTACGGCGATGCTGATCGATTCTTTTCCTTTCGCCGCACCACCCATCTGGGTGAGGCCGACTATGGCCGCCTGATCTCGGTGATCCGCCTGTAATTAAGGCGTGCCTGCGGCCGGACGTGCCATGTATTTGCCGCAAGTTTGGCCACGGTCAGCCCCAAACCACCGCGATTGTCGCTAAAATTCGAACAATCACAGGTCGCGGCCTCTGCCACATTCACGCGCTGGAAAAGTGCAGGATCGCTGCAGATTTTTAGGCCTTGCCAAAACAGTGCCGCATTCACCGGTCAGATTGTTCCCAACACGGAAACACCGCTGTGAAGATTCGAAAGGACTGCGCCCATGAAACCGCAACGCCGTTGGCTGAAATCTGTCATTGCCGCCGCTGAAACCCCCACCGCCGCCATGCCATGGACCCGTGACCAGCGTCGCAAACCGTTGGCCCTGCGCAGTGTGGCCCCAAAAGCCGCCATCGCCGCGCGCTGATTCGGCCATGTTGCGCCCTGTTTGGGCACCACTGGCCATGCATGGCCGGACAATAGGTTTGGATTGCCCGGACCGTTTCCAAACATTGGGGCCGATGCGCCCAGATTTTGACACGCCAACCGCAGTAAGGCATCTTAATTCCGCAGAGTTACATCTGTAGCCCGCGATGGTGCCAAGGCCCGCTTGCCCGCATCGTCTGGGATCAACCCGGCAAAGGTTGACCCTTGGGATTGATGCTCGGTAAGGCGGCCCTGGTGCACCCTCTGAAGGCACCGCGAATGGGCCGCCTATCTGCATCTATAAGCCCCGCGATCTTGAAAACTTTCAGGCGTTCTTGGCCAGCCGCGCCTCCAGCACCTCAAAGCTTAACCCCGGTTCATCCTTGGCACAGCGGATCACAAGGCTGGTCTTGACGCTTGCCACATTCGCCGCCGAGGTCAGCTGTTCGGTCAGAAACGTCTGGAACGTTGACAGATCAGGTGCCACGCATTTCAGGATGAAATCAATTTCGCCGTTCAGCATATGGCATTCCCGAACCAGCGGCAGCGCGCGGCAATGTGCCTCAAACGCCGAAAGATCACGCTCGGCCTGGCTTTGCAGCCGCACCATGGCAAAAACCTGCACCTCAAACCCCAGTTCGCGCGCGTCGATATCGGCGTGATAGCCCTTGATATAACCCGCTTCCTCCAGCGTGCGCACCCGGCGCAGGCAGGGTGGCGCGGAAATGCCCACACGCCGCGCCAGTTCCACATTCGTCATGCGCCCGTCAGCCTGAAGTTCCGCCAGAATCTGGCGATCAATCGGGTCAAGTCTGTGTCCGGCCATCTGCGCCCCCTGCAATTCCGGCCGGAATGTATGCGCCCGCCCCCGTTTGGGCAATAATATTTCATAACTGCGCAACATTTAGAAACACATGCAGCCCGCACATCCCCGCCATGCAGGGGCTTTCCGCCCCCGGCATCCATGGCTATATCACGCCTGCAAGCATGGGGGCGGTTATGGGCGACACACGGCACACACGGGTTCTGATCATTGGTTCTGGCCCGGCGGGCTATACCGCAGCTGTCTATTCTGCCCGCGCCATGCTGAACCCGATCCTTGTTCAGGGCCTGCAACCCGGCGGGCAATTGACCATCACGACCGAAGTTGAAAACTGGCCGGGCGATACGCATGTGCAGGGCCCTGATCTGATGGTGCGGATGCAGGCCCATGCCGAGGCGATGGGGGCTGAGGTGATTTCCGATTACATCTCGTCATTGGACCTGTCGCAGCGCCCCTTTGTGGCACATGCCGATAGCGGCACCACCTTTACGGCCGATGCGGTGATTTTGGCCACGGGTGCGCAGGCCAAATGGCTGGGGCTGCCGTCGGAGGAGAAATTCAAGGGCTTTGGCGTATCGGCCTGTGCGACCTGCGATGGGTTCTTTTACCGGGGTAAGGAGATCGTGGTGATTGGCGGGGGCAATACGGCAGTGGAAGAGGCGCTGTTTCTGACGAACTTTGCCAGCAAGGTGACGCTGATCCACCGGCGCGATACCTTGCGCGCCGAAAAGATCATGCAGGACCGGCTGTTCAAACACCCCAAGATCACCATGCTGTGGAACCACGAAGTGACCGAAGTGCTGGGTGATGCGGCCCCGCTGGGTGTAACGGCGGTGCGCGCGCGCAACGTGCTGACGGGTGAGGAGCATGATGTGCCCTGTGCAGGGTTCTTTGTGGCCATCGGCCATGCGCCTGCGTCCGAACTGGTCAAGGATCAGCTGCCGCTGCACAACGGCGGCTATGTGCAGGTCGAGGCGGGCAGTACCCGCACGGCCATTCCGGGCGTGTTCGCGGCAGGTGATCTGACGGATCATATCTACCGGCAAGCGGTGACGAGTGCCGGCATGGGCTGCATGGCGGCACTGGATGCGGAAAAGTTTCTGGCGGGGCATTGAAACAACCGCTTATCGCTGCTCTTCGGGCGCCCTTTGCTGCGGCACAAGGGACCAACGCCCGCAAGGCAATGATAAGCGGACGCTTGTCCTGATCCGCACCCATCACCGGAACACCTTCCCACCCTGCGACCTTCCCGCGCCACTTTTACCCTTTTTCACCGCAAAATACCGTCTTTGCTTGAGTTTCGCCCCCTTCGCGCGCTACAGCCCCGCCCGAATGGCGGGCAATAAACCCCGCCGCAGCAGCATGAAGGCAAACCAGATGTCGCTTACCGTCCACGCCCCGATCTCGGAGCTTTATGTTTCCCACGATTCCGCCCAGAAACTGAAGCATGAGGCGGGTGCTTTGCCATCCTGGGATCTAACCGCGCGGCAGGTCTGCGATCTGGAACTGCTGATGAACGGCGGTTTCAACCCGCTGAAGGGCTTTCAGTCCGAGGCTGATTATAACGGCACCGTCGAAAACATGCGCACCGCCGATGGGCACCTGTGGCCGATCCCGATCACGCTGGATATCTCTGAAAAATTCGCCGAGACCGTCGCACCCGGTCAGGACATCGCCCTGCGTGACAGCGAGGGCGTGATCCTGGCGATCCTGTCGATCACCGACAAATGGGTGCCCAACAAGGCGAATGAGGCGGCCAAGGTGTTTGGCGCTGATGATCTGGCGCATCCCGCCGTGAACTATCTGCACAACACAGCAGGCCCGGTTTACCTTGGCGGGCCAATTACTGGCATCCAGCAGCCCGTGCATTATGATTTCAAATCGCGCCGCGATACGCCCAACGAGTTGCGCGCGTTTTTCCGCAAGGTTGGCTGGCGCAAGATCGTGGCGTTTCAAACCCGCAACCCCCTGCACCGCGCGCATCAGGAACTGACGTTCCGCGCCGCGCGCGAAGCACAGGCGAACCTGATGATCCACCCGGTGGTGGGCATGACCAAACCCGGCGATGTGGACCATTTCACCCGCGTGCGCTGCTATGAGGCGGTGCTGGGCCAATACCCGCAATCCACCACCACGATGAGCCTTTTGAACCTGGCCATGCGGATGGCTGGCCCGCGAGAGGCGGTCTGGCACGGCCTGATCCGCAAGAACCACGGCTGCACGCATTTCATTGTGGGGCGTGATCATGCCGGGCCGGGCAAAAACTCGCAGGGCGTTGATTTCTATGGCCCCTATGATGCGCAGACCCTGTTCAAGGAACACGAGGCCGAAATCGGCGTGACCATGGTTGATTTCAAGCACATGGTCTATGTGCAGGAAAAGGCGCAATATTACCCGGCCAACGAAGTGCCGGAAGGCGGCACCGTGCTGGATATTTCCGGTACCGAACTGCGGCGGCGGTTGCGTGAAGGCATTGATATTCCCGAATGGTTTTCGTTCCCCGAAGTGGTGACAGAACTGCGCAAAACCTCGCCTGCGCGCAGCAAGCAGGGCTTTACCGTGTTTTTCACCGGCCTGTCGGGCAGCGGAAAATCGACCATCGCCAACGCGCTGATGGTGAAACTGATGGAAATGGGCGGGCGTCCGGTCACGCTGCTGGACGGAGATGTGGTGCGCAAGCATCTGTCGTCGGAGCTGGGGTTTTCCAAGGAACACCGCGATCTGAATATCAAGCGGATCGGCTATGTGGCGTCGGAAATCACCAAGAACGGCGGCATCGCGATCTGTGCGCCGATCGCCCCCTATACCGCCACCCGGCGTGCGGTGCGCGAAATGGTGGAATCCTTTGGCGCGTTCATCGAGGTGCATGTGGCAACCAGCATTGATGAATGCGAACGGCGTGATCGCAAGGGGCTGTACAAGCTGGCACGCGAGGGCAAGATCAAGGAATTCACCGGAATTTCAGACCCCTATGAAGCGCCCACCAAGGCCGAACTGGTGGTTGATACCGAAAACGTGGATGTTGACCACTGCGCGCATCAGGTGATTTTGAAGCTTGAATCGATGGGCCTGATCAAAGGCTGAACCTGCAAATCTGCC
>JAYUZO010000066.1:0-15557 GCA_043751715.1 Rhodobacterales bacterium | reverse complement strand
GCGTTCTGTGCGGTCAAGGGCTTGCAAGTGGTGATTGATGGCCCGGTGGGCTGCGAAAACCTGCCGGTGACATCCGTCTTGCACTACACCGACGCGCTGCCGCCGCATGAATTGCCGATTGTGGTGACGGGTCTGGGCGAAGAAGAACTGGGCCGCGAGGGCACCGAGGGTGCGATGCGCCGCGCGTGGAAAGCGTTGGACCCGGCGCTGCCTGCGGTGGTGGTGACGGGCAGTATTGCCGAAATGATCGGTGGTGGCGTGACACCAATGGGCACCAACATCCAACGGTTCCTGCCGCGCACGATTGATGAGGATCAATGGCAATGCGCTGACCGCGCAATGACGTGGATTTTCACCGAATTCGGCATGACCAAGGGCCGTATGCCGCCCGAGGCCAAGCGCGATGAGGGGCAAAAGCCCCGCGTGAATATCCTTGGGCCAATGTATGGCACCTTTAACATGGCGTCGGATCTGCATGAAATCCGCCGCTTGGTGCAGGGCATTGGCGCGGATGTGAACATGGTGATGCCGCTGGGCGCCCATCTGGCCGAAATGCGCCATCTGGTAAATGCCGATGTGAACATCTGCATGTACCGCGAATTTGGCCGGGGCCTGTGTGAGGTGTTGGGCAAACCCTATCTGCAGGCACCCATCGGCATGGACAGCACCACGCAATTCCTGCGCAAACTGGGTGATCTGCTGGGGCTGGACCCCGAGCCGTTCATCGAACAGGAAAAGCACTCTACCCTGAAACCCCTGTGGGATCTGTGGCGCAGCGTCACGCAGGATTTCTTTGCCACCGCCAGCTTTGGCATTGTGGCCAATGAAACCTATGCCCGTGGCATCCGGTTGTTTCTGGAAGAGGATCTGGGCCTGCCCTGCGCCTTTGCCGTGCCGCGGATCGCGGGCAAAAAAACCAATAACGATGCGGTGCGCGCAATGATTCGCAAGGACCGCCCATTGATCCTGATGGGGTCGATCAACGAAAAGATGTATCTGGCCGAAACCAAAGGTGGCTACGGCCCGCAGCCTACGTTCATTGCCGCCTCGTTCCCCGGTGCCGCCATCCGGCGCGCCACGGGCACGCCTTTCATGGGTTATGCGGGCGCAGTGTACCTGCTGCAAGAGGTCTGCAACGGCCTGTTTGATGCGCTGTTCCATATCCTGCCCCTGGGCACCGATATGGATGCCGCCGCGTCCACACCCACAACCCTGCGCCGCGATTTCCCCTGGGATGTTGATGCACAGGCAGAACTTGACCGGATCGTTTCCGAACATCCGGTTCTGACACGGATATCAGCCGCCCGCACCCTGCGTGACGCCGCCGAAAAGGCAGCGCTCGATCAGGGCGCAGAGCGGGTGGTCAAAGAAACGGTGGAGGCCCTGCGCGGCGCTGCACCATCACCCGGAGGACGGCCATGAGCGTTCAGATGACAAACAGCGGCAGCCAGCAGGCACGCACCCATCGCAAGGAATTTTATGCCTACTTCGGCATGATCTTTGTAGGTGCTTTGTCTTTTGCCTGTGTGGCCTGGGTGGCGAACACCGTGGCCAAGCGCAAGCTGCCCGCGAAGAACCCGATTTCACGCGCCTGGGCTGATGCCGGCGCGATCACGCCAACGATCTTTCGCGCGTAAAGCGCGGACAGATTGCTTTCGCAAGGCGCGCCCGCTTTGCCAATGACATTCGCTTCGCCCCCCTTTGCGGGGGGCGCAACGATCCGCCGGGGGGAAGAAATTCCCGTCTGGCAACCCCGCCGCAGGGTTTTCGGCGTCAGCTTTCCTACGGAGGAATTCCATGGCTGATAAATCTGATCTGTCTTTCACAGGTCTTACCGATGAGCAGGCCCAAGAGCTGCACTCGGTCTACATGAGCGGGCTTTGGCTGTTCACGATGGTGGCGATTGTCGCACACATCGCAACATACATCTGGCGCCCTTGGTTCGGTTGAGGAGGAAAAAACCATGTCCAAATTCTATAAAATCTGGCTGATCTTCGATCCCCGCCGCGTCTTTGTGGCACAGGGCGTGTTCCTGTTCCTGCTGGCGGCAATGATCCACCTGGTGGTTCTGTCGAATGGCGTGAACTGGTTCCAGACCGCGGCCGCAAACGGCCCGGCCATGGTCGAAGCTGTGACTGAGTAATCAGAACAGGCAATTGGGGGCGGCTTTTCATCAGGCCGCCCACAAAACAAATTCGCATCAGGAAAGCGCGGAACCGCGCTTTGTCTTGGCAGATGTCAATCATCGGTAACGCTTTGCAGCGTGGCCCTTGCCAACACGGAGAATGAAGCATGGCTTTGCTCAGCTTCGAACGAAAATATCGCGTGCCGGGTGGTACGCTGGTCGGGGGAAACCTGTTCGACTTCTGGGTGGGGCCTTTCTATGTGGGCTTCTTCGGTGTCACGACCTTTTTCTTTGCCGCCCTTGGCACCATCCTGATCTTTTATGGCACAGCCATGGAAGGTGTCTGGAACCCCTGGCTGATCTCAATCGATCCGCCATCTATTGAATACGGATTGGGCGCTGCTCCGCTGCTGCAGGGTGGCCTGTGGCAGATCATCACGATTTGTGCCATCGGGGCCTTTGTCAGCTGGGCGCTGCGCGAGGTGGAAATCTGCAACAAGCTGGGCATGGGCTATCATGTGCCCTTTGCCTTTGGTGTGGCGATTTTCGCCTATGTGACGCTGGTGGTGATCCGGCCCATTCTGATGGGGGGCTGGACCTATGCCTTTCCCTACGGGATTTTCAGCCACCTCGATTGGGTCAGCAACACGGGCTATCAATACGGCAACTTTCACTACAACCCGTTGCACATGATCGCGATCATCTTCTTCTTTACCACCGCACTGGCACTGGCGCTGCACGGCGGGTTGATCCTGTCGGCGGCGAACCCTGAAAAGGGCCGCGAAATGCGCACGCCAGACCATGAAGACACGATGTTCCGTGATCTGATCGGTTATTCGGTGGGCACGCTTGGCATCCACCGTGTGGGGCTGCTTTTGGCCCTGAACGCGGGGTTCTGGAGCGCGATGTGTATCCTTGTGTCGGGGACCATCTGGTTTGACCAGTGGATTTCGTGGTGGGACTGGTGGCTGAACCTGCCTTGGTGGGCTGGTATTCCGGGAGGCGTCAATGGCTGAGTATCAGAACATCTTCACGCAGGTGCAAGTGCGTGCTGCCCCGGAAATGGGCATGGTTGAAAGCGTTGATCTGTCAAACCGGGGCCGGGGAGCGGGGTTTTCCACGCTGCTGGGCTGGCTTGGCAACGCACAGCTGGGACCAATCTATCTGGGCGCGTTTGGTACGATTTCGCTGGCATCCGGCATGATCTGGTTCTTCATGATCGGTGGCTGGTTCTGGGATCAGGCGGGCTATAACCCGGCGGTGTTCATGCGCGATCTGTTCTGGCTGTCGCTTGACCCGCCGGCACCCGAATACGGCCTTGGCTTTCCGCCGATGCGCGAAGGGGGGTATTGGCTGATTGCCAGCTTCTTCTTCCTGATCTCGCTGTGCACATGGTGGGTGCGCACCTATCTGCGCGCTGCGGCACTGGGCATGGGCAAGCATATTGCCTGGGCCTTTGCATCCGCCATCTGGCTGGTGCTGGTACTGGGTCTGATCCGCCCCATCCTGATGGGATCATGGAGCGAGGCGGTGCCTTATGGCATCTTTACGCACCTTGACTGGACCAACCTGTTTTCGCTGACCTATGGCAACCTGTTCTACAACCCGTTCCACGCCCTTAGCATTGTGTTCCTGTATGGGTCTGCGCTGCTGTTTGCGATGCACGGGGCAACCATTCTGGCGGTCAGCCGCTTTGGTGGCGACCGGGAACTGGAACAGATTGCCGATCGTGGCACGGCGTCCGAACGGGCAGCGCTGTTCTGGCGCTGGACCATGGGCTTTAACGCCACGATGGAAGGCATTCACCGGTGGGCCTGGTGGTTTGCGGTGCTGGTGACGCTGACAGGCGGCATTGGTATTCTGCTGACGGGTACGGTGGTGGATAACTGGTTTGTCTGGGCGCAGGACCATGGCTACGCGCCACTGGATCAATGAAAGGACTGATGTGATGGATGACTTTTCGTATGAACCCAGCCGCAAGATAAAGATGTTCCTGTGGGCCGGTATGGAAATGGGGCGGGGCTTTGGCTGGGCGCTGGCGATTACCACGGTGATCGTGGTGGGTCTGGTGGTGCTGCGGGTGGGTGCGGTTTACCTGCTGCCCGTCGAAAGCCAAGAGGCACCGCCACCGATGGGCGCGCTGACCCAACCGCTGACAACGGCCTATGTCTGAAACAGATTCCCGGCCATGGCATGCCTTGGCCGGGGAAAACCATCAGGGTCGTCGCTGATCCTGCGTCCGGGGCGTAGGTTCACAGCCCGGTTCCCTTCCTGTTGGCGACAGGGACCTGGTGCCGTGTGGAAACCCCGCACGGCATCTTTTTGATTTTTGCGAGGCATTCATGACCGACAGCCCCATTCTTGACCGCGTGTCATCCCCTGCTGACATGAAGGCGCTGAGCGATGCTGATCTGGGCCGTCTGGCACATGAAGTGCGCCGCGAGGTGATAAGTGTGGTGTCCGAAACCGGCGGGCATCTGGGGTCATCATTGGGGGTGGTCGAACTGACCGTGGCCATCCATGCGGTGTTTCACGCGCCATTGGACAAGCTGATCTGGGATGTGGGCCACCAATGCTATCCCCATAAAATTCTGACCGGGCGGCGTGACCGCATGCGGTCCTTGCGGCAAGGCGGGGGCCTGAGCGGGTTTACCAAACGGGCGGAGAGTGAATACGATCCGTTCGGTGCGGCGCATTCCAGCACATCCATTTCGGCGGCCTTGGGCTATGCGATGGGGCGCGAGGCGGGGATGCCGGTGGGTGATACGATTGCGGTGATCGGGGATGGGGCCATTACGGCGGGCATGGCCTATGAGGCGATGAACCACGCAGGGCATTTGAAAAAGCGGCTGTTCGTCATTCTGAACGACAATGACATGTCCATCGCACCGCCGGTGGGGGCGATGTCGACTTATCTGAACACGATTGCCGAAAAAGGCCCGCTTGCGGCATTGAAGGCGGCGGCAGAGGGGCTTGAGGCGGTGCTGCCCGGCCCGTTGCGTGATGGTGCACGCCGTGCGCGCGAACTGGTGACGGGCACGCCGGGTGGTGGGACGATGTTCGAGGAATTCGGGTTCAGCTACATCGGCCCGATTGACGGGCACGACATGACAGCGCTTTTGTCTACCCTGCGTACGGCGCGGGCGCGGGCGACGGGGCCGGTGCTGATCCACGTCGTCACCGTCAAGGGCAAGGGCTATGCGCCCGCTGAGGCTGCGGCGGACAAATATCACGGTGTGGGCAAATTCAATGCCGCCACCGGTGAACAGGCCAAGGCTAAATCCAATGCGCCCAGCTATACGGCCGTTTTTGGCAATGCCCTGACGGAAGAGGCCGCGCGCGATCCGCGCGTGGTGGCCATCACCGCCGCGATGCCGGGGGGTACGGGGTTGGACATCATGGCCAAACGCTTTGCTGCCCGCGTGTTTGACGTGGGCATTGCCGAACAGCATGGCGTCACCTTTGCGGCAGCACTGGCGGGCAGCGGCATGAAGCCGGTCTGTGCGATTTATTCCACCTTTTTGCAGCGCGGCTATGACCAGATCGTGCATGACGTGGCCTTGCAAAACCTGCCCGTCCGCTTTGCCATAGATCGGGCAGGCCTTGTGGGGCAGGACGGGCCCACCCATTGCGGCGCGTTTGACATTGCGTTTCTGGCCAACCTGCCGAATTTCACGGTGATGGCGGCGGCTGATGAGGCTGATCTGGTGCATATGGTCGCCACCGCCATTGCGCATGATGCAGGCCCGATTGCCTTTCGGTTTCCGCGGGGTGAAGGCGTGGGGGTTGATCTGCCCGCGCGGGGTATCCCGCTGGACATCGGGAAGGGCCGCCTGATGCGGCAGGGTACGGATGTGGCGCTGTTGTCTTTCGGCGCGCATCTGTCCGAGGTGCTGGCGGCGGCCGAACTGCTGGCGGCTGACGGGATCAGCGCCACGGTGGCCGACGCGCGCTTTGCCAAACCGCTGGATACCGGGCTGATCGCACAGCTGGTGCGCCACCACGCGGGTATGGTGACGATTGAACAGGGCGCCACGGGCGGCTTTGGCGCGCAGGTGCTGCACCATCTGGCCAACGCGGGCCTGCTGGATGGCCGCTGCGGCCTGCGCACCATGACGCTGCCTGACAAGTTCATCGATCAGGCCAGCCCTGCGGCAATGTATGCCGAGGCGGGCCTGACGGCGGCCGATATCGCGCGCACCGCCAAGGCAGCCATGGTGCGTGAAAACAAGGCTGTGGCGCGGCCCCGGCTGGTATAGCCGCTGAATATCCTTGATCGTGCGGGGGCAGGCGTGACAGTCTGCCCGCATTGACGACACAAGGATTGCATCAATGTGGGATTTTTCCGTGGGCACGGCGCTGTCACTGTTGGCGCGCACGATGCCGTTCATCATATTCCGCATCATCGTTTATTTCGGCATCACCGCCGCCATCATCCTGATCACCGGCACCGGGGCCGGGTTCGGCTATGGAATCGGTGCGTTCGGGACTGATGAATTTCAGGCCAGCTCTACCGTCTGGGGCGGGATCATCGGCTTTGGCGGCACCGTTGGCGTGATCTTCTTTTTCCGTGATTACCTGCTGTATCTGGTCAAGGCCGGGCACATTGCCGTGATGGTGGAACTGCTGCAGGGTGGGCAGGTGCCGGACGGGCGCGGGCAGATTGACTATGCCTGGGGTGTGGTGCGCGAACGGTTTGGTGAGGCGTCGGCCCTGTTCGCGCTTGACCGTCTGGTGCACGGGGTGATCGGCGCGATCACCGGTATTATCGAAGGCATTCTGTCGTTCTTTCCCATACCGGGGTTGCAGAACATCATGGGCATTTTGCGCGCCTATCTGCGGCTGGCCGTGGGGCTGATGGATGAAATGGTGATTGCGCATGCCATCAGGACCCGCGCCCAAAACCCATGGAAGAACGCGCAGGAAGCGCTTGTTTTGTATGCACAAAACGCCAAACCGATGATGATTGCTGCGGCCTGGCTGACGGCGATTTCATGGGTGCTGTCGTTTGTGGTGTTCCTGCTGATGCTGGCCCCTGCGGCGGGCGTGATCTACCTGATGCCGGGTGATGTGGCGGCGGGCGGGTTCGTGTTTGCCTTTGTGTTTGCATGGGCGGTCAAGGCGGCGTTGATCGAACCGTTCTGCATCGCCTGCCTGATGCAAACCTTTTTCAAGGTGACAGACGGCCAGCAGCCGAACCCCGAATGGGAGGCCAAATTGCGCGATGTGTCGGACAAGTTCCGACACATGGGCGATCAGGCCGCCAGTTGGATGGGATCACGCTTTACCGGGCTGCCATCAAAGGGCTGACGTATCATTTGCAGCGTGACTTGCCGTTGCCCCTGCCGGGCTTCTGTGCCAGAAAAGCATATCAGGTTCTGAACCGGTTGGTTTACCTTGCAAGGGGCGATGATGGCTGACTTTTCCATGCGGCGGGTGATGATGGTCGACACGCAGGTGCGCCCGTCGGATGTGACGAAATTCCCGATCATCGCCGCCATGCTGCGCACCCCGCGCGAGGCCTATGTGCCGCGCGACCTGCGCGAGGCCGCCTATATGGGTGAAAACGTGCATCTGGGGGCAGGGCGCGTGGTTCTGGAGGCGCGCACGCTGGCCAAGCTGCTGGATGGCCTTGATATTCAACCGGATGAGCTGGTGCTGGATATCGGCTGCGGACTTGGCTATTCCACCGCAATCATTGCGCAACTGGCCGATGCGGTCATGGCCGTCGAAGAGGATGATGCACTGGCGACCGAGGCACAGCGCACGCTCAGCGCCGAGGGCGTGGACAATGCCGCCGTGATCACCGGTCCGCTGGCCGACGGGGCGGCCCGGCACGGCCCCTATGATGCGATTATTCTGCAAGGCGCGGTCGAAGCTGTGCCGCAGGCCATTCTGGACCAGATCAAGGATGGCGGGCGGATTGGCTGTTTGTTCATGACCGGTGCCTTGGGTGAGGCGCGCATTGGCCACAAGGCCGCTGGTCATATGACATGGCGCGTTATTTTTAACGCAAGTGCCCCGGTACTGCCGGGGTTTGCAGTAAAACACGAATTCCGCCTATAGCGATTGGGTGGACAAAGGTCCAATGACGCGGGCTGTGAAGTCTGCAAAGATAGGTGAATGATGCGCAAGGTCCAAGCACTGATGATGGCGGCGTTGCTGGCCCTGGGGCCCGCTGTGGCGCAGGCTGAAACGCTGGCCGATGCGCTGGCGGCGGCTTACCGCAATTCCAACCTGCTGGATCAGAACAAGGCGGTGCTGCGCGCGGCGGATGAAGATGTGGCCATCGCGGTCAGCTCGCTTCAGCCGGTCATTCAGTTCACCATGCAATCGCAGTGGCGCAATCAGGAATTCCGCGATGCAGCCAGCGTGACGCTGGACAGCGATCATCTGAACAGCCAACTCGCGTTCAGTGCCGAAATGACGCTGTATGATTTTGGCCGGTCGGCGATTGCAATTGAAATTGCCAAGGAATCGGTGCTGGCCACGCGTGAAAGTCTGGTGTCGGTCGAACAGCAGGTGCTGCTGGATGCGGTGACGGCCTATGTCGATGTGCGTCTGGCGACCGAGATTGTCGATCTGCGCCAAAGCAACCTGCGCCTGATCACGCAGGAATTGCGCGCGGCGCGCGACCGGTTCGATGTGGGCGAAATCACCCGCACGGATGTATCGGTGGCCGAGGCGCGGCTGGCAGGTTCACGCGCACAACTGGCGGCAGCTGAAGGCGATCTGCTGGTAGCGCGTGAGGCGTACAAGGCTGCCACGGGTGATTATCCGGGAAATCTGCAACCGTTGCCGGGCACGCCGCGCACGGCACGCACGCAGGAAGAGGCGGTGGGCATTGCCCTGCGCACCCATCCGGCCGTGCGCCAAAGCCAGCATCAGGTGGTGATTTCGGGCCTGTCGATTGAACGGGCACGGGCCGATTTTGAACCCAGGATCACGGCACAGGGCAGCATTGGCATCACGGATAACGGTCTGGAATCGCAGACGCTGGGCCTGACGTTGAACCAGACTATTTTCAGCGGCGGGCGTCGTTCGGCCCTGCTGCGCAAGGCGATTGCACAGGATGAGGCGGCGCGCGCAGGACTGCTGCAAACTGGCGTGCAGATTGAACAGGCGGTAGGCAATGCCTGGGCCAACATTCTGGTCACCTCGGCTGGGATTGATGCGAACAACCGTCAGATTGCCGCAGCACAAGAGGCGTTCAACGGCATCCGCGAAGAGGCAACTTTGGGGTCGCGCACCACGCTGGATGTGCTGGATGCCGAACAGGAATTGCTGGATGCGCGTGCCGACAAACTGCAATCCGAGGCGCAGCGTTACGTTGGCGTCTACCGGCTGCTGTCGGCGATGGGCCTGCTCACGGCCGATCATCTGGGCCTTGGCGTGCCATCCTATGATCCGGCCGCGTACTACAATGTGGTCAAGGACGCACCTTTGCACAGCGCGCAGGGTGCGGCACTGGACCGGATTTTGGGCCGCATTGCCAACGAATAACCCTGTATGCTTCTGTTAACGATGGTGTCGCAAATCCTTGTTTTGCGGGCCCTATCAGGTTACGATGCTAGAAAGCGGTGCTCGCACGGCGGGTGAATTGGGGCAGGCATGGTTGAACGGATGACCTCGGTTGAAATTGAGGATGTGCTGTCGTCCATCCGTCGTCTGGTGACAGAGGACCTGCGCCCAAAACCGGTGGCTGTGCCTGCGGCGGTGGATGGCAAGCTGATCCTGACGCCAGCCTTGCGCGTTGTGCCGGATCTGCCAGAACCTGACCCTGCACCACAGGCCGGTGTGCTGGATGTGGATCTGGATGCCGATCTGGCCGCCGCACTGACAGATGATGCAGCGGTGGTTGATCCAGAGGCAACGCTGGACGCAGACGCAGGTCCGTTTCCGATGTTCCTGCACCATGCCAACCGGGTTGACCTTGGCGCTGCATCGTCCTCTACCGATTTTGCTGAAACGGTCACCACGATTGGCGCAGGCCTGCCCGCCGAGGGGTATGAGGCGGAACTGGGTGATGTGATGGCCGTGCCGGAATGGCCGGATACATCATGGGCGGCACCGGATGTAATTGAAGGCGTGGAAGAGGCCGAATTGATTGCCGTGCCCGAAAGCAGCTTTGATACCCCGATTGATGTTCGGCATGCAGACTGGGCGGCCGACGCGCAAGACCAGCCCTATCCTGCCGATCCTGATCTGCAAGGCAGTGCGGCAGATGACGCGGCCGAGGCGGCGGCCCTGGCGGCCCTTGCAGCCGATGATGCAGCGCAGGATGCAGGCGGGCTGACCGAACTGGACGAAGACATGCTGCGCGATATCGTGCGTGAGATCATTCGCGAAGAGCTGCACGGGGCACTGGGTGAACGCATCACGCGCAACGTGCGCAAACTGGTGCGGGCCGAAATCAACCGCGCCTTGATCACGCAGGATCTGGAATAATACCACCCCCCCCGCAATGCAAAACGCGCCCCGTGGGGCGCGTTTGTCTGTGGTGCCAGCGGCGTGCAGGTGTTACGCAGCCTCGGCTTCCATTTCCAGTGCGTGGCGGCGTTCGCTTTCTTCGCGCGACAGAGCCACTGACGTGCGCACACCCTTGGACACAAACTCCATCAGGCCTTTGACCACACGTTCGTTCGGATCAATCCCTGCGCAGGACAGCACCTCGCGCCCATCGCGTGACCGTGCCCAGCGGGCAATCTGATCCGGGCCATTGCCATATTTCTTGTCATCCGCAATGGCATCATCCAACGCGGCCAACACCACGGCGGCAAACAACTTGCGCGCGCGCTGACCCTGCTCAAAGTTGAACGCTGTACTGTCTACGAAGTCGGCCATGCCGTCGCCCCTACCTTCATGTCTTGTCTTTTTCGATATGTCCGGAACCTAGCGACTAAAGCCTGATTCGGGGCAACTGTTTTTTCATGACTGTCATGCATTTTTTACATAACTCCGCAGAAACGCTACTGCATCTAGTTTGCTTGCCAGCGGTCTACCGCCCAGATATAGGGTGCGCCTTGCTTCTTACAACATCTCGTCAAGGTTTTGCCACAATGCCAAAGATCAACGGAAACGAAATCAAGCCGGGCTTCGTGCTGGAACATGACGCAGGGTTGTGGGCCGCCGTGAAGGTGAACCACGTCAAACCGGGCAAGGGCGGGGCCTTTGCGCAGGTGGAGCTGAAGAACCTGCGCGACGGGCGCAAACTGAACGAACGCTTCCGGTCGGAAGACAAGGTTGAACGGGTAGAGCTGGAAAACAAGGATCAGCAGTTCCTGTATGAAACCGATGGCCGTCTGGTGTTCATGGATGGTGAGACGTTTGAACAAACCGAACTGGACGCCGATCTGCTGGGTGACCGTCGGCCGTTTCTGCAGGATGGCATGACGGCAACGGTGCAATACTACGGTGATGAAGCGCTAAGCGTGGCGATCCCGCAAAAGGTAACCTGCCGCGTGGTCGAGACAGAGCCTGTGCAGAACGGCCAGTCAGCCAGCAAATCCTATAAACCGGCCGTGCTGGATAATGGCGTGCGCATCATGGTGCCGCCCTTCATCAACACGGATGAGCTGATCATCGTGCATACCGAACTGATGGAATATTCCGAACGGGCGTGAAGGGCTAAAATCCTTCACAAGGATTTTGCGAATTTTTTTCGGAAAAAAATTTGTGCCCCAGGGCGGGTGTTGCGTGTATTTCGAACCATAAGCGGCAAGCCGTATCATATTGGGTCATCACGCGTGCAGGGAGTGTCGTCATGTCGAATTGGTTCCGCCCTAAGGGGCATCATTGGATTGTGCTGCTGATGGTGATGGGCATGTGCTCTATCGCGCTGACGCTGCTGTCGCTCGATCTGGTCAAGATGGCCATCGCCAATGTGAATTTTCTGACGATGCATGGGCTGATGGCGGTGATGGATGGTGGCCTTTGGCCACTGGTGGTTATCGGGCTAAAGGCCTTTGTGGCCTTGCTGTTCTACATCGGGTTCAAAGGGATCGAGCATGAATTGCTGATCCGCTGGAACGGCCATTCGCCCTGACGCTTAGGCCAGTACCGTCACCGCAGCCGCGCCAGCCCGCAGATCGCCATCGGCGCGGTCAAACCGCAGATAGGCCAGTGCGCGGTCACCGCTGATGGTGTGCAGGCGGCCCACAGCCTTGCCATCCGCAGCAATCTCATCGCCTTCCTGCGCCGTGCCTTGCAGCGACACCCGCGCCAATCCCTTGCGCAATTCGGTCTTGTGCTTCATCCGCGCGGTAACTTCCTGCCCCACATAGCAGCCCTTGCGGAAATCCACGCCATGCAGCGCTTCGAACCCCATTTCCAGAATATAGCTGTCATCCACCACCAGTTCGCGCCCGGATTCAGGGATCAGATGGTCAACCCGGATCGCATCCCAGTCTATCACCGGTGCCGCGCCCACCACGCCATAGGCGCGCCAGCCAAGGGCCGTGTGGCGCGGATCGGGCAGGGCACCCACAGGTGCAACCCCAAGCCCGCGCGCCACGGGCATGTCCACGGGCACAATTTGCACATCGGCGCGCAGGCGGTACATCATCAGGCGGCGCAGGGTGGCTGCGGCCAGATGATCTGCGATGTCGATCAGCAGCGCCGCGCCGGTGTTGACCACCAGAAAATCGGCCAGATACTTGCCCTGCGGCGTCAGCAGCGCAGCCCATACAATGCCCGGCGCTGTACCCAAAGGCAGCACATCATTCGATACAACGCCTTGCAGGAACGGCAGCGCATCCTTGCCTGTGATCTGCCAGATCACCCGGCCCTGTGCCTGTTCAGCCATGGTCCGCCCCCTTGAACTGCAACTGATACAGGCTGGCATACAGCCCGCCACGTGCCAGCAAATCTTCATGCCGGCCTTCCTCGGCCACGCGGCCCTGATCCAGCACCACGATCTTGTCAGCATCGCGCACCGTTGACAGCCGGTGCGCAATCACCAGCGTGGTGCGCCCTTGTGACAGGCGTGCCAGTGCATCAGATACCAGTGCCTCGGACTGTGCATCAAGCGCGCTTGTCGCCTCATCCAGCAGCAGGATCGGTGCATCGGCCAGCAGCGCGCGCGCAATGGCCACACGCTGGCGCTGCCCGCCCGACAGCGCCGATCCGCGCGGCCCTGCGGGCGTATCAAGGCCAGCGGGCAGGCTGGCCACAAAATCGGTCACATGGGCGGCATCCATGGCGGCGGTCAGCGCTGCGGGCGGCACATCGGCGCGGCCCAGCAGAATGTTTTCGCGCAGGGTTTCATCAAACAGCGCAGCATCCTGCGACACGGCGGCAAAATTGCCGCGCAGGTCGGCAAGGCCAAGGCTGGCCGTATTCTGCCCGCTGATCAGAATGGTGCCGGATGCAGGCTCCATCAGCCCGGTCAGCAGGTGAAACACGGTTGTCTTGCCCGCGCCCGATGCGCCCACCAGGGCCGTCACCCCACCCGCAGGCGCGGTGAACGACAGCCCGCGCAACACGGGCGTATCGCCATAGGCAAAGGTCACGTCGCGCAGGGTGATTTCGGGGGCGTCAAACCGCGTGCCCTGCACCGTGTCGGGCCGGGTAGACACGGGCGCGGTATCCAGCAGGCGGTACACGCGTTCAAGGCTGGCCGCCGCGATCTGCCACAGGCCCGACAGATCGCCCAGACGGCGGATCGGCTGAAAGGTCAGCGCCATGGCGGTGAAAAACGCCATGAATTCACCCACCGTGCGCTGACCACTGGCCACTTCATGTCCGCCCAGCATCAGCACGGCAAAGAAACCAAGGCCGGTGACAATATCAATCATTGCGGGCATCATCGCGCGGCCCAACGTGGTGCGGACATCAAACCGCACGATGCGCGCCACGATCCCGGCAAAGCGGTCGGTCTGATACCGCTCCATCCGGTTCAGCTTGATCGCCTGAATGCCGTGGAAAATCTCATCCAGCCGGGTGGCGCGCAGACCGGCCTGATCGCGCATCTGCCCGGTCTTGCGGCGGATGTAGCGTTGCACCACGAATGTGGGCAAAATCAGCAAGGGCGCGCCGATCAGCGCGGCCAGCGTCCAGCGCCAATCGATCGACAGGGCCACGGCAAACAGGCCGATCAGCGCCACCAGATCACGCCCGATGCCGGTGATCAGCGTGGACCAGACACCCTGAACGGCAATCGTATCACCCTGCACGCGTTCAATCAGTGCGCCGGGCGAATGGGTCTGAAAGAACCCGCCATCCAGCCGCAGAAGATGGCGCAACAGGTCGGTCTGCATAGCGGCCGATACGCGCGCGGATATGCCCGCCATCAGGCCACGGCCAATGACCATGGAGGTGGCACGGATCAGAAACAGCGCAAGAATGATCAGGCCCACCTGCAACAGCGCGCCATCAGACCCGCGGGTGAACACGTCATCAAACAGCGGCTCCAGCTGCCATGACAAAAAGCCCAGCGTTGCCCCCTCAATCACCATGAACACAAAGGCAAGGGCCATGCGCGCCTTGTGTGGGGCAAGGTAGGCACGCCACAGCCGCCCGAATAGGGTGCCAGAGGTGTAGTGCGGATCAGTGGGGGGCTTGGTCAAGGGTCAGCCTTTTCGGGCAGGGGGGGCCACGCTGTAAGGGTTATCCCGAAAGGTGGGGGGGCCGCAAGGTTGCGGCGGATTGCGCCGGGTGCTAGCCAGCGCGGGCAGCATCAAGCGGAGCATTTCATGACCCTGTCCCACGGCCAGCCTTACCTTGCGATTCCCGGCCCGTCGGTCATGCCCGAACGGGTGCTGCGCGCCATGCACCGGGGCAGCCCGAACATTTACGAAGGCCCTTTGCATGATCTGACAGCCAGCCTTTGGCCGGATCTGCGCACGCTTGCGGGCACCACCGGCCATGTGGCGGCCTATATCGCCAACGGCCACGGGGCTTGGGAGGCGGCGAATGCCAACATGTTCAGCCAGGGTGACCGGGCACTGGTGATATCGGTGGGCAGTTTCGGCATCGGCTGGGCGAACCATGCCCGCGCGATGGGCGTGGAGGTGGAGGTGATGGATTTCGGCCGCAGCATGGCGCCGGATATGGGGCGGATCGAGGCGGCACTGCGGGCAGACACGGGGCATGCGATCAAGGCGGTGCTGGCCACGCATGTGGATACGTCATCAACGGTGAAAACCGATATCGCTGCACTGCGGGCGGTGATGGACCTTGTGGGGCATCCGGCCCTGCTGGCGGTGGATTGTATCGCATCCTTGGGTTGCGATGAATACCGGATGGACGCTTGGGGCGTGGACGTGACGGTGGCGGCCAGCCAGAAGGGCCTGATGACGCCGCCGGGCATGGGGTTTGTCTGGTTCAATGACCGCGCCCGCGCGGTGCAGGCCGATCTGCGCACGCCCTATTGGAACTGGGGCCCACGGGTGGACGGTCAGGAATTCTGGCAGCTGTGGTGCGGCACGGCGCC
>JAYUZO010000065.1:0-7557 GCA_043751715.1 Rhodobacterales bacterium | reverse complement strand
ACAAAGTTCACGCCGCCGAAAAATCGGGCCACGGGGGGATCTGCGGGGTGTTGGTAAAACGCCTCGGGTACGCCGTGCATGCGCAGGCGGCCATTCAGCATCAGTGCGATATGGTCGGCCATGGCGACGGCTTCCTCCTGATCATGGGTGACGAACAGGGTGGTGATGCGCAGGCGTTGTTGCAGGCTGCGGATCAGATCACGCATTTCGCTGCGCAGGTGGGCATCAAGGTTTGACAGGGGTTCATCCAGCAGCAAAACGCGGGGTTGCACGATCAGCGCGCGGGCAAGGGCCACGCGCTGTTGTTGGCCGCCGGACAGATCGGCGGGGCGGCGGGGCCCCATGTCAGGCAGCTGCACAAGGGCGAGCATTTCCGCCACGCGTTGGGCAATCTCGGCCTTTGGCAGGCCGCGCATTTTCAGACCGAAGCCCACGTTTTCGGCAACGGTCATTTGCGGAAACAGCAGGTGGTTCTGAAACACCATCACGGCGCCACGGCGTTCGGGCGGGGTGTGCAGGATAGACTGGCCATCAAAGCACACATCGCCAGCATCGGGGCGCAAAAGGCCTGCGATGATCTTCATCGTGGTGGTCTTGCCGCAGCCGGATGGGCCAAGAAGGGCGGTCAGCGAACCGGTGGGGATGGTGAGCGAAAGGTTTTCTACCGTGGCAATGCCAGAACCGGGATAGCGCAGGGTCAGGTTTTGCAGGGCAACGTCTGTCATCGGCGCATCATGCTGGCCAAGGCGGGGTGGGTGCCGGTGATATGCCGGGCAGTCAGGATCAGGATCAGGATGCCGGGCAGGATGTAGATGATGGCGATGGCCCCGGTCAGATCATTCCGGCCGGATGTGGCAAAGCTGAACAGCAGCAGGGGCAGGGTTTGCACGCGGCCCCCGCCGATCAGCAGGGTCAGAATATACTGGCTCCACGAGACCAGAAAGCAGAACAGGCCGCCCACGATGATGCCGGGCAGGATGGCAGGCATGGTGATGTATCGGAAGGTCTGCCAGGGGGTGGCACCAAGGCTGCGGGCTTGGGCCTCAAAGCTGGGGTCGTGGTTGGCAAAGATGCCGGTCATGATGATGATCATGTAGGGCAAGGTGGGGATGAGGTGCACCAATACGACGCCAGTGAAGGTATTGGTCAGGCCAAGCTGCAGGAACACGGCATGCAGGCCAAGGGCGGCAGCCAGGCCGGGTACGATCAGCGGGCCAAGGATCAGGGCCTGCACGGCTGATTTGCCGCGAAAGCGGTGCTGGCCAAGCGCGCGGCCTGCGGGCACACCGATCAGGATGGCAAGTATGGTGGCAATCAGGGCGATGGCCCCTGTGACCCACAGGCTTTCCAGCACGCCCGTGCGGTCTGACAGGGCGGTTTGCCATGCGCGCAGCGTCCATTCCTGCGGGAATAGTGATGGAAAGCGCCAGCCTTTGGCAAAGGACCAGATGGCAAGGGGGATCAGCGGCAGGATCAGCCACAGCACCAGCGTGCCAAGGGCAAGGCGGCGCAGTGCTGTCATGCGCGCACCATAGCGTGCAGTGCGCGGGAATAGGCCCAGATCAGGGCGGCGGACAGGCAAGTGATGATGATGGCCATGGCCATGGCATCGGGGCGGCTGGCAAGGTCAACATCGGTAAAGCTGCGATAGGCCAGCACAGGCAGGGCTTGGGGGTAGCTGGCCCCCAGCAGGGCAGGAATCTCATATGCGCCAAAGGCAAAGGCAAAGGCGATGATGGATGCGGCGGTGATGCCGGGCAGCAGCAGGGGCAACAGGGCGTGGCGAAAGGCCTGCCATGGGGTTGCGCCAAGGGAACGGGCGGTGGCTTCGTGATCGGTGCCGATGGTTTGCATCTGGGCAAGGATGACGATGCCGATGAAGGGTACCTCTTTCCAGACATAGTGCAGGATGATGCCGATGGCGGCGGGGTCAAAGACCAATGCGGGAAAATCGGCAGGGCGGGCGATCAGGTGAGTGGCATGGGCAAGGCGGGCGAATGTGCCGGATTGGCTGAACAGGTACAGGATGCCGATGGCACCGACGATATGGGGGATGGTGAGGTTCAGCTGGAACAGGAAGGTGATGAGGGTGCGGCCTGTGGTGGTGGCGCGGATCAGCAGGGCGGCGGCGATGGCGATGATGGCGGCGATGAGGGTAGAGGTGAAGGCGATGTGGAAGGTCAAAAGGAACGAAAGCAGGAAATCAGGGTTGGTCAGCACGCGAGCATAGGCTTGCAGGTTGGGGTCGGTCAGGCCGATGACGGGCATGTAGTTGAACGACCGCATAAGCGCCACGATCAGACCGCCGCCGAACAGCAGGCCAATCACGCCAAGGGCGGGGGCAAGCATCAGGAACAGGCGCAGGCGGTGGGGCATGGGGGCTTTCGGTCGGGTGGTTCCGGGGGAGTGTAGCGGTTTCACCGTGCGTATTGAAACCGTCTGATAGCGGTTAGCCAAAGGGCGCTGAATGCAGAGTTTACGCGGCCCCCCTCCCCCCCCACTGTGGGGAGGGGATTGGGGTGGGGGGGTCTGGACCGCAGCCCCCTACCCTGACCCTCCCCCACAAAGGGGAGAGGGAAGCGCCTTATTTCCCGACGTTCTGGATCCAGCCCGCCTCGATCGCTGCAATCCAGTCTGCCTGCAGTTCTGGCAGCGCAAAGGGTGCCAGTTCCGCGGGCGTGATCACCGATGGGTGTGATGGCAGTGCGGCGAAGGCCGCCTGCACTTCCGGTGCCACACGGTCCAGCGTGATGGCTGGCGCTGTTCCCCAGACGGCTGGGTTGGCCTTTTCCAGCTGCGCCTCGGCAGACAGCAGCACGTTTTGCGCCA
Source organism: Rhodobacterales bacterium (assembly GCA_043751715.1). GTDB lineage: Bacteria > Pseudomonadota > Alphaproteobacteria > Rhodobacterales > Rhodobacteraceae > JAAFHS01. Next base: position 4,728 of record JAYUZO010000065.1, on the reverse strand, counting down.
CCATCGCGGCGGCCTTGTTGGGCGAATTGAACGGGATGATCGTGTAGTTGGTGTTGCCGATGGTGCCATCGGTCAGGCCATAGCTGCGCACGGTATCGGCAAAGGTGCCCGCATCCACCGCAAGGCCAAACTGCGCCGGATCATAGTTGAAGTTCAGCGCCACCTCGCCATTGGCAAACAGATCATTCAACTGGGTGATGCTGGTGGGGTAGGTCGCCCCTTCACGCCACAGGAACGGCTCGATCTCGTTCAGAATCGCCCAGGTCCTGGCCGCCGCCGCCGCAAACTTTGCCTGATCGAATGGCCCTAGCAGCGCATCCGCCCCACCTGCCGCGTGATAGAACACATGGCGCACGAACACCGCACCGTTGAAATCAGGTGGGGCGGGATAGGTGAACTGGCCGGGGTTGGCCTTGATCCAGTCCAGCAGGGCCGGGATCGAGGTGGGCGGTGCGGGCAGTGTGGCACTGTCATGCGCCATGGCGAACTGGGCTAGGTTCCATGGCACCTCACACCCGTTCACCGGCACGCCGAAATCATTGGCGATGGCGGGGTTATCCCAGTTGACCAGCGCGTTGTTCGGCAGCGTGTCGGTATAGCCGCAAAAGGCCAGCCCGCCCTGCTGCATGGTGCGGAAATTTTCACCGTTGATCCAGATCAGGTCAACCGAACCCGCATCCACATTCCCCGCCTCTTTTTCGCCCAACACGATGTTCACGGCTTCGGTCGTGTCGGTCAGCGGGATGAGGTTCAGGGTGATGTCGTATTGATCGCGCAGCACGCCGCCGACGTAATCCGTGACATAGGCGTTTATGTTATCCGCCCCGCCCCACATGAACCAGTTGACCGTGCCACCGCGTGCCATGGTGGTGACTGCCTCCCATTCCTGCCCGATCAGTTTGGTGCCATCGGCAGTATCGGCCAGCACCATAAGCGGGGCGAAAACAAGGGTGGCCACAAGGGCGGCGGATTGGCGAAGGGGCATGGTGGTTCCTTTGGGCGGTTGCTGGCCGGATGTGTCGCCCGTGCGGGCGCTGTGTGGCAAGTCTTTGGCACGAAACCAACGGAACTGTGAAGGGTGTCAATTGCGCGGGGTCAGTGGCAGGCGGACGCAAGCCTCCAGCCCCTTGGGTTGACGGTTGGCCAGCGTGATGGTGCCGCCAAGGGCCTGCACGATGGTTTGCGCAATCGACAGGCCAAGGCCAGCGCCGCCGGTATCTGTATTGCGGCTGGTATCACCGCGCACGAAGGGATCAAAGATCTGCGGTAAAAGGGCCGGTGGAATACCGGGGCCGGTGTCAGTGATGCGGATCAGGGCATCGTCACCTTCGCGGGCAAGGCTGACACTGCCACCGCCGCCATAGCGCAGGGCGTTATCGACAAGGTTGCCGATGGCGCGCATCAGCGCCACGGGGCGGGCGCGGATGGCAAGGGTAGGGCCACCGGCAAAGCTGGCCCCGCGATCGGTGGCAAGCTGTGACAGAAACGCAGGCAGGGCAATGTCTTGCACGGGTTCATCATCACGGGCACCCTTGGCAAAGCCTACCAGCCCATCGGCCATCACCGCCATTTCATCCAGCGTGCGCACCATGTTATCGCGCAGATCGGCATCATCCAGCAGTTCGGCCCTTATGCGCAGGCTGGTGATCGGCGTGCGCAGATCGTGGCCAACAGCCCCCAGCGTGCGCATGCGTTCGGCATCAAAGCGGGCGATTTGCACCTGCATGTCGTTAAAGGCATGGGCAGCGGCGCGCAACTCGCGCGGGCCATCCTCTGGCAGACGCACGGTGCGGTCACCCCTGCCAGCGGCCTGCGCGGCAAGCGCCAGTGCATCAATGGGGCGTGTCAGGCGGCGGATAAAGATCAGGCCCGCGCCCAGCACGGCAATCAGGGACAGGCCAAAGACCAGAAACACCACATCGGCCTCAATGCCGGGGCCGGGGTCCGCCGGGGGCACGGCGCGGATGTTCAGCCACAGGGGCGCTGCGCCATCACCAATCGCGATTGACATCACCATCGCCTCGATCTTGCGGCGGCCGCGCCCTTCGATACGTTGGCGCAGTACAGCGGCGGCAAATTCCCGGTCACGCAATACCTGCGCCAGTTGCCGCGCCAACAGACGCGAGCGCATGTCATCGGGCGTCTGTGCGATCAGCGGCACAGCAGCAACGCTGACCTGTGCGAAACGGGTGGAGGCATCGCGCGCCACGCGGGCACGATCACGCGGGGGCACGGCCTCAATCGCGGGGACGAGGCCAAGGATACGCTCTACCTCGCGCTCTATCATCGCGGCGCGGTCAAACCGGTTCCGCTCTACCGCCTGTGTCACCAGTGCGATCAGCGTGGCCGCCAGCAGCGCCGCAGCCAGCAACAGGGCAAAGCGGCCTGCAATGCCATCGGGCAACAGGCGCTTCATTCCAAGACCACTGATACATCAACGGCAAGGCGGTAACCACCGCCCCAATCTGTCACTAACAAGCGGGGAAAGGCAGGGTCAGCCTCAATCTTGCGGCGCAGGCGGGTGATGCGGTTATCAATCGCGCGGTCATAGGGTTTGGCCTCGCGCCCCATCAGCACATCAAGCAACTGATGGCGCGACAGCACGGTTTGCGGGCGGTCCAGAAACACCACCAGCAGTTTGCTTTCGCCAGATGTCAGCGGGGTATCGGTGCCGTCCGTGCCCACCAGCACCTGCCGTGCCGGGTCATGCAGCCATGGCCCAAACTGCCTGCGGCCCGTTGGCAGCACGGGTGCAGCGGGCGGCACACGCCGCAGCACGGCGCGAATGCGGGCCAGCAGTTCGCGCGGGTTAAAGGGTTTGACGATGTAATCATCAGCCCCCAGTTCCAGCCCGACAATCCGGTCGGTATCTTCGGCCATCGCGGTCAGCAGCAGCACGGGCGGCCCGCCGCGCCCCACGATATGGCGGCACAGCGACAGGCCATCTTCGCCCGGCATCATCACATCCAGCACCACCAGATGAATGCCTGCACTGTCCAGATACCCGCGCGCGTCAGCTGCATTTGCCGCCAGCATGGTGCGAAAGCCCTGTTTGCGCAGGTATTGCCCCAAGGGTTCGCGGATATCACGCGCGTCATCCACGATCAGGATATGGGGGTCAATCGGATCGGCCATGGGTATCTGTGCGCCCTGCAACTGCGTTTAAGGTGACCATACGCGCGCAAAGGGCCTGCTGGCCAGCACCCACAAACGCCGGGATTACCCCTGATTTGTCGCAACCTGTGTCAGGGCCGTGGGTTGCCACGCTTTGCGACAAAGGCCCTGTCGCGGTGACACACATTACCGGGCAAGACACCCCAAGTGATCATCACCGGGAAGCAAATGCCTTCCCCCAACCCGCAAGAAGGATTTGAAAATGAAACCAACCAACAAAATCGCCCCCGTTATTGCCATTGCCGTGCTAATGGGCCTGTCCGGTGCAATGATCGCCACAGCACAGGGGCTTGAGGCCCCGGCAACAGCAGCAACCACCGAAGAGGCGGCAACACCGGTGCACATGCGCCATGGCGACCGGGATCACGGCCCGCGCGGCGAACGCGGCGGCATGATGGGCGGCGAGATGTTCCGCACCATGTTCACAGCGGCTGATGCCGATGCCGACGGGTCTGTTACGGCAGACGAGTTGGCGGCACTGCGCACGGCCAAGGTGGGTGCGGCTGATGCCAACACCGATGGCGCGCTGACGCTGGCCGAATTCCAGACGCTGTGGCTGGAGGCGATGCAACCCCGCGTGGTAGGTGCATTCCAGCATGCAGACGCCGATGGTGATGCCAGCATCACGGCGGCCGAGGTAGACACCATGATGGCAACGCTGATCGAACGGCTGGACCGCAACGGTGATGGGATGATCAACGCAGATGACCGTGGCCGTGGTCGTGGCGATCAGACTGAATAAACCATCGGCGGTTTGAAAAATGACATGGGGGGCGGGGCAACCTGCCCCCTTTGTCCAACCACCAGCTCGTCAGTGCCGCGCGGTCTGCAAGGGAAGGTGGTGCCGCTGAAGAGACTCGAACTCCCGACCCCATCATTACGAATGACGTGCTCTACCAACTGAGCTACAGCGGCCTGCCTTCCGGGCGTGCTGATAGCACCACTGCCTGCGGGTGTGTAGCCCTAATTTTGGCTGCGGGCGGCGGCGACGGCGTCAATGATTTCGCCCTCGTCTGGCACATCAACCGGGCCGGGCTTTGGGCCACCCAGGATCAGGGGCAACAGTTCTGATCCGGTGGTGCTGGGCCCTGCCCCTTCGGCCGGTTCGCGCCATGACAGCGTGTCAAACCCACCGCAGTTTTCGCAGATGGGTGCCCATTGCACATGGATCGCCTGACATTTGTCACAGCACCATTGCGGCCCGCGCGGCGCGGTGATGGCACGCGCCAGCCAACCGCGCACCACTGCCTCATCCGACCCTTCGCCGCGTTCGATCGCCGCCATCAGCGCAAGCGACCGCCCGGTGGGGTGCCGCGTGGCGGTATCGCCAAGGGCACGGCGCGCCTCGGGGAAATCTTCGGCGCTGATGTGCAACTCCGCCATCAGCATGCGGCTTTCATCATGTTCGGGCTGTGCGCCCACCAGATCGCGAAAGCGTTTTACGCGCTTGGCCAAGGTTTCTTCGGGCTCTATCTCGGCAAAGGCGGCGGCCAGATCGGGGTGGGGCATGGCAATCCATGCCTTTTTCAGCACGCGGGCGGCGTTTTTCTTTTC
>JAYUZO010000064.1:0-8730 GCA_043751715.1 Rhodobacterales bacterium | reverse complement strand
GGCACCGGCGTAGCGGTCAACTTTTCGATCGCCAGACACCAGGCATGTTCCTGATTCATCGGCGCCACATAATCCAGTCGGTCAAAATATGGCAGGTTCTGCAGATAGGTCCGGCTTTCCATCAGCTTTTCAGTGCCACGGTGCAGAAGGCCGATATGCGGATCGCAGCGTTCGACGATTTCACCGTCCAACTCCAGCACAAGACGCAAAACCCCATGCGCGGCAGGGTGTTGCGGGCCGAAGTTGATGTTGAAGTTGCGGATTTGCTGCTCACCCGTCAAGGCATCGCGCGACCCGTCATCATAGGTGTTGCGGCGGATATCCCCGTCAGCCATCTATTTGCCCTCCGCTTTCTGATCACCCGGCAGCACGTATTGCGCAGATTCCCAAGGTGACAGAAAATCAAACTGCCGGTATTCCTGCACCAGGCTGACCGGTTCATAGACCACGCGCTTTTGCACCGCGTCATAGCGCACCTCGGTATAGCCCGTGGTCGGAAAATCCTTGCGCAAGGGGTGCCCGCGAAAGCCGTAATCCGTCAGGATGCGGCGCAGATCGGGATGGCCGGAAAACAGGATGCCGAACATGTCGAACACTTCGCGTTCAAACCAGTTGGCGCTTGGGTGAATTTCATGGATCGACGGCACCATGTCCGTTTCACGCATGGCCAGTTTCACCCGGATACGGTGGTTCTGGTACATCGACAGGAAATGATAGACCACTTCAAACCGCGCAACCCGTTCAGGGTAATCAATCGCCGTGATATCCACCAGAGACGTGAACCGGCAGGACCCGTCCAGCCGCAGAAAATCAACAAAGCCTTCCAGCGCCGCAGGTTGCAGGGTGATGGTCAGCTCACCAAAGGATACCGTCGCATCAATCACCGCGTTGGGCTGTTTCAGCGACAGGTAGGCACCAAGTTCTTGCAGTGCTTCAGACATGGATCACCTTACCCCAATCATCTTACCAACGTGCCTGTGCGGCGGATTTTCCGCTGCAATTGCAGAATGCCGTACAGCAGCGCCTCGGCCGTGGGCGGGCAGCCGGGCACATAAATGTCGACCGGCACGATCCGGTCACAGCCGCGCACGACACTGTAGGAATAATGGTAATAGCCGCCGCCATTTGCACATGACCCCATGGAGATCACATAGCGCGGTTCCGGCATCTGGTCGTACACCTTGCGCAGCGCCGGGGCCATCTTGTTGGTCAGCGTGCCCGCCACGATCATCAGATCAGACTGGCGCGGGCTGGCGCGGGGTGCGGTGCCGAACCGTTCCATATCATAGCGCGGCATCGCGGTGTGCATCATTTCCACCGCACAGCAGGCCAGCCCGAACGTCATCCAGTGCAGGCTGCCATTGCGCGCCCAGTTGATGATATCTTCGGTCGAGGTCAGCAAAAACCCCTTGTCCTGCAGTTCGGCATTCAGGGCACGCGTGGCTACATCGCCATCACCGCCCGCCGTATTGACACCCGTCTGTACAGTATTTGGCATCACTCCCATTCCAGTGCCCCCTTCTTCCATTCATAGGCGAAACCAATGGTCAGCACCGCCAGAAACGCCATCATTGACCAGAAGGCCACCATGCTGATTTCACCAAAGGCCACCGCCCATGGGAACAGAAACGCCACCTCAAGATCAAAGATGATGAACAGGATCGACACAAGATAGAACCGCACATCGAATTTCATCCGCGCATCATCAAATGCGTTGAACCCGCATTCATAGGCGGAGACCTTTTCCGGATCGGGGTTGCGCACGGCGATCAGTGCGGCGGCCAGCAACAGAACCAGTCCAAGGCCCACGGCTATGGCCAGAAACACCAGAATGGGCAGATATTCCCCTAGAAGACTGTCCAAGGTGCGCACTCCTTTTGAACTGGCACAGGGGTCTTGCCGACCCTTGCTGACTGGCAAAGGCAAAGAGGCGTGGATCGCCGCCTTTGCCTCTTGCGACATGGGTTTACCCCGCGCCCCCGGCGGGGTCAACCAAAGCCCTTCGAAATTCAGGGGCTGCGACACTGAAGTAATCGGCAATAACCCAAACCGATCCGCCGCCGCACCGAAAGCTGTGGCGACGATGAAAAGTGTTTTCATCCTGACCGCGCAATGCGCCAAGGCACCAGACAGTCGTCAGTATTGGTGGCAGACCCCGTTGATGCCGCCAGCACAACGTCTGCGGCAATTAAACATGGCCACCCATGCGCCCGGCATGGTACCGGTTACGTGCCTGAGTGTGTGCTGTGACTGTAGGGGGTGCTGTCTGTGAAACGCCGCAAGTTTCTGCAATCGGCTGGTGGCGCACTGATTGGACCCTGGCCCATACGCCCTGCATTTTCAGATGCGCCTGCGCCGCTGGCTGGGCTGGGCAACGGCTTTGGTCTGGCCATTCATGACTATCTGCCTGCCACGCTTGATGTCGCGCGCGATGCCGGTTTCACCTTGATCCGCACGGATCTGTTCTGGTCTGGTGTTGAGGTGCAGCGCCGCGTTTATGATTGGGCCACCTATGACAGGCTGATGTCAGACCTTGCCGCACGCGATTTGCGCGCGCAATTCGTGCTGGGGTTCAATAACCCCGAAGTGTACGGCGGGCGTTGGATGGAAGGCATCACCATGTCTTTCGAACGCAATGCCTATGCCGCCTTTTGCGCCGCCGCAGCCGCGCGCTATGCCAGTGCCGATCCGATCTGGGAAATCTATAACGAACCCAACCGGGATAATTTCTGGGAACCGCGCGCCAATCCGGCAGAATACATGACGCTGGCGCGGCAGGCGATTGCGGCGATCCGGTCCGCACAGCCAGATGCCATCATCATCGCCCCTGCACTGGGGCACAAGATGGGCGAACCGGTTCTTGACCTTGGGTTTCTTGAGGCCTGTCTGGCCGATGGTCTGGCACCGCTGGTGGATGCAATCAGCATTCACCCCTATGTCGATCCTGAAATGGTGGGTGATACCTATGCTGCCGTGCAGGTCTTGCTGGACAGGTATCCGGTGACGCCACCGTTGGCGGTTCTTTCAACCGAATGGGGCTTTGCGACGAACAGGTTCGTCAATGATGATCTGCAGGCCGATGTGCTGGTGCGGATGTTTCTGATGAACCTGTCTTACGGCATTGCCTTGTCGATCGCCTATGTGGCGGTTGACCGGACCGAGGCCTATGTGCCCGAGGAAGAGCGGACCTATGGCATTGTGCAGGCAGATTACACGCCAAAGGCCGCGTTTCATCAACTGGCAGACATGAACCGTCAACTGCGCGGGCTGCGGTTCAGGGCACGTCTGCCATCGGATCCTGCCGATGTCGTTCTGGCGTTTGAAGGTGAAGGTCGCGCCATGTGCGCCGTCTGGACCACGGGTGAGCCGCGCGAGGCGATCATCAATGGCACAGCGATGATGCTGACCAGCCGGCCGGTGTATGTACCGGGCTAAACCCGGATCGGGCTGAACGCATAGCCATCACCCGCGACCCTGATCCGCCCGATACCGGGAAAGGCCAGATGCGCGCCTGCGACCGGCCAGTCTTCTGATGCTGCGCGGGCCATCAGCGACAGGCGCGAACTGCGTGCAAGGACAGGGTCAGTATCAAAGGCCCATGTCACCGCGGGGGCGGCAAACTGAATGGCCGGGTGGTGAATGATATCGCCCCAGATCAGCAGCTGACCTGCCACCAGAAATGCCATGTGCCCCACTTCGTGCCCCGGTGCAGCAATGGCCATCACCCCCGGCATCACCCCTTCGCCGGGCTGCATCATCACGGCGCAGGGCAGAACCGGGGCCATGCGGGCCTCGGCGCGGAACAGGCCCATTTCAGCTTCGGGCACAAAAACCACTGCATTGGGAAAGGCCAATGCGCCATCTGCGCCAACCAGTCCGCTGATATGGTCAATATGCGTATGGGTCAGCGCCACGACCGATATATCGCCCGCGTCAATCCCGGCCTCGGCCATCGCCTGTGGCAACAGGCCCAGCGTCGGGTGCCAGGCATCGGCGGCCCCGGTATCAATCAGCACACAGCCATCCGGCCCGCGCACGACAAACGCCATCACCTGCAGGCGCAGCTTGCCATCCACCAGATCAGCGCCCGCCATCGCCGCTGCGTCCAGCGGTTCCCCATCCTGCCCGCGCAGATGTGTGGCTGGCATCACCGTCTGCCCGTCTGACAGTGCTATCACCGTCAGATCACCCACCTGCACTTCGGCTGATAGCAGCCCTACACGTTTCACCTGCATTCACGCCCCCCTGCACCATCCATCACGCCGCCCGCCACCATAAGCCCGCCCATGGTTGCCCGCAATCATCTTGTCCGCAATCGGTGCAGCGCCATCAAACAGCGCAATCAACGCGCGGTCATATCGGTCGGTCCCCGCGCGCGCCATCCGCAAATCGCTTGCTTGCCACAGCAGCCATCGCAGCGCCCATTTCGCGTGCTGGGCCGCCACCAATTCGCTGAAACAACCGGGCGAATACAACTCTGGCGCATCAAACCCTGTCAGCCTTGCACGCAGCGGTGCGGCACCTGCGCACCACAACCGGACCGTATCACCATCCACCACCTGCACCACGCGGCAGCTGCCTTGCCCGTCTGCCACCGGGCGCAGCGTTGCAACAACCCCGTCAAGCAGGGCCGGAATGGCCACCAACGCAACAAACACCCCTGTCAGCCGCCCCCGCAACCGGCGCAGCCAGCGTGGGCCCGGACTGCGCCTGCGCATCAATCCCCGCCGCTGCCAGCGGCCCTGTCAACCGTTTCTGCCTGCGCCACCACCATCACCTCGGCCCTGATGATCCGCGCAATCAGCGCCACATCATCTGGCGAAAAGGTCAACGGCAGGCGCATGTCGATCAGCCCCGCCAGCACGCGGTCTGTTTGTGGCAGCACCGGCGGGTTGGCATAGGCCCAATGGCTGTAGCGGCTGGTGAACGCCACAGGATCAGCAGCACCAAACCATTTCAGCTCTACCCCGCGCGCCAGACAGCGCGCCACAAGGGCCGCCATGCGCGCGCCCTCCCAGCCCGGCAGCAGGAACTGAAAGGATGATCCCACCAGCTCTTCCTCATCTGGCCGCGCCGTCAGCCGCAGCCCCGGCACATCTGCCAGCCCCGCCTCCAGCCCCCGGTACAGCGCGAGCCAGCGCAAGCGGCGTTCCTCCAACTGGCGCAGTTGCGGGCGCAGGATAGCGGCGCGCAAATTGTCCATCCGGCCCGAAATATTCGGCACGTCCAGTCGCAAGCCTGCAAACACCTCTGGCCCCGGTGCGGCCCGGTGCCGCCCATACAGCATGTATGACCCCGACAGCAGCACGCATTTGGCCGCCACCACCGCGTCATCGGTCACAATGAAACCACCCTCACCGCTGTTCACATGCTTGTAGGTTTGCGCTGAATAGCAGCCCACAACGCCGTGCCGCCCGCTGGGCACGCCCCTGAACCGCGCCCCCATTGTATGCGCGCAATCCTCAATCACCTGCACACCCGCCGCATTACAAATAGCCATCAGCCGGTCCATATCCGCCACATGCCCCCGCATGTGTGACAGCAGCAGCACCCGCGCCTGCCCCGCCTTGGCCGCCAAATCATTCAGGTCAATCGTCAGATCATCTGTCACATCCACGAATACCGGCTGCGCCCCCACGCTGGCAATCGCCCCCGGCACCGGCGCCAGCGTAAAGGCATTTGACAGCACCGCATCACCATGCCCCACGCCAAGCGCCCGCAATGCCGTGGCCATCGCATAGCCGCCCGACGCCACCGCAAGGCAATAGCGCGCGCCAACCAGCCCTGCGAATTCCTCCTCCAGCAGCGCGGTTTCGGCCACCTCACCTGCCGCCACGTTATAGCGGTGCAGGCGCCCGTGCTGCAAAACGGCCAAGGCCGCTGCAATCCCGTCCTCCGGGATCGGTTCCTGTTGCGTGAAACTGCCGCTGAAGCGTTCAGACATGTGCGGCCTTTGGCCTGACGGCAACCAAAAGCGCCAGCACCGCGGCCAGCAGCCCCGCCGCCACGAAATACGCCACATTCGGCGAAGGGTTCACCCGCCCCGCATCCATGAAATGCGCGAAAATCTGACTAAAGAAAATTGTCCCCACCAGCATCGCCAGATTCATCACCGATGAAATCCCCCCTTGCAATTCACCTTGCGCATCTTCTGGCACCGCCTTTGACATGATCGCTGTCAGCATCGGGTGCACAAAGCCTTCGGGCCCGTGCACCAGCATGAAGACCACCACCACCGCAAGGCCCCCCGCCAGCCCATACCCCACCGCCGCAATCACCGCACTGACAAGGCCAATCAGCGCCACCCGCGCCTCACCATAACGCGCCACCGCTGGCCCCGTCACAAAGCCCTGAAACACCGCCGTGATGATGCCAAAGGCCGCAAGCGACAGCCCCACCGTCGCCGTATCCCAGCCAAACTTTGCCGCACCCCAGAACGGCCAGATCGCCGGGTAAATCGCGCTCGCAAAGAAATACAGGCCAAACACAACGCACAGCGGCATCACCCCCGCATAGGTGCGAAACACCGCAAGTGTGCCGAACGGGTTCGCCCTGCGCCATGCAAACGCACGCCGCTTTTCGGCTGGTAACGTTTCTGGCAACACAAACCAGCCATAGGCAAAGTTCAATAGTGACACTACCGCTGCCACGTAGAAAGGCACCCTTGGCCCGTAAGTACCCAGCAGCCCGCCAATGGCCGGGCCCAGCACAAAGCCCACGCCAAACGCCGCCCCGATCATGCCAAACGCCTTTGCCCGGTCTTCGGGCGCTGTCACATCGGCAATATAGGCGTTGGCAATCACAAAGGATGATCCGCACAAACCGGCAATTGCCCGGCCGATGAACAGCCAGAAAATAGTCGGGGCCAGTGCCGAAAAGATGTAATCCACCCCCAGCCCGAACACCGCCAGCAAAAGCAGCGGCCTGCGCCCGAACCGGTCTGACAGATTGCCCATCAGCGGGCTGAAGGCAAACTGCGTCAGCGAAAACGCCGCAAACATCCAGCCCCCCACGCGTGTCGCATCAGCGACTGACATGGTGCCCACATCCTGTATCAATGCAGGCAAAACCGGCATGATCAGGCCAAACCCCACCATGTCCAGAAACACGGTGATCAGCACAAAGGTCACAGCATGGGGTGAAGCGGCGCGCATGGCAGTGGTATGCCGCCGCCCCATGCCGCCGTCAACTGCGGCCCCTTGCGGGCCTCACCTGCCATGCCTGGCTTTATTGTCACACCCTGCATCGCAAAGGCAGCGCCATAATCATCACCACAACTACCGCCATTGAAGTCCACCGCATCACCGCCTGCCAACGGCATCGTGGCCGGTCAGACCATCATGGGGGCCAATATCTTCAAAAACCTGTTCGCTTTGATCCGCCATATCGTGGGTGGCCGCGCCGGGGCCTATGAACAGGTGCTGCGCGACGCAAGGGATGAGGCGCTGCGCGAGTTGAAGGCCAAAGCGCATGCGCGCGGGGTCAATGCCATTGTCGGCGTCGATCTGGATTATGGGGCCGTCGGATCAGGCAAATCCATGATGATGGTATCGGCCAGTGGAACGGCAGTAACAATCGGGCCGCAAAGTGCCTGCGCCAAGCCAAGATGGGCAAATTGCCCGTCCTGCAACCACATGCAGCCCGTAGGATGGGCAATCTGCCCATCTACGCTTTAGCCGATCAACCGCCTGACCACGCCTGCCAGATCATCATAATGGTCCAGCAGCGCTTCGGGCTGCATCCGTTCAACCCCACGCCCCTCTGGCCCGAACGTTACCAATGCCACCGGCACCGCTGCCGCCAACCCGGTCTTGCGGTCCGTCTCCGTATCACCCACCAGCATTGACCGCCCCATTTGCCCGCCCGCAGCCTCTACCGCCAGCCGGTAGGGTGCCACCTCGGGCTTGCGCACCGGCAGCGTATCCGCCCCCACCAGACTGCCAAACAAACCCCGTATCCCTAACCGCCCCACCAGCGTTTCCGCCAGCCCCTCTGGCTTGTTTGTACAGATTGCAAGCGCGTAACCCGCCCTGCGCAACCCCTCAAGCGCCGTCTCTACCCCCGGATACAGCCGCGTATGCGTATCAATCGCGTCTGCATACGCCCGCAGCAGCACCGGATACAGCCGCGTCACCTCGTCCTCGCTTAGCGGCAAACCCAGCCTGTCAAATCCCGCCCGCAACATCGCCCGCCCGCCGTGAAACGCCACCAGTGCATCTGCAGACCCCAGCACATCACCATCCCCAAGGTCCCGGAAACAGGCATTCGCCGCCGCCAGCAAATCGGCGCTTGTATCCGCCAGCGTTCCATCCAGGTCAAAAACCACTGTTTTCCGCAGATTTGCGTGCATCTTGTAACCATCCGTGAGGGGGTGGCCCCTTGCGGTGCCACCTTTTCGGGGTAGAAGGTGCGCAAAACAAAAGAAAGGGGCAAAATGGCAGTCGCGTTGATCGTTCTGGCCGCAGGTCAGGGCAGCCGCATGAATTCCGACCTGCCCAAGGTGCTGCACCGTGTGGGTGCCGCACCCCTGCTGCACCATGCCCTTCGCGCAGGCCAGTCCCTGATGCCTGACCGCGTGGTTGTGGTTACCGGGCATGGCGCAGACCTTGTGCGCACATCCGCACTGGCCTTTGATCCCGAAGCCACCATCGTTTTGCAGGCCGAACAGTTGGGCACCGCCCATGCCGTGGCGCAGGCACTGCCCGCCTTGGCGGATTTCGATGGGGACGC
>JAYUZO010000063.1:0-21484 GCA_043751715.1 Rhodobacterales bacterium | reverse complement strand
CTTGGCAACGACACGCTGGGTGGTGACGAAGGCGACGACACGCTGTTTGGCGACGACGGTGATGATGACCTTGAAGGCTGGATGGGCAATGACAGCCTGAATGGCGGCACCGGCAATGACAGGGTTCTGGCAGGCGAAGGTGATGACGTTGTAACGGCAGGTGACGGCAATGATTACCTTGACGGCTATACCGGCAACGACAGCCTGTTTGGCGGCACAGGTGATGACAGGTTTGATGGCTTTGACGGCGATGATCAGCTTTTTGGCGGTGACGGGAACGATACTGTAGCTGCGGGTGATGGCAATGATAGCGCCCGTTTGGGCGCAGGGTCGGACACGTTCTATAGCGGTGTCAGCGTTTCGGGGTTTGAACGGTACGTCGATACAGGCAATGACACTGTGTTCGGCGACGCTGGTGATGACGTGATCTTCAGCAGTGGCGGGCGGGATGAGCTGTATGGTGAGGCCGACAATGATTTTGTCAGCGGCGAAGATGCAGACAGTGAAGCCGTCGATTTTGACCGCATATTCGGCGGCCTTGGTGACGATATCCTTGTGGGTGACAAGGGGGACCGCATGTTTGGCGGTGCGGGTGCGGATGATTTTCGCATCGTCGCACCGGACTCAGTGAATTTCACCGAAGACTGGGTGCGCATTTATGACTTTGTGTCAGGCGTTGACCGGATCGAAGTTTACCTGCCCAGTGATGCAACCGATCAGGACGTTGTGCTGACAGACGGGCCGAACAACACCACACGGGTGGCTGTGGGCGGCAAGATCTATGGGGTGCTTGAAGGTGTGACAACCGCGCAGGTTTTGCCCGGTGATGTCACCGTATTCCCTTATTCATCAGTATGATGTCCGCGCCGATCCATTTCTAGCGCGACAATCCACGGGCATTCGGGTGATTATTTCGCAATTGTACACAATGTGCGGCAGTGACGAAAAAGGCTCACGTAGGCTCCCAAATGTTAACATACTCCCAACTGGTGAATGAATATGCCAAAGCATATATCGTTGGGGGGTAAATATGGAATTGTTGGTGCTGTTGCTTTTGCTTGGCAGTTTTATTTTTGACGGCTTATCTGGTGGTTAAGATAATGATCAGGGGCCAGGTCCCACTGATGGCAATGATAGCCTGGCAGGCACCGACGACAATGATCTGCTGGAAGGTGGCCTTGGCGATGACCGGATCCTTGGCGCTAATGGTGAGGACACTATTTTCGGCGGCCCCGGCGAAGACAGCATCGAAGCGGACCTGGGACATGACGTGGTAAACGGTGGGCTGGGCGATGACCGGCTGCAGGGCGGCTATGGCGCAGACACCGTAAGTGATGCCAATGGCAACGACACGGTGCCGGGCGAGGATTGCTCGGATGTTTTGTATGGCGGTGACGGGGATGATCTTGTTCAAGGCGCCGCTGGCAACGATACCCTGTATGGTGGCAGCGGGAATGACTCCCTCACTGGTGGGAGTGGGGTGAATTTGTTGAACGGCGATGATGGGAATGACACGCTGCTGGCCAGTTCGAACAATGACACGTTGTCGGGCGGGGCCAGAGATGATGTTCTGACCGGCAATGCCGCTTTGCATCTGATGTATGGTGGCGACGGGCGTGATCTGATCACTTCTGCGGGCGGCAACGACACGCTGTCAGGCGGCGCGGGCCAAGACAGCATTGATGGCCAATCGGGCAATGACAGCATTTCCGGTGACGCTGACGATGATCTTTTGAACGGTGCAGCGGGCTTTGACACCATCTTTGGTGGCCTTGGCAACGATACTTTGACCGGTGCGTTCGGGAATGATTCACTTTATGGCGGTGACGGTGTGGATGTCGTGCAGGGCGGCATCGGCAATGATATTGCGCGCCTTGGCGCGGGCAATGACAGGTTCGGGTATGATGACGGCGCTGCCAGCCCTGCGGTGCTGGATGACCTTGGCGATGACACGGTTTACGGCGAGGATGGCGATGATCTGATCGCCGGGGGCAGTGGCGCTGATGATCTGTACGGCGATGCCGGAAATGATGATCTGTCAGGGATCAACCCCGCTGCAACCGCGGCCGCTGAATTTGATCGCCTGTTCGGTGGGCTGGGTGATGATATCCTGCGCGGCGATGACGGGGATCGTCTGTTTGGCGGCGCGGGTGCAGTTGATTTCCGCCTGACCGTAAAGGCGGCGGATGCGGCGGACGCGGCGGATGATTGGGTGCGCGTCTATGATTTCGTATCAGATACGGATCAGTTGCAGATAGAGGTTGCGGCAGATGTGCCCGACACCGCCATCACGCTGACCGACGGACCGGATGGTACGTTGCGCGTGGCCGTTGGCGGCACGATCTTTGCGGTGCTGGAGGGCACATTGGCCGCCAGCATTCAGCCGGGCGATATCGTTGTAACCCGCGCGGTGTGATGGCCGGGGGCATGGGCAGATTGCCCATCCTACGCGGCATGTAGGATGGGCAATCTGCCCATCTTTCCGACCCGTTCAGATTGCCGTCTTGCGCATTTCGTCCAGATAAATCTCGCGCAGGCGCAGTGCCACTGGCCCCGGTGTGCCCTTGCCTACGGGCTTGCCGTCCACCTCCACCACGGGCATCACGAAAATGCTGGCGGCGGTTGAAAATGCCTCATCCGCTGCTTGCGCCTCAGCCACGGTAAAGGGGCGTTCTTCCACCTCGAATTGCGCCTCGGCGGCAAAGCGCAGGACCGATGCACGCGTGATGCCATGCAGGATATCGGTAGACAGTTGCCGCGTGATGATGCGGTTGCCCTTGACGATATAGGCGTTGTTCGACGTGCCCTCGGTAATGCCGCCATCATCGGCCACAAACCAGCTGTCATCCACACCCGCTTTCTTGGCCATCATCTTGGCCATGGAAGGGTACAAAAGCTGCGTCGTCTTTATATCGACCCGGCCCCATCGCATGTCGGGCACCGAAATCACCTTGAAGCCGGTTTTCGCCGCTGGCGCATCGGCAAGGTTCGGGATGTTCTGGGTAAAGGCCACGATGGTTGCAGGCAGGTTGGCATCGGGGAACACAAAACTGCGGTCGCCGGGATTGCCGCGCGTGATCTGCAGATAGATCATGCCCTGATCAATGTCGTTCAGGCGCACCAGTTCGCGGAACATGTCGGCCAGTTCAGTATCCGTAACGGGGCTGGTCATATCCAGTTCGGACAGGCTGCGCGTCAGGCGAATGGCATGGCCTGCAAAATCAATCAGCTTGCCATCCAGCACGGATGTCACCTCATACACCCCGTCCGCCATCAGGAAACCCCGGTCAAAGATTGACACGGTGGCCTGATCTTCGGGCAAGTAGGTGCCGTTCACGTAAACTGTGCGGGTCATGATGAGTGGTCCTTCGGCGGCATAAGTTGGCTGCATGTGCGGTCAGGGCGCAATCGCGTCAAGCACTGATTGCGGGTGGCACCTTGCGGGGCCTGCCGCCCTTTGTGCCATTTGCGCGGGCAGCGGCAGACTTCGCTTCTGATTGGGCCGCACCTGCGCGGCTGGCCCTTTGGCAGTCAATCCATTTTGTTGTGCCTAAAACCCCCGCAAGCAGCCCTGCGACCGAAAGGTCAAGGTCCAGAGACGGCCAGTGCAGACGCGTTCCAATGCCAATAACCTCAACCTCGGCACGGATTTGATCCGGCGCATCTGCCAGCATTTCGACCAAAGCAACGGGGATCATGACAACGCACCCATTCGCCAGCACGACTGACAGTGCCGCGCTGGCTTGGTCATACCTTGCTGTTCTTGCCAGCGTGCCAGACGCGGCGATGTCCTTGCCGCGGGACGTTGCACCTTCAATCAGATGATACATGTCATCGCCCATGAATGTCATTCCACTTCCGTAACAGCATGTCCCGCGTCCATTCCACCTCGACCATGATCCTGCGCATTTCTGCAGGGCCAAAGCTGTGCTGCCAGATCAGTGTCATTCCAGTCTTCCCCGCCAACTGCACTTTTGCTTCTGACCCCGGCCCCACCACATGAATATGGGCAGGTTCATTGTCGTTGGAATAAATCACAAAGCGATAATTGCCGAGCCTGTAAGCCATCACCATGAGTAACCTATCGCTGATGGGTTTGCAAGAGGCTTAGCCCCAAAGCGAGGCCTTTGACGGATGCACCCCATCCTCGTCGTAGTTTAATACCACTGCGCGGTCTTCGGCCAACAGCAACGGCCCGTCAAGATCGGTGTAGGCCGCACCTTGCGCCAGCAGTACCGCCGGGGCCATGGCCAGCGAAGTGCCGACCATGCAGCCAACCATCACGCCAAAGCCCATGCCCAGGGCCATATCGCGCGTGGCAAGTGCTTCGGTCAGCCCGCCGGTCTTGTCGAGCTTGATGTTTACCATGTCATACTTGCCCTGCAGGCCCGGCAGGCTGGCCCTGTCAAAGCAGGCCTCATCCGCGCATACCGGCAGCGGGCGGGCCATTTCGGCCAGCATGTCATCGGCACCTGCCGGCAAGGGCTGTTCTACCAACGCCACACCAGCGACGATCAGATGCGGGGCGAGGTCGGCATAGATTTCAGGTGTCCAGCCTTCGTTGGCATCAATGATCAGGGTGGCACGCGGGGCACCTACACGCACGGCCTGAAGCCGTGGCATGTCATCGGGCGTGCCGAGCTTGATCTTCAGGAGCGGGCGATGGGCATTGGCCGCTGCCGCAAGCCGCATGGCTTCGGGCGTATCCAGTGACAGGGTAAAGGCGGTGATCACGGGCCCCGGCGCGGGCAGACCTGCCATCTGCCAGACGCGCGCACCGGCCGCCTTGGCTGCATGATCCCACAGGGCGCAATCCACGGCATTGCGCGCGGCACCGGGCGGCAGGGCGTGCTGCAATGCATGCCGGGTGATATCCGCAGGCAGGCTGGAAATTTGCTCCATCACGGACGCGGGCGTTTCGCCATAGCGCGCGTAGGGCACGCATTCACCCCGGCCTGTGATCCCGCTTCGCGTGATGGCCACCGTCAGCACATGCGCTGCGGTTTTTGACCCGCGCGCGATGGTAAAGGTTTGCGTCAGACGAAAGGTTTCGGGCGTGACGGTGATCACGGTGTCAGTAAAGCGGGAACGCAGGGATAAAGCCGTTTTCCTTTAGCTCGTTCAGCAGCTCTGCCAGCGGGATGAAGGACAGAAACACCATTGCGTCAAAGAAATTTGCGCGCAACGAACGCACGCTGAAGGTAATCTCGTTCGGTGTTGAAAACAGGCTGACCTTGGGCACAATCCGCGGCACCCGAGCGGCATAGACATCATAGGCCGGGCCAAAGATCGCGCGCAGATAGGTTTCCTCGCGGCTGGCTGTCTTTTGCAGGATCAGAAAGGTCAGCATGCCCAGAATGGCCGCCACAACGATTGACCCCAGCATCATGGCAAAACCCACCACCCCAATGGTGGAAAACAGATATAACGGATGGCGGCAGATCGAATACGGGCCGTCTTGCATGATGGTTTCGTTTTTGCGCCCGCCAATATACAGCACCGCCCAGAACCGCCCCAGGACGGCGACGATCACCATCATGACGCCGATCACCTCCAGCACTTCGAACATCCAGTGGAACCTGTCCCAGGCAGAGCGTGAAAACACCAAAAGTGGCAGCATGAACAGGAATGCGACGCGCAGCACGGCAATGCGGCGGCGTTGATTAACGGGTTTTGCGGGGGCAAGCTGAGCCATCAGAGGACCTGTATGATGATTGGTCGCCACCCGAACCATGCAGTGGGCATTCCGTCAAGACATATCCTGTGTCGGCCTGCGTCAGTTTGCCATCATCTGCCCGATAAGACTCGTTGACAGACCGCGCAAAAAGCGGGCAACCATATGTATATTGCGCCTCGGATACGCGCGCTTTGAAAAGAATACCCGCGCTGCGTGCGGGAGGGGAGGCCCCACGCAGCACCAACGGGAGGATGCACGCCCCGTGGCCCGGCCTTATGGTCCCGCCACGGGGCGTTGCTGTTTTTCGGGGACGCTGGCCGCCATACCGCAACTGCCACCCTTGCGCCCCATGGCCTTTTCGCGCCTCCCTCCCCCCCGTGGAGGAGGGCTGGGGTGGGGGGGCGTTGCAGGCAGAATGGCAGATCAGGCTAACGGCAGGTGCAGTTCCGTCAGCAGTTTGTCTTGCGCTGTGTCCATGGGTGAATTCAGATAAACCTCGAATGACGGCCGGTCCGCCATCTGCCGCCCGCTTTCTGGCAACCACAGCCCGAACAACTGGTCATATGCGGCGGGCAGACCAGCATAGGGGCCCTGATATGTCAGCACGGCATGTGGACCTGCGGGCAGCACATGGCGGTGCAGGGGGGCGGGAATATCAAACGGCGTTTCAATGACTGCACCGGCATAGCTGCGCAATTCGGGGACCGGGGTGACCGATGGATCGTGCAGGAACACCCCCACCATATACCCCGTGTGGCCAATCAGATGGCGCGCTGCCAAGGTGGCAAACAGGCGTTCAAACGCGTGATTGATGTTGGGGTATGGGCCTGAATGTTCGGTTGTCACAAGGCTGCGGGAGGGCAGTTCGCGTATGTCGACAGGGTACATGAGCGGTCCTTTCATGGGGTTCAGGCGCGAGGTCGGGCGCAGTTCGCCACGCGCCCGGAAAGCACCGGGCGCCATGCCGTAGCTTTCGGTGAACGCGCGGGTGAAAGAGGCGGCATCTGCATAGCCCACCGAAACGGCAATCGCTGGTATGGCGTCATGCCCCTGTACCAGCGAAACCGATGCCCGGTGCAACCGCATGCGCCGCACACATTGCGCCACCGTTTCACCTGTCAGCCCGCGAAACACGCGGTGCCAGTGAAACCTGCTCATCGCGGCCACATCGGCCAGTGCATCCAGCGACAGATCACCTGCCGGATTGTCATGAATATGGTCGATCACCCGCAGGATACGCCGTTCGCTGTCATTCGCCATGCTGCCTCGCTTTCACATCCCTGTCCTACCTCAACCGTCCTTTGCAAATCTTGCCAAGTTGCAATCGCTTGGCGGCGCGGGCATAACCGAACGACCCAAGCGGAGCGCGCTATGCATTACCTTGAATTCGAAAAACCACTGGCCGAAATCGAAGGCAAGGCGGAAGAGCTGCGCGCCATGGCGCGGTCCAATGCGGCAATGGATGTGACACGCGAAGCCGAGGCGCTTGACCGCAAGGCCGATGTGCTGCTGCGCGATCTGTATAAGGATCTGACAGCATGGCAGAAATGTCAGGTGGCGCGTCACCCGGACCGGCCACATTCACGCGATTACATCGAGGCGCTGTTTTCGGAATTCACGCCGCTGGCCGGCGACCGCAACTTTGCCGAAGATCACGCGGTGATGGGCGGCCTTGCACGGTTTAATGACGCACCGGTGATGGTGATTGCGCATGAAAAGGGCAATGATACCAAAAGCCGGATTGAACGGAATTTCGGCATGGCGCGGCCCGAAGGCTACCGCAAGGCCATTCGCCTGATGGCCATGGCCGACCGGTTCAACCTGCCGGTGATCACGCTGGTTGATACCCCCGGCGCCTATCCAGGCAAAGGGGCTGAAGAACGCGGGCAGGCCGAAGCGATTGCCAGCAGCACGGCCAAATGTCTGGAAATCGGCGTACCGCTGGTTTCGGTGATCGTGGGCGAAGGCGGGTCAGGCGGGGCGGTGGCCTTTGCCACGGCGAACCGGGTGGCAATGCTGGAACACAGCGTCTATTCGGTGATAAGCCCGGAAGGCTGCGCGTCGATCCTGTGGAAAGACGCCGAAAAGATGCGTGAGGCAGCGGCGGCGCTGCGGCTGACGGCGCAGGATCTGCAAAAGCTGGGCGTGATTGACCGGATCATCAAGGAACCGCTGGGCGGCGCGCAACGGGCGCGGCGCGATACGATTGATGCGGTGGGCAAGGCGATTGAAACCATGCTCAAGGAACTGTCAGGCAAAAAGCCTGATTGGCTGATCCGTGACCGGCGCACCAAGTTTCTGGATATGGGGTCCAAGGGCCTTGCTGCGTAAGCTGTTCGATTGACGCTGATGGCGTGCAATGGGAATTGCAAGGCAGGCAGTTCATCGAAAGGGCCACATCGGGCACTTTCATGCTGAACCCATGGCAGGCTGATTGTCATTCTATCTGATGAAATTCGCGCAAATGCTGTGAATTATCCATGAAATGGCCAGAAGTGGCAGGCACCACCAACGGGTAGCAAGTGTGAGAGTTGCATGCCCGCGGCCAATATCATCCTTAACGGCAGTTTCGACGAAGGGGATAAATTCTGGGACGGCATTGATCTGGAAACGATGAATCCGGAAGATGCCTATCTGTATAACGGATCAAAGAATGCCGTGCCCGAGATGGATGGCAATCCAAAAGCGACCACGGTCATGGAACAGGTTTTCAAGATTGAAAACCCGCAGTCCACTGTGCTGACTTTTCGGTCTGCGCTGCGCAAGGAACTGTCGCCAAATCAAGGTGATGACGGCTTTCTGGTGGAAATTCTGGATGAAAAAGGCAACGGGATTGCCGCTGAAAAGATTTTCCCAACGGATACGGAATGGCAAACCTACAAGGTGGGTGTCACCTTCAATGAACGCGGCGTTTACACCCTGCGGTTTACGGAACTGGGCCCGGATGACGGGCTTGGGGCCATTGTGGATGATGTGTCGATCCTGATCTGTTTTGCGGCAGGCACGTTGATTGATACCAATCTGGGTGCGCGCCGGTTGCAGCGTCTGGCACGCGGTGACCGTGTGTTTACGGTGGATGGCGGGTATCAGGCCATTCGGTGGATCGCAGCACGCCGGGTGACGCAGGCCGAACAGGCGGCCGATCCCGCGCTGCGGCCGGTTTGCATCAGGGCCGGGGCCTTGGGTGCTGGGCAACCGGTGCAGGATCTGTATCTTTCACAGCAGCACCGGGTAAGTATCAGCTTCTGGCGGGCGGAACTGTGGTATGCCGCGCCCGAGGTGCTGGTGCCTGCGGTGGCTTTGGTGAACGGCGGCAGCGTGCAGATCATGCCAGCCATGGGCGATATCACCTATGTGCATGTCCTGCTGAATGGCCATCAACTGGTGCGGTCGAACGGTGTGGACAGTGAAAGTTTCTTTCCCACGGCGTTGTCATTGCGGGGCGTGACGCGGCATGCGCGGGCGGAACTGGTGCGGATTTTTCCCGATATGGCCGCGCTGACGGCGCTGTTTGCCCAAACCGTGCGCCCGGTGATGCGGCCAAGGGATGCGCGTTTGGTGGCGTAGGGGCAGCCCTGCGGGATTAACCCATCGGCGGATCGCCCCATTTCAGAAACCGTGTCAGCGCAAGGCCCATCGAATCCAATGGCATATGGGCCATGGCGCGGGGTGGGCGGCCTGTATCGGCGTCAAGTTCAGCGGTGACATAGTCACCCGCGCTATCCGACAGCCACCCAAGAAACAGCGCCAGGCCGGGCGCGCCTTCGATATCAAGCCGTTCTATCAGGCGCGTGCCGTTGGGTGTTGCCTCAAAATGCTGATGAATGACAATGCTGATGGTAACATCGCTGGCAATGGCCGTGGTCACCAGAACCGACCGCGTTGTTGCGTCGCTGGCCAACGGGAGAAACCGGCTGACCGTTTTCTGTGCCGCAAGCTCTCCGGTCTGAAAATCGGCGACCAGCCGCGTAGCCGTTTCCTCAAAACATCCATCCCACCCGACGGGTCCGTGCACCGACAGTACGCGCTTTTTATCCGGGTCCATCGCAAACAATGTGATTGCGCGGGCCATATCAACCGGCAGATCAAACGCGCGCGCCTGTTGCACCTTTTGCGGCGAAACAAGGCCCGCCCCCCTGCACACCCAACCGCCAATCCACGGCGCGCCCACAAACCAGATCAACGGCCCAAGCATGACGCCGATCACCAGCAGCGTTGCAGCCTCGGTGCCCGTAGACACCTGATACGCCCCGGCAGGCATGGCAATTGCCAGCAGGATTAGCGTGCCGATGGCATAGGTCAGCGGCCCGCCAGGATCAGTCGGCCAGATCACGATCATCGCCAGATGCGCAATCGCCAAGATGCTGAACACCCCCACGCCAAACACGACCAGCACACTATCTGCTGCCCCCGGCACCAACCAGATGCCAACGCCAATGCCCACAGGCAGCAGCCCCAGACACACCGCAATCAGCCGCCGCAACCGGTACACCCGGTATGACAGCACCGATCCTGCCATCAGCGCTGAAACCCGGCTTCGACCAGCAGCCGGTCTGAGGCTGTTTCCACATCCCCCTCCAGCCGCGCCATGAAATCAGCCACGGGCAGGCCGGGTGCGATGGCGGGCAGAAATTCCACCACAGCCAGCCCCGGATTGCGCAGAATGCCGCGCTTGGGCCAGAACACCCCGACGTTGGTCGCCACGAGCACACAGGTCTGACCCAGTTGTTCATACAGCAGCCCCGTGCCCACCTTGTAGGCGGCCTTGACCCCCGGTGCCACGCGCGTGCCCTGCGAATAGATGATCAGTTGGCCGGGATAGGCCGCCCCCGCCGCCACATCGGCCTTCATTTTGGCAATCGCCTGCCCGCGCTTGCCCCGGTTGACAAACACACAGCCCAACCGCCACGCATATTGCCCCAGAAACGGCGCGTACATCAATTCGCGCTTCATGATGAATTTGCCGCGCGGCACTGCCACAAAGATCATCATGATATCAAGAAAGCTTTGGTGCTTGGCCGCCACCAAAGCCTCTGCCACCGGCGGCGTCCCCCTCACTTCGCACTTTATCCCGCACAGAACGCGCAGGGTGAAAAACACCCAACGGGAATAGCTTTTGCAGGCCGAATAGGCGCCGTCGCGGCTGAACAGTGCCCAAGGGGCCCAGACAATGGCGATCACCGCCATCGCCACATACATCTGTATGATAAAGATCAGCGATAGCGGCCACTGCAGCAATTTTCTCATGTCATGCTCCGAAGTCGGCGCATGGCAGCCATGCGGGTGGCAATAAAGGCGATCAGGGCGGCGGCGGGCGGCAACACGAACGGCCATAACCACCCCGCGCCCTGAAACCCAAGCCCGGTCAGAAACGCCCCGGCGGTATCGGTGGCGGGCAGCAGCGCCACGCCAATCAGCCCGGCCAGCGCGCCCACCACAGCCCCCACCGCCGCGCGTATGGTGAAACGGCGCACAAAGGCGCGGGCAATATAGCTGTCCTTCGCCCCCACAAGCCGCAACGTGCGGATCACCTGCGCGTTGGCGGCCAGTGCTGCGTTGGCCGCCAGTGCAATCATCGCGGCCATCGCCCCGCCGATCAGCCCTACCGACAACAGCCCCAGCAGGCGCAGCCGTGCGGCGGCAGTCGCCAGCGGCGCGCGCCAGCGGGTGTGGTCATCCAGAATGGCACCCGGCGCTTCGGCGACCAGCCGGTTGCGCAGACCTTCGGCATCATAGCCGCTGGCCGATGCAGTGACCTCAATCAGCCGGGGCAAGGGCAGCGCGTCAATCGGCAGATCCGGGCCGAACCACGGCGCCAGCAGCGCGCGCTGATCATCATCTGTCAGCGTGCGTGCTGATGTGATGCCCGGTGTTTGCGCCAGCACATCACGCACCGCCTGCGTCTGCACATCCAATTGATCTTGCGGCGCAGAAATCCTTATCGTCGCCGTGTTTGACAGCGCAGCTGACCAGCGGTCCGCCAGCCGGCCTGCGGCCAGCGACAGCGCAATCGCAAACACTGCCAGAAATGCCATCGCACCGGCCGTAAAGCTGGTCAGCGTGGCCGTATGCCCTGATGGTGGCACCACCCGGTCAGATTGCCGGTCCGTGCGCAAAAGATCCCACAGCGCCATCTACAAATCCGCCCCGGCCAGCTGCACCCGCCTGTCTTTTATCCGCAGCACCCGTGCCGCCACCTGCGCCTTGGCCTGCCGGATCAGGTTCATGTCATGCGTCGCGATCAGAATGGTCTTGCCCATGCGGTTCAATTCCACCAGCAGCGTCAGCAGGCGCAGCGACATCTCCCAATCCAGATTGCCCGTCGGTTCGTCTGCAAGGATCACGTCGGGATCAATGATGACTGCCCGCGCAAGCGCTGCCCTTTGCCGTTCCCCCCCTGACAGGGATGGCGGCAACGCATCCGCCATCTGCGCCATGCCCACCCAAGCCAGCAAATCGGTCAGGTCTTTGGCCGGCACATCGCGCCCGGCCACCGTCAACGGCAAACCCACGTTCGTGGCAAGCGGCAAGTGATCCAGAAACTGGCAATCCTGATGCACAACACCGATCTTGCGCCGCGTCATGGCCACGTCATCACGCCGCAGCCCGCGCACATCACGGTCAAACAGTGTGACAGTGCCGGTGGTGGGCATCAGGTCAGCATAGCACAGCTTTAGAAACGTGGATTTTCCCGCGCCCGAAGGCCCGGTCAGGAAATGAAAAGACCCCGCAGGCAGGTGCAACGAGATGTCAGACAACAACTCGCCCCCGCCATAGCTGTAGGCCACATTTTCAAACGAAATCACGCTGATCGCCGCCCCCGCACCGCACCTGTTGCGGGCTAGAATTGCCTATGGCCGCGCCAAGCGCAATCAGCCATTGTCAATTGGTTAATGACAAAGGCTTTTCGTGCGCAGGATTACCCGTTACAACTGCCGTGGGACATGCCACAAGATGCATCCGTCTGTAGTTGAAGGGCCGAACGTATGCGGCTGATTTGCCCGAATTGTGATGCGCAGTATGAAGTCAGCGATACCGCCATTCCGGTGGCCGGTCGTGACGTGCAATGTTCCAGTTGCGGCCACGCGTGGTTTCAGCTGCCCCCCGAGGTTGAGGCCGAACAGGCCGCTGAGGCTGCGTTGTTTGATGCGCCCGATGCACCCGATGCAGTTGCGCCTGTTGAAGCCGTACCTGACCGGACGGTGATTGCGCCGCTGGCCGATGCACCACCGCTGCCGCCGGTATCACCGGTGCAACGGCAGATCGACGAATCCGTGCTGGCCGTGCTGCGCGAAGAGGCCGAGCGCGAGATGATTGCGCGCAGGTTGGATGCGCAGGCCCTTGAAACGCAAGAAGAGCTTGGCATCGACGCCGCCATTGCGGCCACCGTGCAGCAGGATGCCACCAGCCGCCATCTGGCGCGGCTGAAAGGCGAAGAGCCAGACATTGCCCCCCACCCACCCGCGCCTGTAGCTGAGGTGGTTGCAGCACCCGAGATAAAGCGTGAATTGACGCGGCGCGAACTGTTGCCCGATATTGAGGAAATCAATTCTTCGCTGCGGCCAGGTGATGTTGCAATGGATGATGAAGGTGCGGCCTATGACATTGTGCGCAGACCCGAACCGGGACGCAGCAGTTTCCGGTCAGGATTTGTGCTGATGCTGGTGCTGGGGCTGGTCGGCCTGCTGGCCTATGTCATGGCCCCGCAGATTTCTGCGCAAATCCCGGCGACAAAACCGGCGATGGATGGCTATGTGCAGGCGGTTGATGCAGGGCGTGTCTGGCTGGACGGGGCGACCCGTGGACTGGTGGCCAGCCTGCGCGGATTTGCCGGCAACGACGCACCCTGAACCGGGCGAAGGTACGAATTTTCGACGCAAAGTTATGGGCACTGGCCGGATGCGCCTGCATCGAAAACTGGGCCGCGCCCTGTCAGCGCAGCCGCGCCACCACATATTCCGCCATATCCGCCAGCATCTGCCGCAGTGGCTCATCCGGCAGCACCGTCAGCGCCGCAACCGCCTGCGCCGCCCAATCCAGCGCCTCGGCGCGGGCTGCAGCCATTGCCCCATGGCGGTTCATGATGGCCAGCGCCTGTTCCAGATCACCCACCCCCTGGTCACCCTTTTCAATCACCCGCACCCAGAACGCCCGCTCATCGGCATTTGCCTTGGCCACGGCGATAATCACCGGCAGCGTCATTTTCCGTTCGCGGAAATCATCGCCGGTGTTCTTGCCGATCGTGGCATCCGAGCCGCCGTAATCCAGCAGATCATCCACAATCTGGAACGCCACACCCAACGCATCACCGTAGGTCCGCAGAGCCAGAACCTGCGCCTCGGCTGCGCCCGCAATCACCCCGCCCACTTCGGTGGCCGCCGCAAACAGCGCCGCCGTCTTGCCCCGCACCACCTGCAGATAGATATCCCGCGTTGTGGCCAGATCCTGCGCCGCCGTCAGTTGCAGCACCTCACCTTCGGCAATCGTAGCACTGGCATCGGCCAGAATATCCAGCACCCGCAATGATCCGGTTTCCACCATCAGCTGGAATGACCGCGCAAACAGGTAATCGCCCACCAGCACCGATGATTTGTTATCCCACAACAGGTTGGCCGTGGGCCGCCCCCGCCTGCGCGCGCTTTCATCCACCACATCATCATGCAGCAGTGTGGCCGTGTGGATGAATTCCACCGTCGCCGCCAGATGCACATGATACGGACCCGCATAGCCGCACAGCCGCGCTGCCGCCAGCGTCAGCATCGGGCGCAGGCGTTTGCCCCCGGCCTCGACCAGATGGGCCGTTACCTCGGGGATGCGCGGTGCGTGGCGGCTGGCCATGCGGTCACGGATCAGGGTGCCTACCGCATCCAGATCAGCGGCCAGCACGGCTGCCAGCCGGTCATGCGGTTTCTGTGCGGCCTCGTCCAATCCCATGTCATCCTCTCGACTTCACCCTGTCACTGCCCCATAACCGGGACCGATGAAAGAGATTTTGCGCACAACTGACCCGACTGTCATCGCCTTTGCCAAAGCCATGCTGCAAGGTGAGGATATAGAGGTGTTCGAAATGGACGTCCACATGAGCATTCTGGACGGATCGCTGGGCATTCTGCCCCGCCGTCTGATGGTGCGGGATGGGGATCACTTCATGGCGGCAGCGGTGCTGCGCGACTGTGAAATTGATCCGGGCAAATAGGTGTTTGCTGATGCTGATCTAAGCCGTGATGCCTTTCTGTGCGGGCGGCTGCATCTGTGGCAGCCGGTGCGTGGCTACCGCGCGGCCACTGATCCCGTGCTGCTGGCCGCCTGCGTTGACGCGCGCGCAGGCCAGCGCGTGCTGGATCTGGGCTGCGGGGCGGGGGCGGCCAGCCTTTGCCTTGCCGCGCGGGTGCCTCGCTTGGTGCAGGCGGGGTTGGAACTGCAGGCGGATTATGCCGATCTTGCCCGCCGGAATGCCGCGCAGAGTGGTGTGGTGCTGGACGTGGTAGAGGGCGATGTGGCGGCGATGCCCACAGCCCTGCGCCGGGAATTTGACCATGTTATCGCCAATCCACCTTATTATTCCGCCGGCGGCACGCCATCGCCTGATGCAGGCCGCGCTGCAGCGCTGCACGTGGCCACGCCCATCACGGATTGGGTTGCAACCGGGTTGCGGCGGCTGGCACCGGGCGGGTATCTGACGCTGATCATCAGCGCGGAATTGCTGCCCGCCGTGCTGACACTTGCCCCGCAATCCACCATCCTGCCGCTTGCCCCGCGTGTGGGCCGTGTGGCCCCGCGCGTTATCGTGCAGGCGCGCAAACTGGGGCGGTCGCCGTTCCGGCTGCTCGCCCCATTTGTGATCCATGCAGGTGCAGCGCATGACGGTGACCGCGAAAATTACACCCCCGAAGCTGAGGCGGTTTTGCGTGGCGGAGCGGCACTTTCGGCGCTGTTTCGCTAAATGCGATGCAATGGGTGATGGGCGGCTGTCAGATTCAGGTGACACGACTCATATTCTGTGGTCCTGTTACACAATCGTCATCAACCACAGGAGGATCAACATGAGCATCACCTCGCATCTGCAGGAGCTGCGCCGCAAGCATGAACATCTGTCACACATGGTTGAAAGCGAACAGCGCAGCCCCGGATCAGATGCGCTGAAGATTGCAGAGCTGAAAAAGCAGAAGATGAAACTGAAGGAAGAAATCGCCCGGCTGCAGTCGTAAGTCCGGCCTTTAACGGGGCTTGGCGCCCCCGGCGCTGGCACGGGCTGCCAGCGCTGCACCTGCGGTGATCAGCACGGCTGCAACCCCCAAGGCCGGGGTCGCCGTGGCATAGCCTGCTGCCATCAGCGCGAGTGTTGACAGCAGGGGTGCGGCATAGGATGCCACGCCCAACATCTGAATATCGCCGCGCTTCATGCCCACATCCCAGGTATAGAACGCAATGCCGACAGGGCCGATGCCCAGCCCGATGATGGCCAGCCACCCCGTTGTGTCTGGCCAGACCGTGGTTTCCAGCGCCAGATGCGCGGGCAAGGAAAGTGCAGCCGTGGCAAGGCAATAGACCACCACTGCCACCGTCGGCACATCGCCCAGACGGCGCGAAGCCACGGAATACACGGCCCAGGTGATGGCGCACAGGAACGCAAGCGCCAGCCCCGGCACGGCTGCCGGATCAAACACCGCCCCGCCGCGCAGTACGATCAGTGCCGCCCCGGCAAAGGCCAAAAGTGCGCCAATGATGTGCAGGGGACCAAGCCGCTCACCGGGCAGCAGGCCCGACAACAGCACAATGAACAACGGCCACAGATAGGCGATCAGGCCCGCCTCAGCAGCGGGGGCCATACGCAGGGCGCTGAAATACAGAAAGTGATAGCCGAAAAGGCCAATGGTGCCAAAGGCATAGACCCGCAAGGGGATGGTGCGCAGGTGCGGCAATTCACCCCGCGCACCCATCCAGATCAGGCCAATGCCGCCGCCAATGGCGAAACACAGGCAGTTCAACAGGAAGGGCGGCACCGGTTCCGACCCCTTGGTCAGCAGGGCCAGCAGCGACCACAACAGGATTGCGGTCGCGCCGGTCAGTGTGGCCTTGGTGCGCGTCATGTCACGTAGGATGGGCAATCTGCCCATCCCCCGTCAGACCACAAACTGCCCGCCATTGGCCGTGATCGTGGACCCCGTAATGAACCCGGCGTCATCCGATGCCAGAAACGCCACGATCCGCGCGATTTCTTCCGGCTCGCCCAGACGCCCCACCGGGATTTGCGGAATGATGCGTTCGTTCAGCACCTTTTCGTCAATCGCCCGCACCATTTCCGTGCCGATGTAACCCGGGCAGATCGCGTTTACAGTGATGCCTGCCCGCGCGCCTTCCTGCGCCAGCGCCTTGGTGAAACCCAGATCGCCCGCCTTGGCGGCCGAATAATTCGCCTGCCCCGCCTGCCCCTTTTGCCCGTTGATCGACGATATGTTGATCACCCGGCCAAACTTGCGGTCGCGCATCCCCGTCCAGACCGGGTGCGTCATGTTGAACAGGCCCGACAGGTTGGTATCCATCACCTCGCGCCACATGCCCGGCGTCATCTTGTGGAACATTGCATCGCGCGTGATGCCCGCGTTGTTCACCAGCACCTCGACCGGGCCAAGGGCTGCCCCAACCTGGGCAATACCCGCCACGCAGGCGTCATATTCGGCCACAGACCATTTGAATGCGGGAATACCGGTGCTGGCGGTAAAGGCAGCGGCTGCCTCATCATTGCCAGCGTAATTTGCCGCAACCGTATAACCTGCCGCCTTCAATGCCGTTGAAATGGCCGCACCAATCCCGCGCGAACCCCCTGTAACCAATGCAACCCGACCCATGATTCCCTCCCTCAAGTGTTTGAATATGTTCAAGCGGTAGCAACCTTGCAGAAAGGGCGCAAGATTATTGCGCCCTATGCTGCAGTTGCGAAATAAATGTGCCTTAGCGTTCGATGCACATGGCCACGCCCATGCCGCCACCGATGCACAGCGTGGCAAGGCCGCGCTTGGCATCACGGCGGATCATCTCGTGGATCAGCGTGTTCAGAATGCGCGCGCCTGATGCGCCAATCGGGTGACCAATCGCAATCGCCCCACCGTTCACGTTCACAATGGCCGGGTCCCAGCCCATGTCCTTGTTCACCGCACAAGCCTGTGCGGCAAAGGCCTCATTCGCCTCGACCAGATCCAGATCGCCCACTTTCCAGCCCGCCTTTTCCAGCGCCTTGCGGCTGGCATGGATCGGGCCCACGCCCATGATGGATGGGTCAAGCCCCGCCGTCGCATAAGACGCAATCCGCACCAAAGGTTTCAGCCCGCGCTTGGCGGCATCAGCCTCACTCATCACCATCACCGCTGCTGCGCCGTCGTTCAGGCCGCTGGCGTTCGCTGCAGTGACAGAGCCGTCTTTCACAAAGGCAGGGCGCAGTTTCTGCATCGAGTCCAGCGTGGCCCCGTGGCGGATGTATTCATCGGCGTCGACAAGGATGTCACCCTTGCGTGTCTTAATGGTAAACGCCACGATCTCATCGGCGAATTTGCCCGCCTTCTGCGCTGCTTCGGCCTTGTGCTGGCTGGCAAGCGCGAATTCATCCTGCATGTCGCGCGAAATCTGCCACTGGTTGGCCACGTTTTCCGCCGTCTGGCCCATGTGATAGCCGTTGAAAGCGTCCCACAGGCCATCTTTGACCATCGTATCAATGAAATTCATATCGCCCATCTTTTGCCCGGCGCGCAGATGTGCGGCGTGCATCGACAAGGACATGCTTTCCTGCCCGCCTGCGATGACAATGGCACTGTCGCCCAGCTGCACATGCTGTGCGGCCAGCGCCACGGCCCGCAGGCCTGATCCGCACACCTGATTGATGCCCCAGGCGGACGCCTCTTTGGGCAGACCGGCCTTGATATGCGCCTGACGGGCCGGGTTCTGGCCCTGACCTGCGGTCAGCACCTGCCCCAGAATGGTTTCCGAAATGTCGGCCTTGTCCACGCCTGCGCGGGCCACCACGGCCTCAATCACGGCGGCACCCAGATCATGGGCGGCAGTGGCGGCGAATGCGCCGTTAAAGCTGCCCACGGCCGTGCGCGCGGCAGAAACAATTACAGCATTGGTCATGGCAAATTCCCCCAGAATAGCAGGCCCGGTCGGGCGCTTTTCCAAGGGGTAAGCGTGTTGCGCGCCAAAGGCAAGAATGCGGGCGTCAGGCCCGGCGCGCTGTTGCCTGCATGAAGGCGGGTTTGACTGATGGTGCGCCAAAGGCAAACCCTTGCAGGCAATCCACGCCAAGGGCGCGCAGACATTCCGCCTCGGCTGCGGTTTCCACCATTTCGGCCACGGTCATCATTTGAAAATGCTGTCCGACCATAATCAGCGCGCGGACAAGTGCCTGATTATCAGCATCAATTTCAATGCCACGGGTAAACTGGCCATCAATCTTGATCATGTCGAAATTGAAATCGCGAAGGTAGCGAAACGACGTATGCCCTGCGCCAAAATCATCAATGGCAAAGGCAATACCCTTGCGGGACAGATCATGCATGAAGCGGATCACCAGTTCGGGCACCATCATGGCGCTGCTTTCGGTGATCTCGAGGATCAGGCGTTCACCGACGGTGGGCGAATGGTTCAGGCCGCGTGTCAGCGTGCGCATCCAGTCAGGGTGGCCGACAGACCGCGCGGACATGTTGATCGACAGGCGCAGATCGGGGTTATCGGCCAGGGTGCGCAGGCCCAGCGACAGGGCCACGGCATCAATCTGGCGGCCAATTTCGTGTTCTTCGACGGCGGGCATGAAATCCTTGGCGGGGATGATGCGGCCCGATGGTTCCATCACGCGGATCAGCCCTTCGTGAAACCCGATCCGGTCCGGGTTGGTGGCCATGACCACGGGTTGATAGGCAAGGGCCAGCCTGCGCTGTTCAAGTGCGGCCCGGACCATGGCGATGGTTTCGCGGTCAGCCGCGGAAATGGCCACGGCCAAGGGGCTGTTCTTTGATTGCCAAGATTCGCTCATCGCCGGTGTCCACCACGTTTTCCCACGCTGGACAGACTGCCGCCACAGCCGTAAACGACCGGTAAAGGTTTGCATTTCGTTCGAATGCGGGGCAATTCCGAGGGGTGGGGTGGCGATGACAACGGATGGTAGATGCCCGTGGTGTGGCGACGACCCGTTGTATGTGCATTACCATGATACCGATTGGGGCGTGCCGGAATATGACGGGCGGGCCTTGTGGGAAAAGCTTGTATTGGATGGATTTCAGGCGGGGCTAAGCTGGATCACGATCCTGCGCAAGCGTGAGGCGTTCCGTGTGGCGTTTCAGGGGTTTGACCCGCGGGTGATTGCGGGTTGGGGCGAGGCAGATGTGGTGCGGCTGCTGGCCGATGCAGGTATCGTGCGGCACCGGGGCAAGATTGCGGGCACGATCAAATCGGCGCAGGCGTATTTGCGGATTGAGGCGGAACAGGGGTTCAGCGCCTATATCTGGGGCTATGTCGGGGGCAAGCCCATGCAAAACCGGCTGGTCAGCATGGCAGATGCGCAGGCGGCGACCGAGATTTCGGCACGGATGTCGAAGGATCTGAAGGCGGCGGGGTTCACGTTTTGCGGGCCGACGATTGTATATGCGTTCATGCAGGCGTGCGGGTTGGTGAATGATCATCTGGTGGGGTGCCCACGCCATGCCGAGGTGGCAGCGCTGGCGCGCTAAGCCATTGCGGACGCTGTGTTAATCGGGCTGATTAACGAAAGATGAAAGATATGGCAAACGTCTGGCTTTGATACAGAAAGCGGCCATAGTTTTTCCGGGCCAAGGCATGGTTAACGAATCGGCGCGCGCCTGAACCATCCCTGGGATTTCGTTGAAATCCGCAGGATGGTTTTGCTTTCTGATTTCGCATCGCGTTTTGCCAAAAACCGGCAGCCACTTTTTGGCGCGATGCTTTAGCCGCGTGGTGCCGCAGCCCGGCGCAGACGGTCATTAATCGCGCGTCCCAGCCCGGTTTCGGGGATGGGCGCAAAGGCGATGCGCCCGCCCGGCCCGGCCAGCACATCAGCGCGGCGCAGGGTATCAAACAGGTTGGCGGCGGCCTGCACCAGATCACCCGAGGCTGACAGGGTCAGCGTGCCGCGAACCGCCCCAAAGCCCACCAGCACTTCACCCGGTGCTGCCGTCATCACCCCGAGGCGCACGAAAGCGGTGGGCGCATAGTGTGAGGCAAGCTGTCCGGGGGCGTTGATTGCGCCCCCGTCATGAATGCGCAGGGGCGCGCCCAGTGCCGCCTCCAACGCCTCAATGGGCAGGCCACCGGGGCGCAGCAGGGTGGGTGCGCCGTCAAGGCCCAGAATGGTGGATTCGACGCCCACGGCACAGGCCCCGCCATTCAGCACGGCGGCGATGCGGCCATTCAGCCCGTCCAGCACATGCACGGCACGGGTGGGCGACACGCGGCCAGACGGATTGGCCGAAGGTGCGGCCAGTGGCCCGCCAAACGCGCGCAGCAGGGCTTGCGCCACGGGATGCGCGGGGATGCGGATGGCAACTGTTGGCAGTTCTGCCGTGACCAGTGCAGACAGCCCTGCCCCGGCCCGCACCGGCAATACCAGTGTCAGCGGGCCGGGCCAGAACGCCTGCGCCAGATCGCGGGCCTGATCGGAAAACTCCGCAAAGCGCATCGCCGTAACCAGATCCGGCACATGCACGATCAGCGGATTAAAGCGCGGACGGCCCTTGGCCTCGAAAATCCGCGCGACTGCCTCGCCATTGCTGGCATCCGCGCCGAGGCCATAGACCGTTTCAG
>JAYUZO010000062.1:0-8308 GCA_043751715.1 Rhodobacterales bacterium | reverse complement strand
GTGTTCCTTTTCTCGCCGTCTGTCATCCCCGTGAAGGCGGGGACCCAGTGCCGGGTCGCATTAAGTTGGATCCCCGCCTGCGCGGGGATGACAATGGCGGAGGGGCGAAAAACGGTCATTCCGCCGCGATCCCTTCCATCCGATCCTCAAGTTCATCCGCCGCTGATTGCAACGCCGCCAGTGTCGCCGCGTCCGGCTGCCAGTAGCGCCGGTCGCTTGCCTCCAGCAGCCGCCCGGCAAGGCGCACGCTTGCCTCCGGGTTAAGATCCGCCAGCCGCTTGCGCATCGCGTCATCCAGCACGAATGTTTCCGACAGGCGCTGATAGACCCACGGGTCCACATGGCCCGTCGTCGCACTCCACCCGAGTGTATTGGTCACATGGCTTTCGATCTGGCGCACGCCTTCGGCACCGTGGCGCAAAAGACCTTCGTAGAATTTCGGGTTCAGGCTGCGTGACCGGGTTTCCAGCGCGATCTGGTCGCGCAATGTGCGCACCTGGCCTGTGCCGCGCGTCTGATCGCCGATGAACACCGGCGTTTCCTGCCCGCCCCGCGCGCGTTTGACCGCCCGCGAAATGCCGCCCAGCGTATCAAAGTAATGATCAACCGAGGTCACACCCAGTTCCACCGATTCAAGGTTCTGATAGGCCAGATCCACATCCTTCAACGCCTTTTGCAGCAGGGCGGTTGATTTCACCGGCTTGCCCGTGCGCCCGTAGGCAAAGCTCTTGCGCGCCTCATAGGCATCGGCAAGTTCATCTTCTTCGCCAAAGGCCGATGATCCCACCAGTACATTGACGTTGCTGCCATAGGCGCCTTCGGCATTCGAAAACACCCGCAGCGCCGCCGTGTCCATATCCACGCCCATCTCGGCCGCATAGGCCAGGGCATGCGCGCGCACGAAATTCTGCGCTTCCGGCTCATCTGCCGTCGCACATTTCCAGGCCGCTTCGGCCAGCATGCGCGTTTGCAGCGGCAGCAGATCGCGGAAGATGCCCGACAGCGTCATCACCACGTCAATCCGTGGCCGCCCCAGTTCCGCCAGCGGGATCAGGTCTGCACCAGAAAGTCTGCCGTAGTGGTCAAACCGCGGCTTTGTACCCATCAGCGCCATCGCTTGGGCAATCGGGCCGCCGTCGGATTTGATGTTGTCCGACCCCCACAGCACAATCGCCACCGTACGGGGCAAACGCCCCGCTGCGGCCAGCAGCCGGTCAGCCTGCGCTGCCCCGTCCTGCATCGCAAACGCCGTTGGCATGCGGAACGGATCGAACGCGTGGATATTGCGCCCCGTCGGCAGAATTTCAGGCGCGCGGATCAGATCGCCACCCGGCACCGGTGCGATGAACCGCCCACCAAGCGCCCGCAGCAGGGCCGCCGTTTCGTGATCTTCGCCCAACAGCCGTTCGGCCCGCGCGCGGGCATCGGCATCGACCGGCATCAGCGCCACCATGTCGGCGCGCTGTGCGGCCGTCATCGGGCGGCCCACCACATGCAGGCCATCGGTCATCAACGCGCCTTCGGTTTCCAGCAGTTTGGTCCACAATGTTTCAAGCGCCTCTTCACCCAGATCAACCGCCACGGCCTGATCGTGGATCAAAAGGGCAAGTTCCGTGCGTTCGGGTGCATCTGGCGCAATGGCACGGTACCGCGAAAGGCTGTCTTTCAGGTCCAACAGGCCCTTGTACAGCCCGGCTTGCGCAATCGGCGGCGTCAGGTGCGTGACAGTAATGGCGTTTGACCGCCGCTTGGCCAGCGTCGCCTCGGACGGGTTGTTCGCGGCATACAGATAGATATTCGGCAAACCGCCGATCAGCCGGTCTGGCCAGCACGTCCCCGACACGCCAGCCTGTTTGCCCGGCATGAATTCCAACGCGCCGTGCATGCCGAAATGCAGCAGGGCGTCAGCCTGGAAATTCTCACGCATCCAGCGGTAGA
The DNA here is from genome assembly GCA_043751715.1 of Rhodobacterales bacterium. Taxonomy (GTDB): domain Bacteria; phylum Pseudomonadota; class Alphaproteobacteria; order Rhodobacterales; family Rhodobacteraceae; genus JAAFHS01. The sequence goes on along the minus strand of JAYUZO010000062.1, from coordinate 6,370 downwards.
AGGTAACAAAGGCATGGGTCGGGGCAAAGCCGCGTTCAAACAGCAGGCGCATCGGATCGCCCTCATAGCCAAACAGCGGCTGCAGGCCCACGAAGACATTGCCAAACTGGCAGCCCAGCACCATCACCCGTGCGCCATCTGATTGCGCGCGCCCTGGGGCCGCACCCCATGCCGCCTCAACCTCGGCCAGCCATGGCGTGTCGCGCACCATGTCTGATGCCGGCACAAAGGCCGCCACATTGGCAGGCTGGCCATAGGTTTTGGCATTGCCGCCCAGCACAGCCTCACGCAGATCGGCCACCGTTGCGGGTGGCGTCAGCGTGTAACCCTCGGCCTTCATTGCATGCAAGGTATTGAACAGGCTTTCAAACACCGAAAGGTAGGCCGCCGTGCCCGCAGCCCCGGCATTGGGTGGAAAGCCGTAAAGAACGATCCCGACGCGGCGCTTGGCCACCGCACTGCGCCGCAACAATGCCAGACGCTGCACCTTGTCGGCCAATACCGCGATGCGTTCGTGGCAGGGTGACATGGCGCGCGTTTCAGCCGTTACCGCCTGAGGCTTGCAGGCAAAATGGCAACCTGCGCAGCCGTCGGCATCATGGCGGCCGGCAAACACCGTCGGGTTTGACGCGCCATCAATTTCCGGCAAGGCGATCAGCATGGTGGTTTCCACCGGACCCAGCCCCGTTGCCGATTTTGCCCAATGGCCCAGCGTCTGAAACTCCAGCGGGTGGGCTGCGATATAGGGCACGTCAAGCGCCTGCAATGCTGCCACGGCTGCCGGGCTGTCATTATAGGCAGGCCCGCCCACCAGGCTGAACCCGGTCAGCGACACCATCGCATCAACCTTGCCGGCAAAATAGGCGCTGATCGCCGGGCGGCCATCAAGGCCCGCCGCAAAGGCCGGCACCACGGCCAGACCGCGCGCTTCAAACGCCGCGATCACCGCATCATAATGCGCCGTATCCGCTGCCAGCACATAGCTGCGCAACAACAGCAGCCCCACCGTGCCCTGCGTGCCCGCAGGCAGGGGCCGGGGCAGGGCGCTGATATCAGTAACAATGCGGCCCTTGATGGCCGGGTGATACAGGCCGACATCGGGGTATTCGACCGGGGCCTTGGCTGTAACACCGGCCCAGGCGCGGTTGCCCGAATAGCGCGAGACCAGATAGCGCAGCATTTCGGCGATGTTGTCATCCGACCCGCCCAGCCAGTATTGCATCGTCAAAAACCACGCGCGCAGGTCCTGCGCCTTGCCCGGCAAAAAGCGCAGGATTTTCGGCAACCGGCGCAGCATCTTCATCTGCCGCTCACCCGAAGCCGCCGATTGCTCCTTGGACCCGCGCAGCTTTTTCAGCAGCGCCATCGCCCCGCTGGCAGGCTTGGACATGTCCAGATCGCCCATCCGCGTCAGCTTTACCACCTGCGGATCGGCCATCAGCCCGACAAACGCATCAACCCGCCCGCGCGCGGCGGTCAGTTCCGGCAAAATGGCGTTGATGTGTTCTTCAATGAACAGCATGTTGGCAAACACGATATCGGCCGCATTGACCGCCGCCTTGGCCCGCGCAAGCGCCGCCGGATTTTCGGTCCATTCAGCAGCGGCATGCACCGAAATTTCAAGGCCCGGAAAATCACGTGCCAGACGCGGTGCCATCCGTTTGGCAGGCCCCGCCACATGGGCGTCCAGTGTGACAATCGCAATGCGATAGCCGGGGGCCTTTGCCCCCATGGTTGCCTGCATGATACCCGTGTCATCGCGCATAATGGGCCTTTGCCTCATACAGGGTGTCAATGCTGATCGCGGCCAAGCCTTTGTCGGCGGCGAATTTTTCGGTGTTGCGCTTGGCCTTGCCGCGCACAAAGAATGGGATCTTTTTCAGCTCGCGTTCGGCATCTGACAGCCAGATGATGTCGGCGGTTTGCGGTGCGGGCACATCCTGAACCGGGTCAGCCACCAGTGCCACAGGTTTGCCACCGTGATGGCTGGCCCCGGCGGCATCGTGGAATTCGAAATCTTCGCGAAACATGGTCAGCAGGTGTTCTTCCAGCCCCATCACCAGCGGATGGATCCATGTATCAAAGATCACATTCGCGCCTTCAAAGCCCATTTGCGGGCTGAACCGTGCCGGAAAATCCTGCACATGCACGGGGGATGAGATGACGGCGCAGGGGGTGCCCAAACGCTTGGCGATATGACGCTCCATCTGTGACCCAAGGATCAGTTCCGGCGCCAGCGCCTCGATCGCCGCTTCAACCTCCAGATAATCATCGGTGATCAGCGCCTCCAGCCCGTAAATCTTGGCCGCTGCCCGCAGCGCACGCGCGCCTTCGCGGTTGAAACAGCCCATGCCCACCACCTCAAACCCGATCTCATCCCGCGCAATGCGGGCGGCGGCGATGACATGGGTGGCGTCACCAAACAGGAACACGCGCTTGCCGGTCAGATAGGTGCTGTCCACCGATGCCGCCCACCATGGCTGACGCAGACGGGTGTCATCAACCTGTGGCGACAGGCCGGTGATCGCGGCCACTTCCGCCAGAAAATCACGCGTCGCACCCGTGCCGATGGGCACGATACGGGTAAAGGGCTGACCAAGTGCCGCTTCGCAATGGCGCGCGGCGGCCTCGCCGGTTTCGGGGTACAAGAGCACGTTGAAATGCGCAGCCCCCATGCGGGCGATATCGGCGGGCGTGGCCCCAAGCGGTGCGCAGACGTTGACGGTGATGCCCATCTGGGCCAGCAGCGTGGTGATTTCCGTCACATCATCGCGGTGGCGAAAGCCCAGTGCCGTGGCCCCCAGCAGGTTGCAAGTGATTGTTTCCGTGCGCGGTATGGGTTTGGCAAGCGCCTTGACGATCTGGTAAAACGTCTCATCCGCGCCAAAGTTTTCCTTGCGCTGATAGGATGGCAGATCCAGCGCAATCACCGGGATCGGCAGACCCAACGCCTCGGCTAGGCCACCCGGATCATCCTGGATCAGCTCAGCGGTGCAGCTTGCCCCCACGATCATCGCCTGCGGGGCAAAGCGGGCAAAGGCATCGCGCGCGGCATCCTTGAACAGGTTGGCCGTGTCGCCCCCCAGATCGCGGGCCTGAAAGGTGGTGTAGGTGACAGGCGGGCGATGGTTGCGCCGTTCGATCATGGTGAACAAAAGGTCGGCATAAGTATCGCCCTGCGGGGCGTGCAGCACGTAATGCAGGCCTTTCATACCGGTGGCCACGCGCATCGCCCCCACATGGGTCGGGCCTTCATATGTCCACAGCGTCAGCTTCATGGCTGGCCTCCGGGTGCTGTCTGCCCCCGGACCCCCGAGGATATTTGGAGGCCAAAAATGATCATTCGGCGGCCTCTCGGTGCAACAGGGCCTTGCGGCGCAAGGGGCGGCTGAACAGGCCAGCAAGGTCACCCGCCTGTTCGTAAAAATGCACCGGCGTGAACACCAGCTCGATCGCCCATTTGGTGGTCAGCCCTTCGGCCTCCAGCGGATTGGCGAGGCCAAGGCCACATACCGTCAGATCAGGCCGGGCCGCCCGTGCGCGCGCCAGTTGCAGATCAACATCCTGCCCTTCGCTGATCACCGGGCCCTGGGCCAAAAGATCAAGGTCTGGCCCCACCAACCCTGTGTGCAAATAGGGCGTGCCCACCTCAACCGCCGTCATGCCGCATTCGCGCGTCAGGAACCGCGCGAGGGGAATCTCAAGCTGGCTATCGGGGAAAAAGAACACGGATTTGCCATTCAGCGTGGCCGCATGTGCTGCAATCGCCTTTTCCGCCCGCGCTTCGGGGGCGGCAATCACCGCGTTGAACAGATCATCCGGCACGCCGAATTCGGTGGCCACAGCGCGTAGCCAGGCCGTGGTGCCATCCGCGCCAAACGGAAATGGTGCCACGATGTGCCGCGCGCCGCGCCCTTCTAGGGCGGCATGCGTATCGCCCAGAAACGGTTGCACCAATGCAAACACCGTGTTCGCGCCCACGCCCGGCAGATCGGCTGACCGCCGTGCAGGCAGGCAGCGCACCGGGCCCACGCCCATTGCCGTCAGCAGCGCAAGTGCCTGATCTTCCACCACATCGGGCAGCGCGCCCACGATCATCAATTCGCGCGCCTGCGTCGCAGGCAGTGCGGGTACCATCGCCGCAAGGCAGGCATCCTCGCCTTGGGTAAAGGTCGTCTCGATGCCCGAGCCTGAATAGTTATACACCCGCACATGCGGTGTGTGGCGCGCTGACAGACGTTCTGCCGCGCGCTGAAGATCCAGCTTGATCACTTCCGAAGGGCATGACCCCACCAGAAACAGCTGTTTGATATCCGGCCGCCGCGCCAGCAGACGCGCCACCTCACGGTCCAGTTCAAGATTCGCATCCGCAAGGCCCGCGAGATCCTTTTCCTCCAGAATCGCTGTGCCGAATCTGGGTTCGGCAAAGATCATCACCCCCGCCGCTGCCTGCAACAGGTGCGCGCAGGTGCGGCTGCCCACCACCAGAAAGAACGCATCCTGCATCTTGCGGTGCAACCAGATGATGCCCGTCAGCCCGCAGAACACCTCGCGCTGGCCACGTTCCTTGAGCACCGGCACATCGCGGCACCCCATGTTTGACGTCAGTGTTGGGTTCGGCGTCACTGTTGGGTTTGGCGTCAGTGTTGGCGCGTTCATGCTGCCACCCGCTGATCAAGACGCGCGGCGCGCAATTTCAGAATGAACTGGCCCGCGTTCACCACATAGGTGGCATAGGCTGCAAGCGTGACGATCATCAGGGTTTCAGGCGCAAAAAAGCCAGTCAGCAATCCCCAAAGATAAAGCGTATGCAATGCGATAACGGCGAAACTTAACACGTCTTCCCAAAAGAATGCCGGGGCAAAAAGGTATTGGCCGAACACCGCTTTTTCCCACAGGGCACCTGTTACCATGATGGTATAAAGTAGCGCCGTTTTCAGCAGGATTGACGCTGTTGCAGCCCCGTATCCCGTGCCCGTTGCCATGTAGCGCAGCACCAGAACCAGGCTGATTGCGAACACCAGAAACTGGATCGGTGCCAGAATGCCCTGCACCAAAGTCCACCGCGTGCCGTCACGCCGCACCCGCTGCGAGGGGGTGTAAAGGGGTGCCCGCGTGCGGCCTGTATGGGGGATAGCAGTCATCTGTATGCTGGTCTTTCGGGCGCTGGAACTGTTGACAGGTTAGTGATCGCATCCGAAGTGTCAACCTAAACTTACAATTTGGGCAGTTTGGAAATTTTCGGTGAATTCTGCCACATTTTGCAAATATGTACGTAAATACAGGGTATTATACGGTTTTTTCAGCCGTCGCACCCTGATGTCGCACCCCAATGTCGCATGATTGTCAGGTGAACTGGACATTTTTAACTGTCATGTGTAGTTTGCAGTAGGAAAGGCATGTTGACAGGCCTATATGATAGGTTACGCGGTCAGCACTGCCAGCGGAGCCCGGGAATGCAGGATGGACAAGGTTCAGGGTCGGGAAAGCAGTTTTTGCGTGCCTCTGGCGGCGTTGAAACTTTTGCGTCTGATGTTGTTGCGCGGTTGGTAAAGGGCGAATTCAGCATGACGTCCCCTCTGCGCGATGACCTGATCGAACGTCTGATGCACGCTGTCGTCAATTCGGACCTGACCGATTTTGAGGCGCTGAAGCCCGAACTGCGCCGCGCCCGCATTTCGCCTACCATGTTTTCGGACCGTTATCTGCCGGAAATCGCCCGCAGGCTGGGCAAGGCCTGGGAAGATGACACGATGACCTTTGCCGAAGTGACCATGGGGTCGTCCCGGCTGCAGGCGATCTTGCGTCAGATCGGGGCGGGGTGGTCTGCCGATAACGGATCGGCTGATGATGCGGGGCTGTCCACCGTTCTGCTGATTGTGCCGCAGGGCCAGCAGCATACGCTGGGTGCGTTCGTTCTGCTGGGCCAGTTGCGCCGCAAGAGCATTTCGGTGTGCCTGCGCGTAGGCCCGACCGAAGGTGATCTGCGCGCATTGCTTGCGGTGCGCCGGTTTGACGCGGCGATGGTATCGCTGGCGCTGCCCGAAGAACTGGAGGCCACCTGCGCCATGATTACCGCGCTGAAACAGATGACTGCCGGGCAATTGCCCATCGCACTCGGTGGTGCGGCCCTGGTGAATTTCCCCGTTGCGATCACGGCATCAGAGGCCGACATCGTGACCAACGACGTGACACTTGCAATCAAGATGCTTGGGTTGACCCAGGCCATACCGGTCGATGCTGACTAGATAAATGAACAAGAATGGCCCTCGGAAGGCCAGCCACAAAGACCCCCGGTTTTTAACGTGACAACTGATGGACGCCAACTGATCAACGCGGGCAAGGTTCCGCTGATCGCCCCCGAGGTGCT
>JAYUZO010000061.1:0-1963 GCA_043751715.1 Rhodobacterales bacterium | reverse complement strand
ACCGAAACGGATCGTCATTTTCGCCGATGGCACCGGCAATGCCTTTACCACGCAGGAATCCAATGTCTGGCGCTTGTATCTGGCGCTCGATAAAACCGGGGCCGCGGGCATACCACAAATCGCCCGGTATATCCCCGGTGTCGGCACATCCAGCCGCACCCTGATCCGGGTGCTAGACGGCATCACCGGCTACGGCGTGCCCGCCAACGTCAGGCATCTGTACCGGTTCTTGTGCATGAACTGGGATCCCGGTGATGAGATCTTTCTGTTCGGTTTCAGCCGCGGCGCCTTTACCGTGCGCACGCTTGCCGGGATGATCCGCATGCAGGGCCTGATGCCACGCATCCTTGACGGCGCACCCATCACCGAAGGCGACATGAACCGCGCCGTGATGGCTGCGTGGTATGCCTACCGCAGTGAAACGGCGCCGGTGTGGAAAGACGGCGTAGGTCTGTGCATGAACCCGTTGATCGGTGCGGTGCGCGCACTGCGCGACGGCGGCATTCGTATCAAACGTGGGTTGCTGCGCCAGCGGCCGCACGCAGACGTACAGGCCCAGCAGCCTGCAAACCACGCGCCGGATACCGTCAAGGTGCGCCTGATGGGCCTGTTTGACACGGTAGAAGCCTATGGCGTGCCCTTTGAAGAACTGCGCAATCTGATCAACTGGTGGGTCTGGCCCATTGTGTTTCGCAACCGTCAGTGCAGCCCGGTCGTGCAGGATGTGGCCCATGCCCTGTCACTAGATGATGCGCGGCTGACCTTCCATCCCGTGCGGTTTGACATGACATCGCGCAAAGACCAGTTGCGCAATCCGACCGTGCAGGAAGTGTGGTTTGCCGGTGTGCATTCGGATGTGGGGGGTGGTTATCCGGATGACGCCTGCGCCATGGCCCCGCTGGGCTGGATGGCCGGTCAGGCCAGTGCAGCAGGTCTGGTGTTTGACACCATGGCCCTTGACGCATTTGCGCGCCGCCGGTTTGACGCAGCGCCAATTCACGATTCGCGTGCCAGACTGGGCAGCCTTTACCGTTTTGCCCCGCGCCTGAACCTGATGGCCGAAGGCACACGGGACGCACCGATGATCCACCCGTCGGTTATGGCCAAACTGGCCACCGGGGTTGATGGCTATGCCCCACTGAACCTGCCGCCAGACATGCAGGTGGCGGGCGAATCCGCACATGCCATGGCCTATGACAACCGGTCTGAACCGCGCCTTTTGCAGTTGATCGACTGGCGCAGGGGCACGAACTGGACGGCGATCCTGTGCATCACCGGTCTGGTATTCCTTGCACTGACACCGCTGTGGCAGGTGCGGGCGGTTCCGGCCGATCCTGACTGGCTGATGGCCCTGAAAACAATCGCGGGTACGGCAGGGCCATCCTGGATAGGTCGCATCTGGCAAGGGTGGCAGACGCATTGGGAAACGACCGCTGTTCTGGTCATGCTGATATTGGTGGCCCATCTGGTCAACCAAGGGCTGGCCACCGCAATCCGCGATACGGCGCGTCGCATCTGGCATTCTCCCGGCCCTGCCGGGTAAGATTGCGGTGCCCCACCCGGACAGGATTCGCATGACCATCGCCCGCATTCCCCAAACCATCGCCACCGAAATCGGCGCAACACCGGCGCAGGTCATAGCCGCCATCGGCCTGCTGGATGACGGGGCCACCGTGCCCTTCATCGCGCGCTACCGCAAGGAGGCGACGGGCGGCCTTGATGACACGCAGCTGCGCAATCTGGCCGAACGGCTGACCTATCTGCGCGAATTGGAGGTGCGGCGCAAAGCCATTGCCGGGTCGATCACCGATCAGGGCAAGATGACGGATGCTTTGGCGCTGCTGGTGGCACGCGCGGGCACCAAGGCCGAGCTTGAAGATATCTACCTGCCCTACAAACCCAAACGCCGCACCAAGGCGATGATCGCGCGCGAAAACGGCTTGCAGCCGCTGGTCGATGCCAT
>JAYUZO010000060.1:0-6715 GCA_043751715.1 Rhodobacterales bacterium | reverse complement strand
CCTTCGCGGTACGACCAATGCGCCGCCACCCCGGCCTCGGCCACCTCGTGCATTTCGCGCGTGCGGATCTGCACTTCCACCCGCTTGCCATCACGGCCCGATACCGTGGTGTGAATACTGCGGTAGCCGTTGTTCTTGGGTTGGCTCAGGTAATCCTTGAACCGCCCCGGCACCGCCCGCCAGCGTTGGTGGATCACCCCCAGAATGCGGTAACAATCTGCCACATCCGCACAGATGATGCGAAATCCGTAAATGTCCGACAGCCGCGAAAACGCCAGGTCCTTTTCCTGCATCTTGCGCCAGATGCTGTAGGGCTTTTTCGCCCGGCCATACACATCCGCCTCGATCCGCGCCTTTTCCAGTTCCGTCTGGATATCCGCGCTGATCTTGTGCACCACATCGCCCGTTTCACGCTGCAGCGTCACAAACCGCCGCATGATCGAATTGCGCGCATCCGGGTTCAGCACCTTGAACGACAGGTCCTCCAGTTCCTCACGCATCCACTGCATGCCCATCCGGCCCGCAAGCGGCGCAAAGATCTCCATCGTCTCGCGCGCCTTTTGCGCCTGCTTTTCCGCCCGCATGCTTTTGATCGTGCGCATGTTGTGCAGCCGGTCGGCCAGCTTGACCAGAATCACCCGCAGGTCTTTTGACATCGCCATGAACAGCTTGCGAAAATTCTCCGCCTGCTGGCTTTGGGTTGATGACAATTGCAGATTGGTCAGCTTGGTCACCCCATCCACCAGCTCTGCCACCTCCACGCCAAACTGGCGCGACACTTCGGCATAGGTCGACTTGGTATCTTCGATCGTGTCATGCAGCAGCGCAGTCACGATTGTTGCATCATCCAGCCGCTGTTCGGTCAGAATAGCCGCCACCGCAATCGGATGGCTGAAGTACGGCTCGCCCGAATGGCGCATCTGGCCTTCGTGCATCTGCGTGCCATAGGCATAGGCCCGACGGATCAGGTCTGTGTTTGTGCGTGGGTTATAGTTGTGGACAAGGGCGATCAGGTCTTCGACGTCGATCATTCCCTTATCGCCCTTGGATCAAAGCTCGCCTTGCGCTTCCATCAGTGCGCGCAACAGCTTTTCTTCCGACATGTCATCGACCATCGGGCGGTCAATCTCACCGGCCATCAACAATGACATCTGGTCATCTTCCGGCTCGTCAACCTCGATCTGGGTCTGGTGGCTGGAAATCATCCGTTCGCGCAGGTCTTCGGCACCCTGCGTTTCTTCCGCAATTTCGCGCAAGGCCACAACCGGGTTCTTGTCATTGTCGCGGTCAACCGTTGCCGCCGACCCTGCCGTAATCTCGCGTGCACGGTGCGCCGCCAGCATCACAAGTTCGAACCGGTTCGGAACCTTGTCAACGCAATCTTCAACCGTCACGCGGGCCATGGGGCACTCCAAGTCTGGGCATAAGACCCGCTATCTATGCTGCAGGCACAGCAAAGACAAGCGTTGAATCGCGGGGTTATGCGTCATCCAGCGGCTCCATTGCCGCCCGATCCGCCGCGGGCAAGGCCGCCACCATCTGCGCCACCGTCAGCCCCAACAACGGATGCCGCCAATCCGCCGCCACATCGGCCAAGGGCACCAGCACAAACGCCCGGTCCTGCAGGCGCGGATGCGGCAGGATTAACTCATCCGGCGCTGATCGCACCTGCTGCGCCATTGGCAGGTTGCGCCATCGCGCCTGCACCGATGCATCAGGGATGACCGAATCACCAAACGCCACCAGATCAAGGTCCAGCGTGCGCATCCCCCATCGCTGTTCACGCTTTCTGCCAAACTGGTTTTCAACCTTATGGAGTAGGTTTAGCACGCTTTGCGGGGAAACATCGGCGGGAAACTGCAAAACACAGGCCGCATTCACATAATCCGGCCCTGCCCCTGCCGGAAAACAAGGCGTTTGGTAAAAACGGCTTTTTGCGACAATTAAATGACCATTTGCGACAATTGACGCCAAGGCCTGCCGCAGCGTCTGTGCAGGCGAAAGGGTTTCGAAAGGCAGATTCGCGCCCATTGCAACCAGAGCGCGTTGTTCCATTTCGCGTAGCAATGTAAAACTTCCGTGTAAGGGTGCTTGTCGTGGCGCATTTTCGACTGATATTTAACACGTCTCGCTATCGGCTTTCAGTGGTAGACTACACCCATTGAAACGATTTTCGGTTGGTGCAGAAACATTGAGGGGAAAACGATGTTTTACAAGGACGAGCGTCTTGCGCTCTTCATCGACGGGTCGAACCTGTATGCAGCCGCCAAGGCGCTTGGGTTTGACATTGACTACAAGCTTTTGCGGTCAGAATTCATGCGGCGCGGCAAATTGCTGCGGGCGTTCTACTATACCGCTTTGCTGGAAAATGATGACTATTCGCCAATCCGCCCGCTGGTCGACTGGCTGCATTACAACGGCTTTACCATGGTCACCAAACCGGCCAAGGAATACACCGATAGTCAGGGCCGCCGTAAGGTGAAGGGCAACATGGACATCGAACTGACGGTCGATGCCATGGAACTTGCGCCGCGTGTCGATCATATCGTGCTGTTTTCCGGTGATGGTGATTTCCGCCCGCTGGTGGAAAGCCTGCAGCGTCAGGGCGTGCGCGTGTCGGTGGTATCAACGATCCGCAGCCAACCACCGATGATTGCCGATGAATTGCGTCGTCAGGCCGATAACTTTATCGAACTTGACGAACTGCGCGATGTGATCGGGCGGCCACCGCGCGAACCCCGTGCGCTTGAGCGCGATGAGACAAGCGCTGCAGCAGAATGACCGCACGCCATGGCCAAACCAAAGGGCGCGGGAAACCGCGCCTTTTTCATGCGGGCAAAGCGGTGTTTGCCGTGAACCCACCGCTGATCCTGCCCTTGCAGGCCGTCATCCCAAGCAAACCTGATATGGCATGATGTGGGAACCGCTGGGCCTGACCGGCCTGTTCATTGCAGCCCTGCTGGCCGCCACCCCCATTCCCATTCAATCCGAGATCATCTTTGTCGCGGCACAGGCCGCCGCCATTGCCCCCCTGTGGCTGCTGATCATCGTCGCCTCTGTCGGCAATACCCTTGGCTCTTGCGCAACCTTCATCATCGGCAGGCAGATCGCCCGCTGGCAGACCCGCCCGTGGTTTCCCGCCTCGGCTGCACAGATGAACCGCGCCACACACTGGTTTCACCGCTGGGGCCACTGGTCGCTGCTGCTCAGCTGGGCGCCGTTCGGCGATGCCATTGTGCTGGCCTCTGGCATGTTGCGTACGCCCTGGCCGCATTTCGTGGCCCTTGTCGCCATTGCCAAGACCGGGCGCTATATGGTGCTTGCCGGTGTCGGCGCGCTGATCTTCTGACACTGGACCCCGCCCCGCGATTGCGCGCATAAAGGGGCCATGCCGCCACGAGGTTCCCATGCAACTGCCCCCCCTCACCCTTTACCTTGCTGCCCCGCGCGGGTTTTGTGCCGGTGTCGACCGCGCGATCAAGATCGTTGAAATGGCGCTGCAGAAATGGGGCGCGCCCGTCTATGTCCGGCACGAAATCGTGCATAACAAATTCGTCGTTGATGACCTGCGCGCCAAAGGTGCCGTGTTCGTGGAAGAACTGGATGATGCCCCCACAGACCGCCCGGTGATCTTTTCCGCCCACGGTGTGCCCAAATCCGTGCCCGCCGAGGCCGCGCGCCGTAACATGATTGCCGTTGATGCCACCTGCCCCTTGGTGACCAAGGTCCATAATGAGGCCGCACGTCACCATGAGGGCGGTCTGCAGCTGATCATGATCGGTCACGCCGGCCACCCTGAAACCGTGGGCACCATGGGCCAATTGCCCCCCGGAGACGTGCTGCTGGTCGAAACCGAGGGTGATGTGGCGCAACTGCAGGTGCGCGATCCGGCCCGCCTTGCCTATATCACCCAGACCACCCTGTCTGTCGATGATACCGCTGGAATTGCCGCCGCCCTGATGGCCCGGTTTCCCGCCATCATCGCCCCCGCGCACGAAGATATCTGCTATGCCACCACCAACCGGCAGCACGCGGTCAAGGCGATTGCGCCCCGGATTGACGCGCTGCTGGTGATCGGTGCGCCCAATTCCTCCAACAGCTTGCGTCTGGTTGAGGTTGGCCGCAGTGCCGGTTGCGCCTATGCCCAGCTTGTTCAACGCGCGGCTGATATCGATTGGCGCGCCTTGCAGGGCATTCGCACCATCGGCATCACCGCAGGTGCATCCGCCCCCGAAGTGCTGGTAAACGAGGTGATTGATGCCTTTCGTGCGCGCTTTGCTGTGACGGTGGAACTGGTCGAAACAGCGGTCGAGAACGTGGAATTCAAGGTGCCGCGTATCCTGCGCGAACCGGTATGAAAGGAAAAGTTGATGTCGATTGAATTTCTTTTGACCGCATTTATTGTCTGCCTGACGCCGGGCATCGGCGTGGTTTACACGTTGTCAGTTACTTTGGGGGCCGGTTGGCGCGCAGGGTTGTGGGCGACGGTTGGCTGCACAATTGCAACAGTGTTTCACATGGTAGTTGCGCTGGCCGGGTTGGCAGCCGTCCTGCACACAAGCGCCGTTTTGTTCCAGACGATCAAATTCGCCGGTGTTGCCTATCTATTGTGGATGGCATGGGCCGTTCTGCAATCTACCGGATCACTGTCTATCGGCGCAGACAAGGGCGGATCACCGGGGCAATTGGTGTGGCGCGGCATTCTGCTGAACATCCTGAATCCAAAGCTGCCGCTGTTCTTTGTGGCCTTCCTGCCGCAGTTCCTTCCTACCGCGGATCCGGGCCTTGCCCCAATGATCACACTGGGGCTTGGATTTTCGGCTGTGACGTTTGTCACCTTCGTGATTTACGTCGCGATTGGTGCATCCGGGCGTCAAGCTATTCTGGGTAAGCCATTGGTGTTGATCTGGATGCGGCGGGCCTTCGCAGCCTCCTTTGCCGCACTTGGCGCGCGTCTTGCGTTTGAGCGGGCATGACACGCATCCTGCGCGGCACGGCATGTCGCAGTTCGTGCAATTCGAAGGCCGGGTAGAGCCGATGGAATGGGGCAAAAGCATCTATACGATCTTGCGCCTGCCAACAGAAGTGGTGGCAGCGCTTGGCAAGACCCGGCGGGTGGCGGGTGAGATCAATGATGACTCCTTCAACCTTGCCCTCACCCGCGCTCCCGTCTGCCCTGATGTATTCCTTTGGGTCGGGCAAAGCCTGCTGGGCCTCGCTGGCCTTGTGCCCGGCGAATGGGTCGAGGTGCGCTTGCGCCCGGCACCTGATGATGTGGTCGATACCGCCGATGATGTGATGGCCGCCCTGCGCGCCGGCGACGTGACGCAGGAATGGTCAACACTCACACCCGGCAAACAGCGGGCGCATCTGTATCAGATCGACGGTGCCAAAACCCTGCCCACCCGGACAAAGCGCATCAACGCCTTGATCGCCAGCCTGAAAGGGCACGCATGACGCCCATCCCCCGGTCAGCCCTGATCCTTGGCCTGGCGGGTCTGATCCCGTTTCTGGCAAGCGTGGCGACCGAGCTTTCACCCCCGCTGTCATCATGGGTGGTCACCACGATCGGCCCGCGCTTTGTCGGCCCCTATATGGCGCTGGCCTATGGCACGATCATTCTGTCGTTCATGTCAGGCGTGCTCTGGGGGTTTGCCACAAAGGCCACCGGGCAGGTTGCGGCCTATGGATATGCGCTGTCGGTGATCCCGGCCTTGTGGGCGTTTTTCTTTGTCGGCAGCGGCCCGGTCAGTTCTGCCATCTGGCTTGCGTTCGGGTTTTTGCTGCTGATCGGGCTGGACATCATGTTCTGGCAGCGCGGCCTTGCCCCACCATGGTGGCTGCGATTGCGGTTTGTGCTGACCGCAGGGGTGGTGGCCTGCCTGATGGTCACGGCGTTCATAACGGGCTAGCCGCGCCGCTGGCAAAGGCCAAAAAATCTTCACAAGATTTTTGGCAAATCTTTTCTGAAAAGATTTGGTCTAGACCCGCCGCGCAGCACTGGCTGACAGAACAAACACCACCGTGGCCGCCACGATGATGGATGGCCCGGCTGGCGTATCCCATTGCAATGATCCCCACAGGCCAGCCACCGTCGCCCCCGCCCCGATCAGTGTCGCGACCACCGCCATGCCTTCGGGATTGCGCGTCAAACCCCGCGCAGCGGCCGCCGGAATGATCAGCATGGCCGCAATCAGCAGCGCCCCAACCACCTTCAGCGCCACCGCCACCACCACGGCCAATGCCAGCGTCAGCACCAGCCTTTCACGGTCCGGGTTGATGCCCGCTGCATGGGCCAGATCGGCGTTCAGCGTCGCGGTCAACAGCGCCTGCCACCGCCAGGCCAGCAGCGCCAGCACCAGCCCGGCCCCACCCCAGATGAACAACAGGTCGGTGCGGCTGACCGCCAGAATATCACCAAACAGATAGGCCGACAGGTCTACCCTGACCTGCGGGATGAACGATACCGCCACCAGCCCCACGGCAAGTGCCGCATGCGCCAGCACCCCCAGCGTCGTATCCATCGCCCAACCCTTGGCCGACAGCGTTGATACCGTCGCCGCCATCGCCAGTGCCACCATCAGCGTGCCCAACCCCACGGGCAGGTCGGTGGCCAGTGCCAAAGCCACGCCCAGAATGGCCGCATGCGCTGTGGCATCACCGAAATAGGCCATCCGCCGCCAGACCACAAAGCTGCCCAAAGGCCCGGTCGCCA
>JAYUZO010000059.1:0-4677 GCA_043751715.1 Rhodobacterales bacterium | reverse complement strand
CTACCGCAAGCAACTCGCGATCCGCACGCCATCCGTGCAGCAAAAGGTGGTGAACCTGTCGGGCGGCAACCAGCAAAAGGTGGTCCTGTCGAAATGGCTGTTCACCGAGCCTGACCTGCTGATCCTGGATGAACCGACGCGGGGCATCGACGTGGGGGCGAAGTTTGAAATTTATACGATCATGAAGGAACTGGCGGAAACGGGGCGGGGCGTGCTGATGATTTCATCGGAAATGCCGGAACTGCTGGGCATGTGTGACCGGATTTATGTGATGAACGAAGGCCGCATCGTGGGGGAATTGTCGCGCGATGAGGCCAATCAGGAAAAGATCATGGCGTTGATCGTGAAAGACGTGGGGAGGGTGGCCTGATGTCAGACAAGAAACCAAGCGCGCTGGCAGGCCATTTGCGCGAAAACGGCATGCTGCTGGCACTGGTGGCGATTGTGGCGCTGTTTTCGGTGCTGGTAGGCATGCAGGGCAAGCCGATGTTCCTGCAGGCGCCCAACATCACCAACATTTTTCTGCAGAACGGCCATGTGATTATCCTTGCCCTTGGCATGCTGCTGGTGATTGTGGCCGGGCATATTGACCTGTCCGTGGGGTCTGTTGCGGCCTTTACTGGCGCTGTGGCGGCATGGCTGACGGTGGATCTGGAATTGCCGGTGCCGGTGGTGATTGTGCTGACCCTGATGGTGGGCGCACTGATTGGTGCAGCACAGGGCTATTGGGTGGCGTTCTGGCGCATCCCGTCGTTCATCGTGACGCTGGCGGGCATGATGATCTTTCGCGGGGCCACGCTGCTGCTGCTGGGCGGGCAAAACATCGGGCCCTTCCCGAAATCCTTTCAGGCGATGTCATCGGGGTTTATCCCTGACCCCACGGGGCTGGAAAAGCCGCATGGCCTGACGCTGATCATTGTGGCGATTGCCATTGGGGTGATCGTCTGGATCGGGATGCGGGCACGGGCGCGGGATATTGAATTTGGCATCACGCCCGAACCCACAGGCCTGTTCTGGGGCCGCACGATCATTATCGCCGCCGCCACGGGTTTTGTGGGCTATCAGCTGGCGTCGTTCCGGGGGCTGCCGAATGTGCTGATCGTGCTGACGGTGCTGACCATTCTTTATGCGTTTTTCACCGAAAACACCGTGCAGGGGCGGCGCATTTATGCTGTGGGCGGCAATGAAAAGGCCGCCAAACTGTCAGGCATCCGCACCGACCGGCTGGTGTTTTTCTGTTTTGTGAACGTGGGGATGCTGGCGGCACTGGCGGGCATGATCGTGACCGCACGCCTGAACAGCGCCACGCCCAAGGCGGGCACGGGGTTTGAACTGGATGCGATTGCCGCCGTGTTCATTGGCGGTGCGGCCATGGCGGGCGGATCGGGCAAGATCATTGGGGTGGTGATCGGGGCGCTGATCATGGGTGTGATGAACATGGGCATGTCGATCCTGGGGATCGGCATTGATTACCAGCAGATGATCAAGGGGCTGGTGCTGCTGGCTGCCGTGATCTTTGACGTTTACAACAAGAACAAGTGAGGCAGGCGATGCATTTATCATGCGTTCAGGGTGTGGGCGTGGTCGTGCGCCATGGGGCCGAGGCGCGCGTGGTGCAGGGCACCGCGTCGGTTTACGAACTGGCGATGGCTGCGATTGCGGCAGGGCACAGTCTGGCCGCCGAGGTGGCGCTGCGGGGCACGGGCGCGGTGGTTGATCTGGCGGGTGCCGCGTTCGATCTGCCGGTCAGCCATGCGGACCCGGCGCATTTGCACCTGACCGGCACGGGGCTGACCCATCTGGGGTCGGCGTCCGCTCGCGATGCCATGCACGCAAAGCTGACGGGTGAGGATACCCTGACCGACAGCATGAAAATGTTCCGCATGGGGCTGGAAGGCGGCCGCCCTGCGCCGGGTGCCGTGGGCGCACAGTCCGAGTGGTTCTATAAAGGCAACGGCCACGCCGCCGTGGCACCGGGTGCGGCTTTGCAGGCACCGGGGTTCGCCGAAGATGGTGGTGAGGAGCCGGAAATTGCAGGCATCTACCTGATCGGCCCGGACGGGGTGCCGCACCGCATTGGCTGGGCGCTGGGGAATGAATTTTCCGATCATGTGACAGAGCGGGTGAACTACCTGTACCTTGCGCATTCCAAGCTGCGCGTGGCCTCATACGGTCCGGAAATCCTGATCGGCGATCTGCCCGCAGATATACGCGGCACCAGCCGCATTCTGCGGGGCGGGAAAACCCTGTGGGAAAAGCCGTTTCTGAGCGGTGAGGCGAACATGTCGCACACGATTGCCAACCTTGAACACCACCACTTCAAATACGGCATCTTCTGCCAGCCCGGCGATCTGCATGTGCATTTCTTTGGCACGGCGACCCTGTCCTTTGCCGATGGCATCAAGACCGAAGGCGGCGATGTGTTCGAAATTGCGGCCCCCGATTTTGGCCAGCCCCTGCGCAACACCCTGACCTTTGCCGCGAAAACCCCCGGCGCCACCCACGTTCACGCCCTGTAAGGAGCCCGTCATGACATTCAAACCCGCCGCATGGCCCCGCAAACTGCGTTCACAGGAATGGTTCGCTGGCACATCGAAGGACGCGATTTACCACCGGTCGTGGATGAAAAATCAGGGCCTGCCTGCCGATCTGTTCGATGGCCGCCCGGTGATTGGCATTCTGAACACGTTTTCAGAACTCAACCCCTGCAACGCCCATCTGAATGATCTGGCCGAACGCGTAAAGCATGGCGTGTATGAGGCGGGCGGTTTCCCGGTGATCGTGCCGGTGATGTCGGTCAGCGAGTCTGGTTTCCGCCCTACGGCGATGATGTTCCGTAACCTTGCGGCGATGACTGTTGAGGAAACCATCCGGGGCCAGCAGATGGACGGGGTGGTGTGTCTGGTCGGGTGTGACAAGACGACGCCAAGCCTGCTGATGGGGGCGGCGTCGGTGGACCTGCCCACGATCATGGTTTCGGGCGGGCCGATGCTGAACGGCTATTTCCGCGGTGAACGCGTGGGGTCCGGCACGCATTTGTGGAAGTTTTCCGAGGCCGTGAAGGCCGGTGAGATGACGGAAGCGGAATTTGTAGAGGCGGAGGCCAGCATGTCCCGCTCCCCCGGTTCGTGCAACACCATGGGCACGGCGAGCACGATGGCAAGCATGGTGGAGGCGTTGGGCATGACGCTGTCGGGCAACGCGGCCATTCCAGCGGTGGACAGCCGCCGCCGGGTGATGGCGCATCTGACGGGGCGGCGGATTGTGCAGATGGTGAAGGATGATCTGAAACCATCCGATATTCTGACACGTGAGGCGTTCCAGAACGCGATCCGGGCGAATGCGGCAATTGGGGGCAGCACCAATGCGGTGATCCACCTGCTGGCGATAGCCGGGCGGTGCGGGATTGATCTGGATCTGAAGGATTGGGATGACTGGGGGCGTAATGTGCCCACGATCGTGAACCTGATGCCATCGGGTAAGTATCTGATGGAAGAATTCTTTTATGCAGGCGGGCTGCCAGCGGTGATCCGGCGGCTGGGCGAGGCGGGCCTGCTGAACCGTGATGCGCTGACGGTGTCGGGGGGCGGCATCTGGGACGAGGTCAAGGATGTGCGCAACTGGAACGATGACGTGATTTTGCCGACGGAACAGGCGCTGACGCAATCGGGCGGGATTGTGGTGGTGAAGGGCAACCTTGCGCCGGATGGGGCGGTGCTGAAACCGTCGGCGGCAACACCGGCGCTGATGCAGCACCGGGGGCGTGCGGTGGTGTTTGAGGATATCGACGATTACAAGGCGCGGATCGAGGATGAGGCGCTGGATATTGATGAAACCAGCGTGATGGTGCTGAAGAACTGCGGGCCACGGGGCTATCCGGGGATGGCAGAGGTGGGCAATATGGGCCTGCCGCCCAAGGTGCTGCGCAAGGGGATTACCGATATGGTGCGCATATCGGATGCGCGGATGTCGGGCACGGCTTATGGGACGGTGGTTTTGCATACCAGTCCCGAGGCGGCGCGCGGCGGGCCTTTGGCAGTGGTGCGGTCTGGTGATTACATTGAACTGGACGTGGCCGGGCGGCGGTTGCATCTGGATATTCCAGAGGCGGAACTGCAGGCGCGGCTGGCGGCCTGGACCCCGGCAGTGGCGCCGCCAACGGGGGGTTATGCCAAGCTGTATCACGACCATGTGCAGGGGGCCGACAAGGGCGCGGATATGGATTTCCTAGTGGGCTGCCGTGGCAATGCCGTGGCGCGGGAAAGCCATTGATGACCAGCGCAACTGATTGCAGGGCACCACACCTGACCACCCGGTACCTCCCTCCCCCCCTGTGGGGGAGGGCTGGGGTGGGGGGGCTTGTTCTGCGTTTTCAAGACTTTGCCCCCTCCGTCAGAATACCCCCCTCCGTCAGAATACCCCTCTCCCCCACCCCCTCCCCACAAGGGGGAGGGGAGGCGCTGGCTGACAGGGCGGGTTTGATCCAACACAGGAGTGCTGCATGAAAATCGCCCTTGTCGGCATCGGCAAGATTGCCGTTGATCAGCACGTGCCCGCCATCAACGCCAGCCCCGATTGGGAACTGGCCGCCACCGTCAGCCGCAAGGGCAGTGTGGACGGCATCGAAAGCCATACCACCATTGACGCCATGCTGGCCGCGCGGCCTGATATCGGCGT
>JAYUZO010000058.1:0-5072 GCA_043751715.1 Rhodobacterales bacterium | reverse complement strand
CCATCAGCCGCCATGGCATCGGCCATGCGGGTGCTGTCATAGACGTTCATCTGGCACCCATAGGTCTTGATGAACAGCTTTTTCGGATCGGCCATGGGGGTTGGTCCTGCTAGTCGGAAAACGCCGGTCGCCCGGTGTGTGCGTCCTACACGCAAATGCGCGGGCATTCAAATGGCCCCGTCAAATGGCCCCGTCAAATGGGTGGTGGGTCCGTTTGAATCCGGGGTATCCTATTGCGCCGGTTGCGTCTGCTCACGACAGAGGGCCGCGCCCGACCGCGGGTGGGTGCAGCAACCTATGATGTAGGCACTTTATGGTTCAACAACTCCCACAGAAGTTCTAGGCGAAACGTTGCAATCGCACCCGCCCCCCATTCAATAGATCAGAGGGGCGGTCGGGCGCGGCCCGGCGGGCTTCGCCCTCGATTCCGGGCAAGAGAAGAAAGAAAGCTCATGTTGCGTGCAAGCCGCACACCCCGCTCCAAACTGACCCAACACCGTCAAACGCACCCGCGCCCGCGCCCGCGTCACATCCGCCCACCTGCCCCGATTCGCAGCCAATCGTTAACGCATCCCCAGCCCCATTTTCATCGGGGCGGAATCCAGACGTTTTCCATACCAAAGCCATACCCGTAATCTTTTGTTAACCCGGCCAATTAACACAGCGTCCGCAATGGCTTACGCGCCCAGCCACCCCTTCGCGATCCGCGTATAGGTATGGGACGCCGTCACCACATCCGCCAGCACCACAGACTCGTCAATCGCCCCCGATCCGCCCAACTGCCCCGGCCCCATGATCACCATCGGCAGGCCAAAAGCCGGGCACAAAACCGCCGCGTCCGTGAAATACGTCACCCCCACCGGGTCGCGCGGCAGGCCCGTCACCGCTGCCGCCTCACGCAGGCACAGCGCCGCGAACGCATTGTCCTCTGGCGTTTCGACCGCTGGTTTCAGATCAATCCGCGCAAAGGCAAAGCCATCGCCCGCCATATCCTCCAGCCCTTCCTGAATGCGGTCCGCATCGTGGTGCGGCAACAGCCGCAAATCCAGTTCCGCCACGCACAAATCCGGCATCAGGTTGATCGCCGTGCCCCCCGCAATCTTGCCCACATTCGCCGTCACCGGCCCCAGCAGCGCATGCCGGTCATGTGGCAGCGCCGATTGCACCCGCCCCAGAAACCCCATCATTGCAAGGATTGCCGACTGCCCCCCCGTGCCCCGCGACGCATCCCCCGACAGATGCCCCGCCACCCCCCGCGCCGTCACCCGCAGCCACAACGCCGCCTTTTCCGCCAATGCCACGCGCAAACTTGTAGGCTCGCTGATCAGTATCGCCCCCGCCCCCTTCAGCGCCTTTGTCTCAACCAAACGCCGCGCCCCCAGACAAGACGAACTTTCACCCCCCGTGAACGCCAGCACCAGATCACCGCCAAGCGCCTGATCCTTCAAGGAAATTGCCGCCGACACCATCGCCACCAGCCCTGATTTCATGTCGCACGCGCCCCGCCCATGCACGCGCACCCCATCAAAATGCCCGCTGAACGGCGGATGGGACCATACACCCGTGCCCGCAGGCAGCGTGTCCATATGCGCTGAAAACACCAGTGGCGCCCGCGTGCCTTGCCCCCGCATCCGCACCAGCACATTGAACCGCCTGGGTGCAAATTCATCAACCTGCGGATCAAGGCCCGCATCGCGCAGCACCCGCACAAGCGCCCGCGCCACCCGCGCCTCATCCCCCGGCGGATCGGGGCTTTCACAGCGGATAAGCTGGCCCAGCAGATCGGCCACAGCGTCAGGTGCAAGTCCTGTCCAGTCCATGCGCATTCCCCCGGTTGGTCCCAGCGTCCGCCTGCGCACCCCCATTGTCAAGGCACCCAACCCCTTGCCTTCACGCGGCATTTACCTTCATCTGCCATGACAGTGTCATCCAGCCCAAGGCCCCACAGTTGCGCTATGCCTCGCTCCCCGACCTGATCGCCACATCGCCTTTGGTGCTGACCAAAGGGCCGACCGCCCTGATCATGGCCGAAGACGTGGCCGAGGTTGACAGCACCATCCGCCACCATCTGAACGCAGGCTTTCGCGCCATTGTGCTGCTTGCCCCCGATGGCCTGCCCATCAGTGACGCGCTCGAGGCGCAGGTGCACCGTGTCAGCTATGATGTGCACGCCGATACCGCCCTGTCCGATGCCGTGAATGCCGTGATTGATGCGGCTGACGGCACCTGGTTGTACTACTGTTACAACGCCGAATACCTGTTCCACCCGTTCTGTGAAACGCGCAGCATCCGTGAACTTATCGCCTTTCACGCCGAAGAACGCCGTGATGCCATTCTGTCTTATGTCATTGATTTATATGCCGCAGATCTGGATCGTTTTCAGAATGCCGTGTCGCTTGATACCGCTTTGCTTGACCGGTCCGGTTACTATGCCCTTGGCCGCCCCGATGCCGCCAACAAGAATTACCCCAAGGAACGCCAGCTGGATTTCTACGGCGGCCTGCGCTGGCGGTTTGAAGAACACATCCCCCAGCCCAAGCGCAAGATTGACCGCATTTCCGTATTCCGCGCCAAACGCGGCCTGCGCCTGCGCCCTGATTTCACCTTTTCGGACGAAGAATTCAACACCTACGCCTGCCCCTGGCACCACAACATCACCCTTGCCGTCTGTTCTTTCCGCACCGCCAAGGCCCTGCGCACCAACCCCGGCAGCCGGTTTGACATTTCCAGCTTTAACTGGCGCAATTCGACCGAATTTCAGTGGCACAGCCAGCAGCTGATGGATCTTGGTCTGATGGAACCGGGGCAGTGGTTTTAATCACCCATCCTCCGTCACCTGCATACCGCGCTTACATCTTTTGACCAAATAAACCATGCAGTTGCCCGATTTCCGGCGCAATCTAACGTCAGTGTCATGGTCAGGATTTTACCTGTTGCAGAGCAGATTATGACAACGCGCATGGCCGTTTTGATTGATGGCGATAACATCGGCGGAAAGCATGTTGCAGAAATTCTAAGGATTGCCGGACAAGCAGCCCTGCCCCACGTGCAGCGCGTTTATCTTGATGCGCAACGCCCCTCGGATTGGCATGATGTCACCGGATTTCGGCTGGTTCATGCCGGCAGTGGCAAAAACGGCGCTGACATTCTGCTGTGCATAGACGCAATCGCCCTGGCTTTGCGTGAACAGATAAACAACTTTGTGCTTGTCAGTTCTGACCGTGACTTCAGCCACGTGGCCCTGCGACTACGTGAATTCGGCGCGACAGTCACAGGGATTGGCGAAGGCAAAGCACCCGCCGCCTTTCGCCATGCCTGCCAGACATTTTTTCAGGTCGGACCAACACCCGGCATGTCTTTGGTGCCGAAGCCCACGATCAATCTCACTGAATTTGATCTGCAAATCCGTGCAGTCATTGCGGAATTCAGCGAAAAGGGTACGGGCATCCAGATTGCGAAACTTGGCTCTACGCTGCACACACGCCACAAAACGCACATCAGCACATATCCCGAACGCACCTGGCGCGCCTACCTTGTCGCGCGACCGGGGCTGTATGACCTTGATCCGCGCGGTCCTTTGGCCCGCGTGCGGTTCATCCCACAGGGTTTCGCAGATGCGCCCGCATTCGCATGGCAGAACCATGCGCAGCCCGGCGTCACCTTGGCGTCAACCGCCTGACTCACCTCACGCAGCCGTGATCGCACGGCCCGAAACTTACCGCCCGCCCCTCCCGTTCCTGTTAGCGTGCAAGCCGGATGGTCCGGCAGTCTGCCAACGGGAGAACCACCATGAAAACCATCGCCCTTACCCTTGTCGCCAGCCTTTTCGCCAGCGCTGCTTTTGCCAACCCCGATGTCGGCGGTGCCGCGATGTTTGAAGAAAAGAACATTGTCGAAAACGCAGTGAACTCCCCCATCCACACCACGCTGGTTGCCGCTGTCACTGCCGCAGGTCTGGTTGATGCGCTGGCCGGTGCAGGCCCCTTTACCGTGTTCGCCCCGGTGAATGATGCGTTCGCCGCCCTGCCTGCTGGCACGGTTGACACGCTGTTGAAGCCAGAAAACAAGGATACCCTGACCAAGGTTCTGACCGCCCATGTCGTCGCCGGTGACTTCAAACTCGCCGATCTGCGCGCGCAAGTCGGCGCCGATGGTTATGCCAACCTGCAAACCCTGTCGGGCGATGCGCTGTCGGTCAAATTCAACGGCGATACCGCCACCGTCTATAGCGAAAGCCGGAACATCGGCACGATTACGGTCGCCGATGTGGACCAGTCCAATGGCGTGATCCACGTCATCGACGCGGTGCTTGTCCCGAAATAACCAGTCACCGCGGTATCAGTGGTTGTTTAATCAGTTGGGGGCGGGGCAGCACATTGCCCTGCCCCTTTGTATTGCATCACCCCGACATCGCCAAAGCGCCGCAGCTTTTCCCCTCATGAGGGGCTATGCGACCCGCGCGATCCACGCTAAACAGGCCCACCACAGTGGAAAGGCCCGCAGTTGAAGTTCGATCCCGCACGTGAAGTTCCCCGGTCCGCCCGTGATTGGGTGCAACTGCTCGCCCGCTACCGCGACCCTTCTACCATCCGTAGTGCGTGGGAACTTGGCATCACCCTGTTTTGTTATGGCACACTTTGGGCCATTGCCCTTGTTGCCCTGCAGTTTCACTGGGCATGGGCCGTGATCCCCGCCATGCTGAACGGAGGATTTATTGTCCGGCTTTTTGCCATTCAGCACGACTGCGGCCATGGCGCGTTCTTTCCCAACCGCACGTGGAATGACTGGGTCGGCCGTATCATCGGGGTGCTGACCCTGACCCCCTACGATGTCTGGCGCAAACAGCATGCCATCCACCATTCCGCATCCGGCAACCTTGACCGCCGCGGCATCGGTGATGTTCTGACCCTGACTGTCGCCGAATATCGTGCCCGCACGACGTGGGGCCAGTTCACCTATCGGCTGTACCGCCACCCGATCGTGATGTTTGGCCTTGGGCCTGCATGGCTGTTTGTGTGCAACAACCGGGTGCCCGTCGGCCTGATGACCGCTGGCTGGCGCTATTGGGTATC
>JAYUZO010000057.1:0-1754 GCA_043751715.1 Rhodobacterales bacterium | reverse complement strand
GGCAAACGGTGGGGGTTATGATGCAAACGGAACTGGCGCGCGACATCAGCTATGCGTCTTCAGCGCGCAGTGCGGCGGGGCGGGCGGTGATCCGTTTGTTGGAAAATGCCACCGGGCGCATGGCCCTGATCCGCAGGGCGGCGGGGTATGAACAAGACATGCAGGCGGGCCGGGCCTTTTGGGATGTGATCCCGGAACGGTACGGCCTGACGCTGGAGGTGGCGGTGGGCAGCCTTGCAGCCATCCCGCGCACAGGCCCGCTTGTGCTGATTGCCAACCACCCCTACGGCATTCTGGACGGGTTGATGATGGCGCAGATCCTGCACCGCAGCCGTGCGGATTTCCGGATTTTGGCAAATGCCGTGTTCACCCGCGCCACACCGCTGAATGACGTTGTGCTGCCGATTTCTTTTGACGAAACACCGGGGGCGCTGCGGCTGAACCTTGATACGCGCGCGGCTGCGCTGCGGTATCTGGGGCAGGGCGGTGCGATCGGAGTGTTTCCCGGTGGCACGGTCTCTACGGCGGCCCGGCCGTTTTCGCAGCCATTGGACCCGGTCTGGCGCGGCTTTACGGCCAAAATGATTGCCCGGTCAGGGGCAAAGGTGGTGCCCGTGTTCTTTGAAGGGCAGAATTCGCGGCTGTTCCAGATTGCATCGCACCTGCACAGCAACCTGCGGCTTGGCCTTTTGCTGAAGGAATTCAAGGCGCGCACCGATGCACCGGTGCGCGTGCGGATCGGTGCACCACTGGATGCCGCTGATCTGCCACGCGATCCGGCGGCGATGATGGAAACCTTGCGCCGGGCCACCTATGCCCTTTCCCCCGCGGCGTCAAAATCCTATGGTCTGGGATATGAGTTTGAGGCGCGCTACCGTTAGCGCGCGGGCGCAGCGCGGGGTGCGGGCATGGCGGTAGGGGTGTTTGATAGCGGCTTGGGCGGGTTGACTGTGCTGGATGCCCTGCAAAAACGCCTGCCCGATGTGCCGTTCGTGTATTTTGGCGACAATGCCCATGCGCCTTATGGCGTGCGCACTCCGGATGATATTTTTAACCTGACGACGGCGGCGGTGGAGCGGTTATGGTCCGAAGGCTGCGATCTGGTGATCCTGGCCTGCAACACGGCCTCAGCGGCAGCGCTGAAGCGGATGCAGGAAACCTGGGTGCCTGCGGACAAGCGGGTGCTGGGGGTGTTCGTGCCGATGATTGAGGCTGTGACCGAACGCCAATGGGGCGATAATTCGCCGCCGCGCGAAGTGGCGGTGAAACACATCGCGCTGTTTGCCACGCCCGCCACGGTGGCATCCCGCGCGTTTCAGCGCGAGCTGGCGTTTCGGGCGATTGGGGTGGATGTTGAGGCGCAGCCCTGCGGTGGAGTGGTCGATGCGATTGAGGCGGGGGATGAGGCGTTGGCAGAATCGCTGGTGCGCGCGCATGTCGAGGCGTTGAAGCGGCGGATGCCACACCCGCAGGCGGCGGTGTTAGGATGTACGCATTACCCATTGATGGAAAAGGTTTTTGCCGAGGCATTGGGGGCGGGTGTGAAGGTTTATTCGCAGCCCAATCTGGTGGCGGCGGCCCTGGCCGACTATCTGGTAAGGCGGCCGGAAATGCGGGGTCCTGGCACGGTGTCGCGGTTCCTGACCACAGGTGATCCACGTTCGGTCAGCGACCGCGCGACACAGTTCATGCGGCGCAAAGTGCTGTTTGAGGCGGCATAAGGGCGCGGTGTTTGGCTAACCAAGAGCGGGGGG
>JAYUZO010000056.1:0-4746 GCA_043751715.1 Rhodobacterales bacterium | reverse complement strand
GTCACAATCACTGAAGGCAAAGTAGGAAATGTGCAAACCGTAGTTGAATCGGCAAGTAATATTGACGGAAAGAAAGCGACTGCTGCTGCAAATCCAAGTTTGGTCATGCTGCCACCCCTTTATCCACAACGCCCGCCATCAGCAGGCCCAGTTCGCGTTCGTTGGTATGCGCGGGGTCTTTGAAACCCATGATCTGGCCATCGAACATCACGGCAATGCGGTCTGACAGGCTCATGATCTCATCCAGTTCCACTGATACCAGCAAAATGGCCTTGCCCGCATCACGTAGGGCGATGATTTCCTTGTGGATATATTCAATCGCCCCGATATCCACGCCGCGTGTGGGCTGGCCGATCAGCAGAAGGTCAGGATCAGCCTCAATCTCACGCGCGACCACGATCTTTTGCTGATTGCCGCCGGAAAAGCTTTTGGCGGGCAGCGTCGCAATCGGTGGGCGCACGTCATACATCGCCATCTTGGCCGCGGTATCGGCGCGGATGGCGGCGTTGTTCATGGTAAGGGGGTTTTTCTGATACTTCGGGTCATGGTGATAGCCAAAGGCCATATCCTCCCACGCCATGAAGTCCATGATCAGGCCAAGCGTCTGGCGGTCTTCGGGAATGTGGCCGATGCCGATTTGCCGCCGGGTGCGGCCATTGGCAGCGGGGCCGGACAGAGGCAGGGGCTGCCCTTCGAAGGTGACCTTGCCAGTGGCGTGCTGGATGCCGGCTAGCGCTGCCAGCAGTTCAGACTGGCCATTGCCTGCCACACCGGCAATGCCCAGAATCTCGCCCTTGCGGATATCCAGACGCACGCCTTTCAGGCGTTCGACCCCGGCCTCATCCACCACGCGCAGGTCTTCGACCATCAGCACCACATTGCCGGGGTTGGCCGGGCCCTTGTCCACCTCCAGCAGAACCTTGCGCCCAACCATCAGTTCAGCGAGTTCTTCGGGGCTGGTGTCAGCCGTTTTCACATGCCCCACCATCGTACCGCGCCGCATGACCGATACGTTATCGGTATTTTCCATGATCTCACGCAGCTTGTGCGTGATCACGATGATGGTTTTGCCCTGATCGCGCAGCCCGCGCAAAATGCGGAACAGATGGTCCGCCTCGGACGGCGTCAGCACGCCTGTGGGTTCATCCAGAATCAGGATATCGGCCTGCCGGTACAGCGCCTTGAGGATTTCAACGCGCTGCTGGTGGCCCACCGACAGATCCTCGATCAGCGCGTCGGGGTTCACATCCAGTTCATATTCGCGCGCCAGATCAGCCAGCACGCGCCGCGCTTTGGACAAGGACGTGCGCAGCATCGGGCCATCCTCGGCACCCAGCACGATGTTTTCCAAGACGGTAAAGTTCTGCACCAGTTTGAAATGCTGAAATACCATGCCGATGCCTGCCCGGATCGCACTTTGGCTATCGGGGATCAGGGTTGCCTTGCCCCCCACGAAAATCTCGCCCGCGTCGGCCTTATAGAACCCGTAAAGAATGCTCATCAGCGTGGATTTACCCGCGCCGTTTTCACCGATGATGCCGTGAATCGTGCCGCGCGGCACGGCGATATCAATATCCTTGTTGGCCTGCACCGGGCCAAAGGATTTGGATATGCCGCGCAGTTCAATGGCGTAGGTCGTGTCCAAAATGGCCCCCGTGGATCGCACTGTCCGGTCTTTGGGCCGGTTCAGGTATGGAATGGGCCGCGCAATCAGTGTTGCGCGGCCCTTGGTTTTTCGCCTGTCAGCCGATCAGAACGTGGCTGCTGGGCAGGTGTTGTCTGACATGTAGTCATGCACCACCAACTCACCCGACTTGATCTTGGCCGCAGCCGCATCAACCGCCGCCTGCATTTCCGGCGTGACCAGCGCTGCGTTGTTTTCATCCATCGCGTAGCCCACGCCACCTGCGGCAAGGTTCATGCGGCTGACGCCTGGTTCCAGTGCATCACCAGCTTTGAACGCTTCATAGACGGCATTGTCCACGCGCTTAAGCATGGAGGTCAGCACTTTGCCGGGGTGCATTCCATTTTGGTTGGAATCAACTCCGATCGACAAAATGCCTAGATCAGCAGCAGTTTGAAGTACGCCAATCCCGGTGCCACCGGCCGCCGCATAAATCACGTCTGCACCTTGGCTTTGCTGTGCGGTGGCAAGCTCAGCGCCTTTTACTGGGTCATTCCACGCAGCTGGGGTGGTCCCCGTCATGTTCAGCACGACCTTGGCGTCGGCATTTGCTGCTACAACGCCCTGAGCATATCCGCAGCCAAAGCGGCGGATTAGTGGAATATCCATGCCGCCAATAAAGCCGACTGTGCCAGTTTTGGAGGCCAGCGCAGCCATCATGCCAACGAGATAGCTGCCTTCATGTTCAGCAAAGGCAATCTGCGACACGTTGGGCTGATCCAGCCAGTCGACGTCGATGATTGCGAATTTTGTTTCCGGGAAATCGGGTGCCACCGTGTTCAGCACATCACCAAAGGCAAAGCCCGTCATCACAACCGGGTTGGCCCCGGATTCGGCCAGCTGGCGCAGCGCCTGTTCGCGCTGTGCCTCGGACTGCATTTCCAGCTCTTTGAACGTGCCGCCGGTTTCGGTGGCCCAGCGCGTGGCACCGTTGAACGCCGCCTCGTTAAAGGATTTGTCGAACTTGCCGCCAAGATCAAAGATGATGGCAGGCTCGGCAGCGGCCATGCCAGCGGTCAGGGCCAGCAGTGCGCCAGCGCCCATCAGGTGTTTCATCAGGGTCATGTATCTCTCCCAGGTTGTCTTTTCGCTCGCCCCGTCGATGGCTGCCAGATTCGGCAGACCAGCCCGGGGGATGGGCCGAAGTTAGGGCCGAAGGCGCAGGGGTGGTCAACACCTATTTGCGTGACCATGCGCAACCGATGGACGGAATTTTGACTTTACGATCAGGAAATGGGCGCATCGCCCGCCCCAAGGACACGAGTCATCAGGATTGCATCAATGGGTGGCAGGCCGGGGGCGCGGTAATACCCCTTGCGGCGGCCAGTGGGCGCGAATCCGGTGGCCGCATAAAGCGCGATGGCGGCGGCATTGTCGGCGGCCACCTCCAGAAACGCCTGTTCGGCACTGCGCAGGCGGGCCTGATAGACAAAGCGGGTGACAAGGCGCGCGCCAAGCCCCCGGCGGCGGTTTTGTGGGGCGACAGCAAGGGTCAGCAATTCAGCCTCACCCGCCACAACGCGGCCGATCAGGAAACTTTCAGCCTCTTCCAGCGTGAAACATAACGCGTCGGCAGCAAAGCTTGAAAAGGTGGCGGCAGACCACGGCGGGGGCCGGTCAAAGCACAGGGCGTGCAGGGCGGCCATGTCGGCGGGGGTCATGGCAGATTGGCCCTGTTTGCCAGAGGGCTTGTTTGCAGCAGCCCCCCCACCCCATCCCTTCCCCACGCGGGGGGAGGGAGATACCGGGCCTGTGCTGTTGCGGCCTGTGGTAACGCGTGGGTGCCTTGCGCACCGGATGGGCGCAGCACCTCCCCTCCCCCCTGTGGGCAGGGGATGGGGGTGGGGGCGTGTGGGGGCGTAAGCGTCACGGCAGGATCTTTGGCGGCGCGTCAGACGGCGGTGCGGCATCGGCGCCGCGCAGGTAGAACGGTGCTGCGCGCGGCTGCGGGCCGGCGCGGCTGGCGGCGACATGGGCGATAGCATGGGCAATGGGCACGGCAGCGGGCAGCGCATTCGGGGCGGCATTGCCAGTGACAAGGCTGGTTTCAAGACCATGCGGCAGATCAGCGTGATCCAGCAGCAAAGCCCTGTCATCCGCCGTGCCAAACCCTTGCACATACACCGACCCGCGCCGCGCATCTTCGATGACCGTGATGGGGCGCGGCAGACCGTGGGCCAGCGCCTCCAGCCGGGTCACCCCAATCGCCGGAATGTTCAGGCCAAGCGCCAGACCGCGCGCCATGGCCACGCCGATACGCACGCCGGTAAAATTGCCGGGGCCGGTGCCAACGGCGATGGCAGTCAGATCGCGCCATGTGTGGGGCGCAAGCACCTGTTCCAGCAGGGGCAGCAGGCGTTCGGACTGGCCCTTTTCCATCGGCTCAAAGGCTTCGGCCACGATCCTGTCGCCTGATAGCAAAGCGGCGGCGCAATACGCCGCCGATGTGTCAAACGCCAGTATCAGGCGTTCAGGCGGCAACCGGGCGCACTTCCAGCACTTCGGGAATATAGTGGCGCAGCAGGTTTTCGATGCCCATTTTCAACGTCAGCGTCGATGACGGGCAGCCCGCACAGGCACCTTGCATGTGCAGATACACTATCCCCCGGTCAAAGCCGTGAAACGTGATATCGCCGCCATCCTGCGCCACCGCCGGCCGCACGCGCGTATCCAGCAATTCCTTGATCTGGCGCACGATATCGCCGTCTTCGCCCGTGTGTGCGGCATGGCCACCACCCGAAGCCTCACCCTCCATTACGGCGGCACCCGATTGGTAATGCTCCATCACCGCACCCAGAACGCCGGGTTTCAGATGATCCCACTGGGTGGTTTCCGCCTTGGTGACGGTCACGAAATCCGTGCCAAAGAACACACCCGTCACGCCCGGCACTGCAAAGATGCGCCGCGCCAGCGGGCTTTTGGCCGCCGCCTCGGCATTCGGGAAATCGGCGGTGCCAAGATCAAGCACGGTCTGGCCGGGCAGGAATTTCAGCGTGGCAGGGTTGGGCGTGGATTCGGTCTGGATGAACATTTTCTATCTCCGACAGTTATCGTCGGATATG